>JAICME010000110.1 GCA_025929425.1 Thermoleophilia bacterium | reverse complement strand
CCCGGTTCGAGGGAGCGAGGACGGTGACCGCATGACCGCGTCGCCGCAGCTCGCGTGCGAGCCCGTCAACGTGCTCGTTCACGTCGTGCGGCTGCGACCAGGCGAACGGCGTGACGAGCGCGATCCGCACGCTGATCGAGTTTAGTGCCCGAGCTCGAGCAGCATCTCGTGCTGCCGGGCCGCGGCCGCTGCGCCGAGCGACCGGAAGGCCTCCGCGGCCGGATCGTCCTCGGGCAGGTTGAGGATGCTCACGCGGCTGTGAGCCCGGAGCGCGCGGAGCAGGGGTCCCGCCTCGCCGGCGATCTGGATGAGCTGGACGTTCTCGCCGGACTGCCGGTAGA
The DNA here is from genome assembly GCA_025929425.1 of Thermoleophilia bacterium. GTDB lineage: Bacteria > Actinomycetota > Thermoleophilia > Gaiellales > Gaiellaceae > Palsa-739. Next base: position 8,253 of record JAICME010000110.1, on the reverse strand, counting down.
CGGCTGCGCCGTCGCCGGTGACGAGGCCGCGCGCGTCGCCGTAATGCCTCAGGGTCTCGTCTGCGCGCTGCCAGGGCTCGCGGCCCGCCCGGAGGCCGCGAATGCGCGCGTGGGCATCTTCGGCCGAGACCTCATCTGCCTCGCCCTTCTCCGAGACGGAAAGTGGCAGCGTCCAGACCTCGACGTCCCGAACGGTGCGGTAGCCGAGCTTCTCGTAGAGGGCGAAGGCGCCCGTGTTCTCGACGATCACCTCGAGCCAGACCCGGCAGACGCCGCGCTCTCGCGCGTGCTCGTGCAGCGCACGCATGAGTGCCTCACCGATGCCGGAGCGCCGCGCCGCCGGCACGACGCCGACGCCTCCGATCCAGGCGTCTGTGCCGCGAAGACCGAGGTTCCCGAGCCCGACCGCCGTTCCGTCGCGATAGGCGATCCGCGATGCGTCGGCATCGAGGTCGAACGTCTCGGTCATCGCTGTGACGGTGTTCTCGTCGAGATGAAACGGAACGAGGTAGCCCTCGTACGCGGCGTTGAAGAGCGCGGTGTAGTCGGCGATGTCCAGCGAGCGCGCAGACCGAAACTCGAGGTTCACGTCTCCCAAATCCCCTGCGTTCCCGGCAAGACGGCGACAAGCAGCAGCATCGCCAATACACCGCAGAGGAACGCGACGGGCACGGCGGCCGCTCGGAACGTGCGGAGTCCAACACTCCCCAGGAGCAAGAACACGAGCGCCCCAGCGCTAGGTGCCAGCCAGTCCCAGCTGACGTTCAGATCCTTCCCGCAGATCGAGGTGTTGATCGTGAGCGCATAGAAGAAAGGGAGGGCAACGATGAGGGCGAGCCAGCTGGAAACGGCGGCGACCAGTCCTGTCCGCACGCCGTAGGTGCTCCTTGCCGTCCCCACACCGTGACCGCGAGGCCCGCTGGGATCGCGAGCCAAGCGACGAAGCCATGGCGCGCCGCCAACGCAAAAACGACCGGCGTCGCGCCGATGGGGACGAGGACCGCGAGCGGTGTCAGCCGTCTCCCCGCCGACACCGCTCGCGCGACCATTGGTTCTAGACCTCTGCCGGAGCCTCGTGCTTCGTGGCGACGCGGGCGTTCTCGCGGATGAATTCCTCCGTCAGCTCGTATGCCTCGTCGTCGACGATCTGCTTCGGCGGCGACTTCATGAGGTACGAGCTCGGCCCGACGAGCGCGCCGGAGATGCCGTTGTTGAGCGCGAGCTTCGAGAGGCGCACCGCGTCGATGACGATCCCGGCCGAGTTGGGCGAGTCCCAGACCTCGAGCTTGAGCTCGACGTTGAGTGGAACATCGCCGAAGGACGATCCCTCCATGCGGATGTAGGCCCACTTGCGGTCGGTCAGCCACGGAACGTAGTCGGACGGGCCGACGTGCACGTTGCCCGCGCCGAGGTCGTAGTCGAGCATCGACGTGACGGCGTTCGTCTTGGAGATCTTCTTCGACTCCAGGCGCTCCCGTTCGAGCATGTTGAGGAAGTCCGAGTTGCCCCCGACGTTGAGCTGCATCGTCTTGTCGAGGTGGACGCCGCGCTCGCGGAAGAGCGAGGTCAGTACGCGATGCGTGATCGTGGCGCCGACCTGCGACTTGATGTCGTCGCCGATGATCGGCAGGCCCTTCTCCTCGAACCGCTTGCCCCAGTAGTCCTCGCGGGCGATGAAGACCGGCATGCAGTTGACCATCGCGCAGCCGGCCTCGAGGACTTGCTCGGCGTACCACTTCGTCGCCGCCTCGGAGCCGACCGGGAGGTAGTTGACGACGACGTCGGTCTTGGTCTCCTTCAGGATCCCGACCACGTCGTCCGTCTTGCCGTGAGCCTTCTCGACGACCTGCGAGAGGTACTTGCCGAGGCCGTCGTGCGTCATCCCGCGCGAGACCTTGACGCCTGTCTCCGGGACGTCGGCGAACTTGATCGTGTCGTTCGGATGCGCCCAGATCGCGTCGGCGAGATCCTCGCCGACCTTGCCCTTCACGACGTCGAAGGCGGCGGTGAACTCCACGTCGCGGACGTGATAGCCCCCGAGGTTGACGTGCATGAGGCCCGGGACGAACTGGTCGTCCGGGGCGTCCTTGTAGTACTCGACGCCCTGGAGCAGCGAGTTCGCGCAGTTCCCGACGCCGACGATCGCGACGCGGACCTTGCCGTCGTCGAGTCGTGCCCTACCGTTCGTTGCTGCCATTGGTTCCTCCAGAAAGTTGCTTGCGGACGTGCAGGATGCGCTGGACGACCGTGAGCCAGGCGGTCGCCGCCAAGACGACGATCGCCCAGGGGAGTCCGCCCCATGGCGCGAAGATGAGCCCTGCGGTGATGAGGACGACGCGCTCTGCGCGCGAGCCCAGGCCGACGTCGCCGCGCAGGCCGAGTGCCTCTGCGCGGGCGCGGGTGTAGGAGACGAGGAAAGAGCCGACGACCGCCGCGACCGCGAGCACGACCGCCCAATCCCGCCCGTGGCGCGCGAAGACGAGCGCGATCGCTGCGAGCATCGTGCCCTCGCCGACCCGGTCCGTCGTGGAGTCGATGAAGGCTCCGAAGGGAGTCGTCTTGCCGCCGACACGGGCAAGTGCGCCGTCGAGGATGTCGAGTAGCGAGCCCACGACGAAGATGCCGGCGGCGAGCCAGAAGAACAGGAGCTTGCCGCGGTTCTCGAACGGGACGAGGACTGCGGCCGTCAGGCAGAGCGAGACGCCGGTGGCCGTGAGCACGTTCGGCGTGACGCCGGTGCGGGCGAGGCTCGTGACCGAGCGGCTCGCCAGAGCGCGTGCGCCGGTCGTATAGCTCTGCTTGACGCGGCGAAGCCTGGGGGTCGCGTTCATCTCCAACATAGCATTCCTGCTATGTCTAACTATAGCAGGTTTGCGATAGCGGGGCCAAGCCCGCGGATGCGCGTGAGAACCCGCGGCGTCCACGCAGTGGCCAGGATCGCGGCGACGGCCACGCCGATCCCCGCGAGCACGTCGAGGAGGTAGTGATTCGCCGTGGCGATGACGCAGAACCAGACCCAGAGGGGCCAGAGCGCCCAGAGCGCCTTTGCCCAGAGCGTCTTCGACGTCGACACGAGGAACCAGCCGACGATGAGCGCGTCCGCAGCGTGCAGGCTCGGCATCGCCGCGTAGGGGTTGCCCAGCGTCTTCAAGAGCGCACTCGAGTGGTTGACGCCGTCGACGAATCCCATGTGCGGGAACATCCAGGGCGGCGCGGTCGGCATCAGCAGGAAGCCGACGAGCCCGATGATGTTCGCGAGCAGGATCGTGTTGCGGAAGCGGGTGAAACCCTCGTGCCGGCGGAGGTAGACCCAGAGCAGCGCCAGGCCGATCACGGTGAACTCCGAGTTCCAGTACGTCCACGCGGCGGCGGTCAGGAGCAGCGAGGAGGAATCGGCGACGCGCTCGACCGTCAGCTCGAACAGATGGTGCGTGAGGCGCTGCTCGAGCGAGATCACGCGTAGCCCGTTGCCCAGAGCCTTTCCGGGCGTGGAATACGTCAGGTGGCGTACCCCGAGGTAGGTGAAGTAGAAGCCGAACCAGATGACGAGCTGGATCGCGAAGTCCCGCCAACCGCGCGGCAGCACACGCCGTCCCAGAGCCGCGACTCGCTCCATGTCGAAATCCTAATGGGTGGGGTTACAGGAGGACTACTGGATGGTGACTAGCCACCGATGTACGACATCTCGATCTTGGGCAACGACGCCGTTTCGGCGGTTCGGAGCTCGGAATAGCGGTCGGTGCGGCGCGTCCAGATCGTGCGGAGCTCTGCGGCGAGCTCTTCATCCGAGGCGCCGAGCCGCAACGGCGCCCGCAGGTCGTGGCCGCGGACCGCGAAGAGGCAGGTGTAGAGCCGCCCCTCGGCCGAGAGCCGCGCGCGGGAGCACCCGCCGCAGAACGGTTGCGTGACCGAGGCGACGACGCCGATCTCGCCGGAGCCGTCGGCGTAGCGCCAGCGGCGCGCGGTGGCATCCTCTCGCTCGAGCGCGACCGGTTCGAGCGGCCAGCGCCCCGAGATGCGCTGCACGATCTCGGCGGCGCTGACGACGTCCTCTAGTCGCCAGCCGTTGGACGAGCCGACGTCCATGTACTCGATGAAACGGAGCACGTGGCCGCTGCCGCGGAAGTGCTCGGCGAGCGCCAGGATGTCGCCGTCGTTCGCGCCGCGCTTGACGACCGCGTTCACCTTCACGGGAAGCCCGGCCGCCGTTGCCGCGTCGATGCCCTCGAGCACCCGCTGCACAGGGAAGTCGACGTCGTTCATGGCGCGGAACGCGTCGTCGTCGAGTGAGTCCAGACTGACCGTGACGCGGTTCAGGCCAGCCGCAGCGAGTGCCTCCGCCTTCTGGGCGAGCAGCGAGCCGTTCGTCGTCAGCGCGAGCTCGAGGCGGCCGCCGTCCGGGGTCTCGATCCCTGCGAGCAGCTCGACGAGATGCTCGACGTTGCGGCGGACGAGGGGCTCGCCGCCGGTGATTCGCACCGTGCGGACGCCGAGACCGGCGAAGACGCCGACGACGCGGGCCAGCTCCTCGAGCGAGAGGAGCTCACGACGCTCGAGGAAGGCGTGGTCGCGCCCGAAGACCTCTTTCGGCATGCAGTAGACGCAGCGGAAGTTGCAGCGGTCGGTGATCGAGATCCGAAGGGTCTCGAGCGGGCGCCCGAGCCGGTCGAGGAGCGGTTCCATGCCTTCAGTATGCGCGTTACTGCTCGGCCCACACACGCGTGAGCTCGACGAGCGTCGCTGCGGCGAGGCCCATGTCCTTGATGCAGATCCACTCCCGCTCGCTGTGCGCGTCGTGACCGCCCGTGAAGACGTTTGCGGTGGGCAGGCCCATCTCGGTCAAGGCGGAGCCGTCGGTCCCGCCGCGGATGGCCGTTCGTCTCGGCTCGAGGCCGACGCGCCGGATCGCCTCCTCGAGGTTGGCGACGATCTGCGGATGCCGCTCGAGCCCTTCTCTCGTGTTGAGGTACTGGATGCGGTCTTCGACCTCGATCGTGCAGCGCGGCTCGGCGGCCGCTACCTCCTGCGCCAGCCCACGCAGGAAGGCGACGTGCTCGGCGAGGCGTGCGTTCTCGAAGTCGCGCGCGATGAAGCGCAGCTCTACCTCCGCCGAGTCGCCCGCGACGAACACGGGGTGGACGTACCCGTCGCGTCCCTCGGTCGTCTCCGGTGAGCGGCTGTCGCGCGGCAGCCGAGACAGGATCTCGTTGGCGACCTTGATCGCATTCACGAGCTCGCCCTTCGCCCAGCCGGGGTGAATCGCACGGCCGTGGATTCGCATTCGCACCGATGCCCCGGAGAAGGTTTCCGACTGCAACTCGCCCGCCGTTGAGCCGTCGACGGTGTAGGCGGCTGCTGCGCCGAAGGTCTCGACCGGGAAGTGGATGACGCCCCGGCCGACCTCCTCGTCCGGGTTGAACGCGACCTTCACGGTCCCGTGCGGGATCTCCGGCTTCGCGGCGAGGTAGGCGACCGCGGCCATGATCTCGGCCGCTCCTGCCTTGTCGTCGGCTCCGAGGAGCGTCGTGCCGTCGGTCGTGATCACCTCGTGCCCGACGTGGTTCGCGAGCTCCGGCGATTGCTCGGGCCGGATCGATTGTCCCGAGCTGCCGAGCTGGATCTCACCTCCGTCGTACCGCACGCGCTGCGGCGAGACCCCGGCACCGGACACCTCACGCGCAGTGTCCACATGCGCGAAGAGTGCGATCGTCGGGATGTCGTGATCGACGGTCGGCGGAAGCGTCGCCGTCACATAGCCGTACTCGTCGATGGCCGCGTCGGTAAGCCCGGCGGCTTCGAGCTCGGCGCGAAGGAGCCGCAGCAGATCGAGCTGGCCGGCCGTGCTCGGGTAGGTCTCCGAGTCCTCCTCGGACTGTGTGTCGATGCGGACGTAGCGGAGGAAGCGCTCGGCCGCGTCCTCGGCGAGCTGGGCTGCGAGCGTCGTCTCCGGAGGCACCGCGCGAGTGTACGTTCGGGGAATGCGGTTGCGTCTCGCTCAGCTCTACGGGGGGCTGCTCCTTTACGGCGTCAGCTCGTCGCTGCTCGTTCTCGCCGGCCTCGGGCTCGATCCGTGGGATGTCTTCCACCAGGGGCTGTCGCGCACGTTCGGTCTCGCGATCGGGACCTGGGCGATCCTGGTGGGCGTCGTCGTCCTCCTCTTCTGGATTCCGCTGAGGCAGCGGCCGGGCATCGGGACGCTGAGCAATGTCGTGCTCGTGGGTGGGACGATGGATGTCGTGCTCGGGCACGTCCACGCGCCGCATGCGATGGCGGCCCGCATCGCCTGCCTCGCCTGCGGCGTGTTCCTGAACGGCGTCGCGACGGGCGCGTACATCGGTGCCGGCCTCGGGCCCGGCCCGCGTGACGGGCTGATGACGGGATTCGCCGCGCGCGGTCACTCGATTCGTGTCGTCCGCACCGCCATCGAGATCACGGTCCTCGCCACGGGCTGGCTGCTCGGCGGCACGGTCGGCGTCGGGACGGTGGTCTACGCACTGGCGATCGGCCCGCTCGCGCACGTCTTCGTCCCGCTGTTCGCCCGTGGCAGGCCGACTCCGGAGCACGCGCTGGAGGCCGTATAGCCGCCGTCGGGCTTGCGCTCCTTTCAGCGCTGCTGTTCGGGGGCATGAGCGTCGCGCTGCGTATGGGGCTACAGCGAGAGCCCGACGTCGCCCTCGGGACGATCGCAACTCTTTCGGTTGCTCTCGTCGTGGCGGCGGTGGCGGTCGTGGCGGAGACACCGTCACGGGGAACGCACGCCGCCTCCGCGTGGCCGTTCCTGCTCGCGGGGCTCCTCTCGCCCGGATTGGCGCAGATCTTCGTCACGGTCGGAATCCGCGACTCGGGGGCCTCTCGCATCTCGATGGTCTTCGGTACAGCGCCGCTCGTCTCGGTCACGATTGCGCTCATCTTCCTCGGCGAGCCCGTGCGGGTACCTTTGCTCGCAGGCGCGATGCTCGTCGTCGCCGGAGGTGTCGAGCTGGCGCGAGAGCGTGGCCGTCCGGCGCACTTCAACCGGCTGGGGCTGCTCTACGCATTCGTTGGTGCGGGCCTGTTCGCGATCCGGGACAACCTGGTTCGACATCTCGCGACGGGCCGGACCGTCGTGCCGCCTGCGGTTGCCGCGTTGACCGCACTGCTCGGGGGAATGCTGGTCGCCTCGGTCTGGGCGCGTCGCCGGCTGTCGCAGCGCTGGCTCGCCTTCGTGCCTGCCGGGCTGCTGTTCGGAGGCTCCTACATCGCCCTCTTCGAGGCCTACTACCGCGGGCGCGTCTCTGTCGTCGCGCCGCTCGTCGCGATCGAGTCGCTCGCCGGGGTTGTGCTCTCAGCATTGCTTCTTCGCGACTCGGAGCTCGTGGGCCGGAGGTTGCTCTTCGGCGCGGCGCTGATCGTTGGGGGCGGCGCGCTCATCGGCGCCTTCCGGTGAGGCCGGTGGCAGCCACCGTCACGAAACAGTCGTGAATCCGTAACAGCTATTCGGCTCGGGTTCTCAGAACGGCTCTCCCGCCCGGGTGATACGAGCGCAACGGGTTGCACAACCGTGACGGTTCCGTATCAGTGGCTGCCAACGGCCGCAAGCGGACCGGTGACTCATATCTGCTATAAACCGACTGAGATTTTCTCACCATAGGAGGCAGAACACAGCATGGCGAAGACCATCGGCATCGACCTTGGCACGACGAACTCGTGCATGGCCGTGCTCGAGGGCGGCGAGCCGGCCGTCATCCCGAACGCCGAGGGGGGCCGCACGACGCCCTCCGTCGTCGCGTTCACGAAGGACGGCCAGCGGCTCGTAGGCGCTCCGGCGCGGCGGCAGCAGGTCACGAACCCGCAGAACACGATCTTCTCGATCAAGCGCTTCATGGGGCGCAAGTTCGACGAGGTCACGGAGGAGATGACGATCGTCCCGTACGAGGTCGTCCAGGGTCCGAACGGCGACGTGCGCGTGAAGGCGGAAGGCAAGGAGTACCCCCCGCCGGAGATCAGCGCGATGATCCTCCAGAAGCTGAAGGCGGACGCCGAGTCGTATCTCGGCGAGACAGTCACGGACGCCGTCATCACCGTCCCCGCGTACTTCAACAACGCGCAGCGGGAGGCGACGAAGGACGCCGGCAAGATCGCCGGCCTCAACGTGCTCCGGATCATCAACGAGCCGACCGCCGCGGCGCTCGCGTACGGCCTCGACAAGGAAGGCTCCGACCAGACGATTCTCGTCTTCGACCTCGGCGGAGGTACGTTCGACGTGTCGGTGCT
>JAICME010000151.1 GCA_025929425.1 Thermoleophilia bacterium | reverse complement strand
CTCGCCTACAAGACGCATCGACACCGCAACGCCGCCCTGCCACACTGGCTCGACAACTACAACCGGCGACGGCCACACAGCTCACTCGGAGACCGACCCCCGATCAGCCGCGTTCACAACGTCCGTGGGTAGGACAACTAGTCGGTGAGTGTGCACCATTTCCTCGGCGCGCGCTCGAAGCGCTTCGACTCTTTCCTGCTCTACGAATCGAGCCAGGGTCATCGCGTCCTCCGATTGCAGTAATCGCTCGAGCGACTCGAACTCGTGGGCATCCAATTCCGGCGATCCGTACCGCAACCGCCATTCAAGAAGGTCGGAGGCGCCACGGTTCCCGCCGCGCTTGCCGAAGCTGAACGAGTGGTCGATCAGGTACATCACTTTGCGTTCCGGGTACCACATGACGTTGCCTTTGTTCCTGTCCTGCTGGCCGATGAGTGCGTCGAAGAAAGCGCCGGCCGCAACCTGCTCGCTGACGGTCTCGTAAAAGCCGCGCTTGCCGGCATTCCCACCGCGGAACAGAACGGCCGCGCCGAACTCGGTCTTCGCGGTATCGGGCAACTTGGCGAACTTGAGAACGGTCGGGACGGCGAGCTCCGACCACGGTTCTCGCAGGTGCTTTGCAAGCTGCCACGCGGCACACTCCGAAATTACCGTCGAGACCGGCGTGTGGTCGTAGCGGACGAGCGCCTGCTTACCGTTGTAAAGGCCGTCTTGGCCGGCCTCAAGAAGACCGTTTCCGGGCTTGAACACGCAGACATGCCCGCTGTCGAGCCGGACCTCATATGTCCTTGTGATGTGGCCGCTGCTGTTCTCGAAGAGTCGGACGTCGACAATCAGCGCGTCGTGGAGGGCTTCTTCGACGTCGTTGTCGAACCCCTGAATCCTGTAAAGCTGGTCGATCTGTTCCTGCTCGGTCATGCGCAGCTGATCCTACGGACGGTCGACAGCAGTTGGATATGCGCGCAACCACCCGTCGGCGGGCCCTACTGTCGCGCGCACTCTGCTGAGGTCGCGCGGCGTCAACGACGCCCATCGCCCGCTGCCTCAACGGGGCAGCGCCGGCGATCCGATGTTCCCCAGAACCTGTCCCCAGTTCTGGCGCTTCGTTCGCCTCGGTTCGGAACTTCGGCGTTTTGCAGGCGCTTTGCTTTCAGGCCCGCCGTCTGCGATCCCGGAGGCCCTCCTGACCGAGGAGGTGCTCGATGCGCTCAACACTGACAACGAAAACCCCCGCTTTGCGGGGATTTTAGAGCCCTCTCCCGGACTCGAACCGGGGACCGCCTCCTTACCATCGAGGTTCGGGGGCGGGAAGCGAGGGTAAGCGCGGGCCCGCCGGCCACGAAAACCCCGCAATAAGAAGGAAACGGCCGAAGACGATTGACCGCGCGTGCCCGCCGATGCCCGCGTTGGTGTTCCCTCAGTGTTCCCTGGCCAAGCGACCACTGGTCAGGCCGGCCATCGACTCTACCGACGGCGCCGCGGCGCGGAGGCGGCGAGAACGACGGACACACCGTCCTGCTCCTGGGCGACCTTCTCTGCGACCGCCTTCGTGACCAGCCTACGGGTCTGCTTCACCGGGGCGATATCGATCACGAACTCGACGCCGAGCGCGCGAGAGAGGTTCACGAGTGTCTCCATGTTCGGGTTCGTTTCGCCGGACTCGAGCTTCGCCACGTAGGGCTGGGTGCAGCCCAAGCGCTCCGCGAGAGCTCGCTGGGAGAGTTCATGGTCAGCGCGATAGCCGACTAGCTCGGCGGCGACGAGCCGGGCGAGTGCTGTCCGCTCCCATTCGGCACGGAACTCAGGGTCGCGGTTCATCTCCTCCGCCACGATCGTCCCGTGGCTCTTCATCGACCGCGCCATGCTCGTCCTCCTCTACGCGGGTTTGTTGGAGTCACACGATAACCCCGGAGTTATCGGCATGTCAAGAGAAAACATAACCTCAGGGTTATCACTTGGTCGTATAGAGGCTCGTGCGGTCACGTGCCGCCGCAAGCGCCGCTTCCCAGTCGGCTTTGTCCGGCTTCAAGCAAAGACTCAGGATCACGTACTGGTCCCCCGCGCGAACGTAGATCGCTCGCACGTGCGTCCTGCCCTGCCTCGGCCGGAGCTCCCTCAGCCCGGACTCGCCTTTGAGGGGCTTCATATGCGGCGGAACGAGCCGCTCGCCGAGCTGGCGTAGCTTGTCGATCGCATTGAGGAGAGCCTTCTTCTCCTCCTTCGATGTCAGCGACGCGAGCTCGGCAGCCGCGTCGGCATCCCACATGACCATGAACGGCGTTCTCACGCGTGGGCGAGCGTACAAGTCTGCCCCGACGGCCGCGCCTCCACGATCGTCGAAGTCCACGCCCGTGAGGAGGCGTTTCACTGCGGACCGGTCGGGGGTGCTTCGTGGCAACGTCGATGCGAGTCAAGCCGAACGGCAACGGCGAGCCTCCGTCTTCAGGCCCGGCTTATCGCACGGCTTGGCCCGCAGACCAAGGACTGCGATCAGCCTTATGGCGCCTTTTCTTAGTCCGCCGAGCTCAGAGGCTGAGCTGCGCCAGAGGGCGCCTCGTCAGCGTCTCCGGGTGCTTCCGCGCGGCTCGCCACAGCGTGCAGCAGGTCAGGGAGTTCTTCATCGGGAGCTTCCTGATCCACGTTCATCGCCTTGGCGAGGTTCTGGCTCTGCCGGAACTCGAGCGCCTCCGGCATCTCTTCGTAGCTCAGGAGGGCACCGGCTAGCTCGAGCAGGTGCTCTTTGACTTCGCTCGCGGTCGCGTAGAAGAACTCGCGACGAGTGTTCACTCGGTTTACGCGACGGTCCGCGAGGCGCTGATGTAGCGCGGCCTCGATCCCGACGGCGTCTTCGGAGAAGAAGAGCGCGTGGGTGTCGTAGCGGAACGGAACAGAGGCATCGCCAAGCTCGCGAATCCGATCGGTTGGTTCGAGTCGGCGCGTCATCCCAATCTTCACCAGGCGTTCGCCGAACGAGCCAATATTCGAAATCACGTAGACGTAGCCGGCGCGGATGTTCGCGGCGCGGTAGTCGACGTGTTCGATGGCTCGCTCGATCTCTGCGAGCTCCACCTCTAGGCCTTCGACCGCCGTGCCATCGCCGTTCATTCGAAGCGCTTGGAGAGCGTTCAGATAGTGCTGGCGCTCCTTCTCCAATCGTGCACGTTCACGTTCTATCTCTTGTTGAGCCTTTCGTTCCTCACGCAGACGCTCTCGCTCCTCACGCTCCCGCTCCTTCTCCTCGGCCAGCTTGGCAACGTAATCTGCTGTGATCTCGAGCTCGTAAGCACGCAGGGCCTGGTATTCGTCCGAGATGCAAATACCCATCGTCGCACCAAGTCGTCGGATAGTCTCGGCCACCTTCTTCAGCCGTTCGATCGCCGCGTCAAGCTTGTACGGCTTCAGGCCACGGACGAGGTTGTCCGCTTCGGCGTTGTAGGCACGAAGCATCAACCTTGAGTATTCGCGCACCATCTTGCGTCCCTGAGCAGCCGATCCATTGACTGTCCACTCGGTCGAATGAAGGACGGCGCCGCCATCGACACGAACCATTGCCTTCACGCGGTCCTGGATCTCCCGCAGCTTCGCCTGATATGAGACCGCGCTCGCGAGTGGATGACGGTACTCGTAGATCCCAGCCTCTTGAAGAAGGGACACCTCGCGCGTCTCGACCACCTCAGCTTGCAGCAGCTCGAGCTCTTCGACCAGCTTCCTTTTCTCAGCCTCAGTCTCGGCCCTGTCAGCGGCGAGTGCCGACGCTGCCTCCGCTCGTTCACGCTCGAGCCGGACTCGTTGTTCCTCCAGTTCGACGGCGACCTCCGAACGGCGCCGCTCGACCTCGAAGAGAGAGAGGCCGCCCACCCGTTCGAGCTGCGAGCGAAGGTCGGCGACCTCGGCCGCTAGTTCCTTCACGCGCCGCCTGGCACCGAAGAGCGGCACCCGCGTATCGGCGGGACGCATAGCCGCTGAAGCCACGACGTCAGCGTCGCTGTCAACGACCGGCTCGACCCGCTGCCCCTTCTCCTCCGCCATTGCCGCTCAGCATGCACAACCACCCCGATTTATTCAAACGGTCCGCGGGATGAGCACCGCACGGCGCCGCCTCGATCGGCAACTCCACCGTCGCGACTTCGGGCACGGCGGCCGCCGGGGCGGGCGCTACCGGAGCCGTTCGGCGAGCGAGGAGTGGCGTGTTCGGCCCTCACCGCGTGCCACAGCGGTCAGGAGCGCCCGCTGTTCGCCGGCGAGCACGCAGAGTCGCTGCGCGCGCGTCACTGCGGTGTAGAGGAGCGGCCGCGACAGCATCACGTGGTACTGGGACGACCAGGGCGCGACGACGGCCGGGAACTGGGAGCCTTGCGCGCGGTGGATCGTGAGCGCCCAGGCGAGCTGGTACGTCTCGAGTGCCGAGGCGGGGACGGCGACCTCTCGCTCGCCGTCGTCGAGTGAGAGCAGCGCTTCGCCTTCCTCCTCGTCCCAGGCGAGGACGAAGGCGACTTCGCCGTTCATCACCTCACGATCGGGTGTGTAGTCGTTGCGGGTCTGGACGATGCGGGAGCCGACGCGGAGTTCGCGGACGACGGGTGTTCCGGTTGGGTTGAGGCGCTGCTCGAGTTCTGCGTTCAGCTCGATCAGTCCCACGACTCCACGCCGCATCGGGACGAGGGTCATCACCTCGGTGCGCGGGTCGAAGCCGCGCCGCGGCAGTGCCTCGCAGACGAGCTCGAGCACCGTATCCCGCAGGGTCTCTGGGCCGTTGCGCGCGATCCAGAAGAAGTCCTGGTCGAGCTCCTGCTCTCCGAGTTCGGTGTGCGCTTCGGCGAGGGAAAGGAACGGCGGCCGGCCCTCGTTGATGCGGCGTGCGCTGCGGACGATGAGGGAGCGCGCGGCCTGGCGGTAGATCGCGGTCAGGTGGACGCGTGGTGCGGCGTCGCTCTCGACGAGGTCGGCGAGCACGCGGCCCGGGCCGATCGGGGGCAGCTGGTCGGTGTCGCCGACGAGCAGGACGTGGCAGTCGCCGGCGGCGCGGAAGAGCGCGTCGGCGAGCTCGAGCGAGAGCATCGACGCCTCGTCGACGATCACCAGCTCGAACTCGTTGGAGAGCGGATCGTCCTCGTCGCGCAGGAACCTGTCCTCGGTCGGCGAGTAGCCGAGCGCGCGATGGATTGTCAGCGCGTCGTGGCCGGTCAGGTCGCGCATCCGCCGTGCCGCCTTCCCCGTCGGCGCGCAGAGGAGGACGCGGACGCCCGCTTGGCGCGCCAGCTCGACGATGACGCGCTGCGTGTGCGTCTTGCCGGCCCCAGGGAGCCCGGTCAACAGGACGAGCGGCCGGGTGCGCACGAGCTCGACGATCTGCCACTGCTCGTTCGACACCTCGATCCGCTCCCGCCGCCCTGGAGGGTCGAACAGCTCACCGTCGGGCGCCGCCGCACGCTCCGCGAGCGCAGCAGCGAGGCGCGTCTCGGCCTCCCACGGCTCTGCAAGGTAGGCGCGCTCGCGCTCGAGCACGACCTCGTCCTCGTGTGCCAGCCGCGCGAGAGCGGCCTCGACGGGTTCCGCGTCGTGCACTTCGAGCAGGCGTGCCGCCGCCTGCCACAGCTCAGGCAGCGGCAGGAAGACGTTGCCGTTGCCGGCCGCCTCGCCGAGCACGAAGAGGAGGCCGGCGCGCAGCCGCTGCGGCGCGTCGAGCTCGATGCCCAGTGAGCGCGCGACGCGGTCGGCCACGCGGAAGCCGATCCGCGGCACCTCGGTCAGCCGGTACGGGTCGTCCTCGAGCACGGCGATCACGTCCGTCCCGTACGTGCGGACGAGCCGCGCGGCGAGGCCCGCGCCGATCCCCTGCG
>JAICME010000173.1 GCA_025929425.1 Thermoleophilia bacterium | reverse complement strand
GATCGTCAGCGTCCCGTTCGTGTACTCGGCGACGATCGACGCCTGCTCTGAGATGTCCGAGACTGCTCCGCCGGTGGGTGCGGAGTGGTCGGTGAAGCTGAGCTGTCCCGACAGCGTCGAAGCCGAGACGACGGAGACCGACGCGCTTGCGGACTTGCTCGGGTCAGTGTTGCTGGTTGCCGTGACCGTGTAGGTGCCCGGGGTGTTGCCGGCGGTGTAGACGCCGGCGGTCGTGATCGTGCCGCCGGTGGCGGTCCAGGTGACGGACTGATCGGAGGTGCCCTCGACCGTCGCCGCGAAGGTCGCCTGTCGGCCCGGGACGAGGGTGACGGTGCCGGGGCTGACGGTGACTTCGACTGCCTCGTCGACGCCGACCGTGAGGGCGTCGGTGTGTAGGCCGTCCTGGTCTGTGAAGGCGGCGGTGATCCCGCCGCAGACCGGGCCGTCGCTACAGCCGGTCGGAAGGGTCGGCGCCCTGTAGCTGAAGCTCGCCTGGCCGCTCGAGTCGGTGGTGCCGCTCGTCGTGCTCAGACCGCCCTGGCCTCGAAGGCTGTAGCTCAAGCTCTTGCCGGCCACATCCTTGCCGTTCAGCTGGACGCGCAGCTCGACGGTGGCGCCCGGCTCGACGTTGCCGACGGTGTCGCCGAAGCCCGCGTCGTTCGGTCCTTGGCCTTTGAGGACGAGCCGCTGGAACGGTCGACGCGCGGTCGAGCTCGGGAGGAGGTCGTTGCTAGCGCTTGCCCGCAGGCGGTCGCGGTAGACGGCTTGGCCGGAGTGGTTGGGGTGGATGGTGCCGTTGGTGTCGCCCTGCAGGGCCAGCGACTCGGTGTAGGTGTCGACCCAGTGGTCGGCGGCGCAGTAGCCGTGGGTGAGGAACTGGCTGGTGATCCCGCCGACGCGGTTCCAGCCGAACTGCGCTGCGGCGGCGGCGCCGAGCTGGTTGATCCCGCCGACGAGCGTCGCCGAGGCCCACTGCGCCTCGGTACCCGTGACGCTGAGGAATTGCCCGGGAACGTGCTGAACCGGCGAGTCGGCGAGGATCGTGTTGTTGCAGATCGCGGCGGCGGCGTCATGAGTGGGGTCGAAGTACTCGCTCAGGTAGACGTGGCCGGCCGGGATCCCGAGCGAATCGAGCGCGCTCGCCAACTGGTCGTAGTAGCCGGGCAGCTTGGCCGAGTCGCGGGCGAAGTCCTGTGCCGCCGAGCCGGGGTAGAGGAGGTTGCAGTCGTGCATCAGCAGGCACTTCTGCACGATTGTCGAGAAGTGGACGTCGTTGGCGCCGACCGAGAGGAAGAGCGCGTCGATCTCGCGGCTGCCGACGAGTTGCTTGAGTTGGTCGAGCTGCGGCGGCTGCTGGACGGTCACGGGGCCCTGGCCGGCCAGCTCCGGACCGAGCAGGCCGTTCAGGGTCGTCGCCCCCGAGCAGGCGAGGTGGACGAAAGTGACGGATGTGTGCGGGTCTGCACGCTCGAGCGTAAGCGCGGCCTGCGAGGGGCCGGCGTAGCGGGAGCGGTGGCATTGGGCAGCCGCGGCGGAGCCGTTCTCCCAGGAGGCCGAGGAAGCGCCCGGCACCTCGGGGTTCCCCTCGCCCGAAGCGACCGAATCGCCGATCGAGACGATGAGGAAGTCCTGCACTGTGATCGCCCGCTTGACCAATCCGAGGAGGTTGCCCTGCTGGTCGCGCTCCTCGAACGCGACTTCGTACACACCCTCGGTGGGGAACCCGTAAGAGAGCGAGCAGCCGCCCGCGCTGCCGGCGAGGAGGTGCGGATCGCTCGGGACGACCTGCGTCCCCTCGATCCACCATGTCCGCTGCGTCGAGCCGCCACAGTCGGCGCCGCTCACGGTCAAGTCGACGCGCCAGCGGCCCGGATCGATCTGCGCCTGCCCGTCGGGCGGATACACCTGATCGCCGAAGCCGTCCTGATTCGCGTCCCCATACCGATCCGGCATCGACCAGTCCAAGGACGGCTGCTCGCTCGGCCCCGCCGCATGAGCCAACGCCCCGCCCACCGGGAGCATCACGCAAATCGCAACGACGATCAGACCGGCCAGGCGCACCCACACCGTCCGTGTCAGCTTCATTGCTGCTCCTCCCCCTCGACGCTGACCGTCTCACCGGTGTTTCCGACGCCCAGGCGCGCGCGGCCGGCGGCGTCGCGCATGGCGCTCCACGCGCTGTGTGTTCGTTTCCCGTGTGACGCGTGTTTAGCGTCGATGTGCGCTTCGAAGGCGGCCAGGAGCTCCCCGTTGGTTTCGCCGGTCGCCAAGTGACCGCAACTGCAGCGCATGGTCTTCACGTCTGCGAGCGTGAACGAGCGATGCCGGTGCTTCATCGTTCATTTGCGCCATTTTCCTTGGCCGCCGACAATGGATGAATGTTCATCGGGCGCGAGCAGGAGCTTGAGGCGCTCCGCGAACGGCTGGCGGCGCGCCGGCCGATCGTCGTCTTGGGCGAGGCGGGCGTAGGTAAGACGACGCTGGTGCGGGCCGCGTCCGAGGACGGGCCGCAGCTCGTCGAGGCAGGCGCGCTGGCGACTTTGGCGTGGTTGCCCTACTTCCCGGTCCGGCGCGCGTTCGGCCACGATCTCGAAGGCGACGTCGCGTTCGTGGCTTCGCGGATCGAGGAGCGGCTGGGGGGCGCGGTGCTCTTCGTCGACGACCTGCAGTGGGCAGACATGCAGACGGCCGCGCTCGTGCCGCTGCTTGCGACCCGGGTGGGGCTCGTGATCGCGGTGCGCCGAGGCGACGCCGGGACGGCGGCCGCCCTCGAGGTTGCTGCCTCGGCCGACGCCGAGTTGCTTCCTCTCGAGCCGCTGACTCAGAACCAGGCGGAAGAGCTCGCGGGCCGTCTCCACCCGACCCTCGCGAAGCCGGCGCGACGCAGGTTGGCGACCCGTTCGGGTGGCAACCCGTTCCTGCTGGAGGAGTTGGGGCTGACGGGCGAAGCACGCGACGACCTCACGATGGCCGTCGCCGCTCGTCTGCACGCTCTCACCGGGCCGGGACGTGTGGCGATCGGGTCGCTCGCTCTGCTCGGCCGACCGGCTGAGCCGCGACTGCTCGGACCGGGGTCGTCCGAGATCGTCTCCGCCGGGCTGGCTACCACGAACGGAGAGATCTCGGTCCGCCACGAGCTCCTAGCCGAGGCGACCATCGAGGCGCTCTCGCCCGACGAGCGAATGCGTCTACACAGTCAACTAGCCGCCGTCCTCGACGATCCCGGCGAAGCGGCCAGGCACCACGCCGCAGCCGGAGAGCGAGAGGCCGCTTCCGCGAAGGCCCATCTTGCCGCGACACGAGCCGTCACGCTTGGTGAGCGGGTTGCGCACCTCGCGGTCGCCGCTGCGAACGCAGACGCCGACGCCCACGAGTTGCGGTTGGAAGCGGCGGCAGCCCTCGCCGACGTCGGTCAACACGAGGAGGCCGACGCCCTGCTCACGAAAGTTGAACCGGCCGCACCGCTTCTACGGGCGCGAGCCGCGCTGGTCCGGAGTCGCGTGCGCGAGGCTTCAGGGGACGTCACCGCCGCGCGGACGGCCCTCGCCGAGGTGGACAGTGACTTCGGGCACGCCGAGACGAAGGTCCTCCTCGCCGTCCAGCGCGCCGTTCTCGGACCGCACGCCAGCCCAGCGGTCGCCCTCCGGCATGCGCAGGCCGCACTCGCTCTCGCACAAGCGCACGGTTTCCGCGAAGCGGAGGCGCGCGCAACGGTAGCGAAGGCGAAAGAGGCAGCCGGCCGTGACGACGGTGCGGTCGATCTGGAGGCTGCGATCACCCTCGCGAGAGCGCGAGGCGACGTCGCGCTCGAGTGTCGGTTGGCGGAGGCTCGTGCCGGCATGCTGTTCAACTCCGGGCGCGGCGAGAGCGGTCGAGACGTCCTCAGTCAGGCCGTTGCGCATGCGGCCGAGCTTCGGCTGACGAGCTGGGAGCGACGGTTCCGTGCGCGCATGTCGTGGATCGACCTCCATCTCGGACGCTTCCGCCGCAGCGCCGAGGAAGGAGAGGCGCTGCTCATGGAGGCGCTCGACCCGTGGCAGCGGTTCCTCGTGACCTACGTGACGGCTCAGGCGTCGATCGATCTCGCCGACTACATCCGTGCGGGCGAACTGATCGAGAGCATGGCGCGGCAGGCACGGGGCGATCAGCAGGAGCGCCAGACCCTGTGGACGCGTGCTGATGCGGAGTTCTGGGCGGGCCGTCCGCGCGAGGCGATCGAGACCACCGGCAAGATTCTGGCGCGATTCCCGCATGAGCTCTCCGTTTTCGCTCGCTTGACCCACGCGTGGGCGCACGTGGAGCTCGAGCTCGACCCCGGGGACGCCACCGCCGATCCGCACGCAGTCATGCTCCAGGGGGCACGTCCGGAGCTGGAGGCGGCAGCGCTCCTCGTCCGTGGCGCCCACCAGGAGGCGGCGGCGCGGTTTCGGGTCGCGGTGGAGCTATGGCGCGACAGACAGGCGCGGGGCGAACTGCGCTGTCTCTGGGGTCACGGCGAGGCCCTGCGGCGTGCGGGAGACCCGGCGGCCCTGCGTGCTTTGGAAGAGGCCGAGGCACGCGCGCTCGAGCTC
>JAICME010000008.1 GCA_025929425.1 Thermoleophilia bacterium | reverse complement strand
CGGGTACTGGCGGATCTGCGCGAGGGCGAGCCGACGCCGCGCCGCCTGCTCCGGATCCAGCTGCTCCTCCTTGACCTGTCCCTCGATCTCCGCCATGGAAAGGCGGACTGTACCCTCGCGGCGGTGGATTCCAAGACGTTGAAGGAGCTCATGGGGCAGGGCGCGACCCGGCCCGAGACCCCGCGCGAGCGGCACGAGCGCGAGACGCTCGAGGCGGATCTCGAATCGAGCCCGGTGCGCCGCAAGCCTCTGCGGCAGCGGCTGCGCAACTTCCGTCCCGACGCCGAATCGGGAGTGCGTGCGCTCGGGGGGCCGACGGCCTGGATGCGCCGCCTCCGCGCGATCGAAGACGCCGTCGACCAGCACGAGCGCCAGCTCGGCGAGGCGTGGCGCAGGCTCGCCGAGGAGACCGAGGATCCGGCGGAGTTCGCGGCCGCCTGGCGCGATGTCGCTACGAGCTGGAACTTCACCGAGGTCAATCACCTCGTCGAGCGCCACAACCGGAACTTCCCCGCCGAGGCGCGGCTGCCGATGGACCCCCGCACACGCGACTTCGTCCGCCTCAACGGCCGCTCGTACCTGCGCGAGCCGTTCGACGCCGATTGGATCCTCGATCGCTTCCCGCCCGACCGCGAGGCGGCCGTCGCAGCATGATTCGGCCCGTGCGGCCCGAGGACGCGGAGGAGCTCGCCGCGCTCTACGCCGCGAACCGGGACTTCCTCAGGCCGTTCGAGCCGGTTCGGCCGCCCGAGTTCTTCACCGCGGAGGGCCAGCTCGCGCGGCTCGAGCGGCAGCTCGCAGACGACACGCATCCCTTCGCGATCCTCGACGGCGAGTCGATCGCCGGCACGATCAACGTCTTCCACATCGTCCGCGAGGCGCTCCAGGGCTGCACGATCGGCTACTGGATCGACGGCCGCAGGAACGGTCGCGGCCTGGCGACCGGCGCTGTCGGCGAGGTGGTGTCCTACGCGTTCGGCGCACTCGGCCTGCACCGCGTCGAGGCGGCGACGCTCGTGGACAACGTCGCATCGCAGCGCGTGCTCGAGAAGAACGGCTTCGACCGGATCGGCCTCGCTCGCAGCTTCCTCCGCATCGCCGGCGACTGGCGCGACTTCTATCTCTTCCAGCGAATCGCCGACTAGTGCCGGTTCTCCTGGTGCTGTGCGGCGCCTTCGATCTCGTGCAGCCACGGCTCGCGGCGCTTGATCCAGATCTCCGCCTCCGGTCGTAGCTCGAACGGCGCCTCGTCAAGCGAGCCGAGCTGAACCTCGACGCCTTCCTCGTAGACGCTGAAGAGGCGCGATCCGCACGCGGGACAGAAGCTGTCTCCGTCATAGGTCGCATACTCGCCGGCCACCTCGAACGCCTCGAGCGGCCACTGCCCGTAGATCGTGTAGGTGCTCCCCGACCTCTTGCGGCAGTCGCCGCAGTGACAGCGCCCCACATGGAAGGACTCGCCGGCGACCGTGTACCGCACAGCACCACACAGGCATCCTCCGGTGCGCATCACAGGGATTGCGGATCGACGTCGACGACGGCCGTCAGCCCGGCGCGCCGCATCGCCGGGGCGGCAGCCGAGAGCAGCGCAGCTGCGCGCGACGCGAGCGCCCGCGGCCGGTCGGTCTTGCCGACCAGCTGAGCACGGTGCCGGGAACGCAGGCGAAGCAGCGGCGCCGGGCCGAGCAGCTCGAACTCCGCCAACCCGGCCTTCAGCTCCTCGAGCGCGCGGATCGTGTCGGCTGCCTCCGGGCCCGAGACGAGCACGCGGACGAGGTGCCGGAACGGCGGGTAGCCGAGTGCGCGTCGGCGCTCGAGCTCACCCGAGAGGAACCCGGTGACGTCGTGGCGTGCGGCGTGCTGCACGGCGCGCGACTCGGGCTGGAACGTCTGGACGATGACGCGGCCGGGAGCATCGCGGCCGCTGCGGCCGGCGAGCTGGGTGAGGAGCTGGAACGTCCGCTCCTCGGCCCGGAAGTCGGGTAGCCCGAGACCCGTGTCGGCATCGACGACGGCGGCAAGCTCGACGCCGGGGAAGTGGTGCCCTTTCGCGACCATCTGCGTTCCGATGAGGACGGCTCGGTCGGCGTGCGCGAAGCGCTCGAGTGCCGCCCGGAGGTCTTCGGGCTTCGCGACCGCGTCGGCGTCGAGCCTGATCCGCTCGAGCTCGGGCACATGCCGCTCGAGCTCGCGTTCGAGCCGCTGCGTCCCGGCGCCGATCCGCGCCACCTCCGGCGAGCCACAGGCGGGGCACGTCTCACCCGCCGGCTCGCGAGACCCGCAGTGGTGGCAGCGCAGGGTGCCGTCCCGAGCGCTGCCGAAGGCAGCGCGGTCTTCCGGCCGCGTACCGGCGGCTTTGCCGCCGGTACTTGCAGCACCATGGAGCGTGAACGCCACATCGCAATTGGGGCAGCGCCGCGTGACGCCACAGGCACGGCAATGGAGCGCTGGTGCGACGCCTCTTCGGTTGAGGAGCAGGATCGCCTTCCCTCCACCTTCCGCCAGCCTGCCGAGCTCGGTGAGAAGCGGCCCCGAGAGGGGATATCCGGTCTGCTCGCGCAGGTCGACGACGCGAACGGTCGGCATCGGCGCGGCGATCCGGCCGCCGAGCTCGAGCCGTTCGAGGGCCTGCCACGACTCCGGCCGCGGCGTCGCCGTGCCGAAGATCGCGACGGCTCCTTCGAGAGCCGCGCGCTTCGCGGCCACGGTGCGCGCGTCGTAGCGTGGATCCGACTCCTGCTTGTACGAGCTGTCGTGCTCCTCGTCGACGCAGACGACCCCGAGCGAAGGGAGCGGCGCGAACACGGCCGAGCGCGCGCCGACGACGACGGGCGCCTCGCCGGTCACGATCCGCTCGCGCTCGTCCCGCCGTTCGGCGTCCGTCAGGCCCGAGTGGAGCAGCGCCACGCGGTCGCCGAAGCGCGCCTGGAAGCGCCCGAGCGTCTGCGGCGTGAGGGCGATCTCGGGCACGAGGACGATCGCGCCGCGTCCCGCGGCGAGCGCGGCCTCGCAGGCACGGATGTAGACCTCGGTCTTGCCGCTTCCGGTCGCCCCGGCGAGGAGGACGTTGCCCCCGCCGTCCCGCAGCAACGTCTCGATCCGGGCGAGTGCGCGGCCCTGCGACTCGGAGAGCTGAACGGGCGCAGGCTCGGCGGGCAGGCCCGCGGACGCCGTCACGTCCCGCCGCTCGCCACGCCGCGCCGGCTGCTGCGGCGCGATCAGCGCGAGCGCGCGGGCAGGTGTCGAGCCGTAGTAGTCGGCGACCCAGAGGGCGAGATCGACGAGCGCGGGCGGCAGGGTCTCGAGCACCCGCTCGGCCGCGACCGGCTCGACGTCGGGCGGCGCCTCGGTGTCTGTGTCGACCACCACGCCTCGCCGGCGGGCGTTGCCGAAGCGAATCGCGAGAACCGCCCCCTTGCCCACCTCGTCCTCGATCTCATAGGTGAACGGCCGCGCGAGCGAGCGTGCGTTGACGATCGGGTAGACGGAGGCGAGGCGAGACACGGGCAGCGAGCGTAGCCGGGACGCTGGTCGTCGCTCACCTGCCCGACTGGAGCTCCCAGGCAGCGATCACGGCATCTTCGATGGCGCGGACATCTCCGTGCTCGAGGTCGGCCACGATCATCATGTGCCTGGCGAAGCGCTCCGGCACCGAGAACGTCTCGGGAAACGAGTGGAGCAGGAGGTCGCGGAAGTCGAACGACGCACGGATGACGACGTGGGTGTCGTCCAGTTGGCGCGCCACGAGGCGCCCGTGGTAGCGCCAGTCGAGCAGCCCGTCTCGACGACGCTCCGAGACACCGCGGAGCTGCGCGCCGAGACGAGTGAGATCATCGAGCTTCATACGATCCGGCAAACCAGCAAGGAGGCGTCCCGTGGCAG
Organism: Thermoleophilia bacterium; assembly: GCA_025929425.1. GTDB lineage: Bacteria > Actinomycetota > Thermoleophilia > Gaiellales > Gaiellaceae > Palsa-739. Next base: position 36,147 of record JAICME010000008.1, on the reverse strand, counting down.
TTGCCTACATCCAGGAGTTCGCGATCGGCGATCGTACGACGACGAACTATGACTTCGTGGCGGACAAGATCGGCGACGGCCCGTTTCAGGGCCTGATCGCGCACACGGCGGGCTTCGACGACGAGGCCGGCGTGTTCCGGATTCTCGACGTCTGGGAGACCCGGGAGGACGCCGAACGGTTCCTCGCCGAGCAGGTCCAGCCGGTGGTCGAGGGGGGGCCGCAGGCGTTTCCGAACCCCGACAACTTCGCGGAGCCCACGCGAGACGGCTTCTACGAGCTTCACCACGTCGTGCGCTAGGGGAGTCCTCGGCAAATCACCCTGCGGAGGGCAGCCCAGCGCTGCTCTCCGCGGCTCCGACGTCGTCGACGTACATACGCGCCTCGCCGACCTCGACGAAGCCGAGTTTGGCGAGAACCGGCATGGACATGCGCCCCGCCTGGACGGTCAACGCCGGCGTCCCCCGTTCCACGGCTTCCTGCCACCGAGCGGCCGTCAGCGCGCGATAGACGCCGCGCCCGCGGGCACGCGGGAGAACGGCGCCGCCGAACAGGTTGACGCCGGCTCCCCCGAAGACGGCGCCGGCCGTGCCGACGATCTCGTCGTCGATCCGGGCAACGTATTGTCGCCCGGGATTGGCCGGGTCTCGGTACTCGTCCCACCGCTGCGGAAGCTCCGCAGCCGCCTCCGCGCGCATCGCCTCGGGAAACTCGAACGCGTCGAGCACCACGAAGGTCGCAGCGGTGAAATCCTCGTACGCGTCGACGGCGGTGACCGCAATCTCGCCGCTGCTCCCACCGTACGGAGGATGGACGAGCGCCATCGCGTTCTCGACCGCTTCGAAGCCCGGCGTGTCCTCGTTCACCAGCCCTTCCCGCTCCAGCGCCGGCCCGAGATCGGAGTCCTCGGGAGCGACCCACCACACCTGCAGCCCCTTGCCGCGCTCCCGGGCAGCGCCGCGGGCCGCCGCGACCGCCGCAGGCACGTCGCCCGGAGCCAAACCGAGCGGCTCGACGGGTTGCGCATTCGGATACGGATGAAAGAAACAGAGCAAGCCGTCCTGCTCGACCCGCTCGATGCCGGGCGCAGGCGGGAGCTCTCGAAAAGGGTGGAGGGCGAGCGTGAGCACGGCGGTGTCCACCGTCATTCGCGGAATCTACTGGACTCGCGCGTCAGGCTGCCTCTCCCTCGCTGCGCGCGAAACCGGCGCGACAGCCGCCCAGGCTCAGGAATGACATCGCCCTCCGGTTGCACTAGATTCACGGCCATGCGGCGAGCGGGTCGCTTGCTGACACCTCTTCTGGCCGTCCTGTGCGTAACTGCGCCGGCCGCGGACGCGGCGGCCACGGGCTGGCACGTCCAGTCTGCGGCCCGGCTCGGTGCACAGCTCAGCAACGTGCACGAGGCCGCAGTGAACCGCTCCGGAACCTCGGTCGTCGTGTTCTCGTCCGCACACTCGATGAGCGTGGCCCGGCGTACGGCAAATGGCTCGCGATTCGAGACCGTCGGGCGACTGTCTCTGCGCTGGCCTTACGCGGTGGGTCTCACGGCGCTCGCAGACGGCCGCTTCCTGCTCCTGTATACGAGTCGGCGGCGGCTCGCGGCGAGAGAGCTGGACGCCGGTGGACGATTCCGCGGGCCGTCACACCTCTTGGCATCCCGCTGGTCGCCGTCCGGGTCGACCGGTCTTCTCTTCCCTGGGTCTCTCGTCGTCGGCTCGGATGCGAGGCGCGCCGTCGTCGTCTGGGCGACCACTGGACGGACTCGGCGCGTCGAGGCAGCGATCGTCGGCCGGACGGGCTGGAGCGCCGCAAAGGTCCTGTACGAGACGCAGTCCTCCCAGCCCGGGCTCTACAGGGTCCTGGTCGCGAGCGACGACGAGGACCGGTTCCTCGTCAGCCTGCACGGAGCGAACGGCGATACGACCGCTCGCATGTGGGGACTGGCGGGCGGCTCGCAACAGTGGACGCCGGTCACTCCTCCGCAGCCATCGGGCCGACGGACGATTGCGGCCGAGGTCGGAGCGACCGTTGCCTCGGTGAACGGCTCGATCACCGCGGCCTGGCAGGACGCCTCGGCGGCGGTCGTCGTCTCTTCCTGGAACGGCTCCACCTGGACGACGCCCGTGCAGGCGATCACCGGGTCGAGCCCCGGCGGCATCCCCGTCGCCGTCTACCCGCTCTTCGTCTCGGATGGGTCACGAGCGGCGCTGGTCTGGCAAGACGACACGCAAGGCTTCCTCGGCCCCGTCGAGGCGACGATCCGCTCCAGCCCCGGAGCCGGCTGGTCTGCTCCTCTCGTCTTCCCGCACTCGCACGGCGCCTCCTGGCTGCCCTCTGCGGTCACCCTCGACGACACGTTCTGGTTCACCGCGACAGGGGCGCTGGCCGGAATCTGGGTGGGTGACCCGGACAACGTCTCCGGCCTCTACGTGGGGACCGTCGGAGCCCAGGGAGCGTCGGACACGGTTCTCTCCCAAACCCAGAATGGAAGCAGCGGCTTCTGGATCGCGCTGGCACGCGCCGGCGACCTACACACCATCGTGTGGGCGGACGGAGACGGGAAACAGTTCTCCGCGACCATCGCTCGGGACGGAACCGTCGGCCCGAGCCAGCGTCTCCACCTCTGCGGCCGGCCCCTCACCGGCGCCTCCAACCCGGACGCCTCGGCTCAAGTCCTGATCGGCGGCGGAGCCCACGTCGGCAGAAACCGCCGGGCATGTTCTCCAGTCCTCCTCTGGTGAGCGACCAGGTCAGACGCCTGCGGCGCTGACGACGAAGTCCGTCGCAAAGCCGAGCAGGAGCCCCGCGAGGACGAGCCACGTGACGAGTGCCGTGCGGCCGTAGCTGCGGTTGACCGCCATCAGCTCCTGCACCACGTAGAGGATCGAGCCGGCGGCGACGGCGAAGAAGACGACCGACATCGCCTCGCTCGACCACGCCTGCCCGAGCACGGTGCCGAGGAACGTCGGGGCGCCTCCGATCACGCCCATCAGGCCGAGGAACCCCCAGGTCGGCTTCGTGCCTTCCCCCGCCAACGGCCCGCAGATGCCGAAGCCCTCGGTCGCGTTGTGCAAACCGAAGCCGACGATCAGCGTCACGGCGAGGCTGATCGAGCCGGCGGCGGCCGCCTGGCCGATCGCGAGCCCCTCGCCGAAGTTGTGAACGCCGATCCCGACCGCGATCAACAGTGCGAGCTGCTTGCCCGGCGTGAGCTCGTCGATCCAGCGGCGATGCGTGAACTCGTCGACGGCCGCCGCTCCCGGGCCGACCATCGTCGTCACGCGCCGGCTTGCACGTCGCCGCATCCAGACCGCGTAGTGGACGAGCCCCATCAGGCCGAGCGCGAAGCCCGCGGCACCGAGCGCCGAGAGCCACGCGAACCTTCCCCAGTGCCGCGCCTGCAGCGCCGAGTCGATCGGGTCGACGGCGCCCGTGAGGACGTCCCAGAAGAGGAAGAGCAGGATCCCGGTCGCCAGTGCCGAGAGACACGCGCGCACGATCGGCCCAAAGGTGTTCACGCGGCCGACGGGCAGGCCGAGGAAGATCGTCGCGCCCGCGATCGCGCCCAGCAGGAGGATGTGCCCGGTCGACATGGTGATTGAGCGCCTGCCCGTGTAAGGGTTCCCTTACACGCAGGCTCGCGGGCAATATAGCGGCGTGCCAGCCGCCGGCCACTCGGTAGACGAGTACCTCGAGACGATCTACTTCCTCGCGTTTCCGATCGGCGAGTACACCCCGCACGGCGCCGGTTCCCCTCCTCTCGCTTCGCGCGTCGCCGAGATGCTCCACGTCTCGCGCGCCTCGGCCGGCGAGATGTTGAAGCGGCTCGAGTCAGAGGGCCTGATCGAGCGCGGCTCCAAGAAGGAGGCGCTCCTCACCGAGGCGGGCCGCGAGCGGGCGGAGCGCGTCGTCCGCAAGCACCGGATCATCGAGCGGCTCCTCACCGACTTCATGGGCTACACGGGCTACGAGTCGCACGAACGCGCCGACGAGATGGGCGACACCTTCACCGACGAGATGATCGAGCGGATCGACGACAAGCTCGGCCATCCCCAGCGCTGCCCGCACGGGTGGCCGGTGGATCCGGCGGTGGAGCAGGCGGAGAACGCCGAGCTCGCGCCGCTCGCGACGCTGCCCGCCGGGACGCGGGCGACAATCGTCCGGCTCGCGGAGCACGACGGGGACCTCCTGCACTGGTTCTACGACCAGGGCCTCGTGCCCGGGACGGGCATCCTCGTGCGCGCCGCCGAGCCGGCGGCGGATCAGTTCACGGTCGCGATCGAGAAGGTCGGCGAGCGGGCGATCTCGGAGAAGGCCGCCGCCGGGCTGTTCGTCAGGCCGGCGTAGCCGCGGCGGCGCCGAGTCCCGCGGCCTCGCGCAACGCGTCCGCTTTGTCGGTGCGCTCCCACGTGAAGTCCCCGTCGTCGCGGCCGAAGTGGCCGTACGCCGCCGTCTTCCGGTAGATCGGCCGTCGCAGGTCGAGGTCGCGGAGGATGGCCGCCGGCCGCAGGTCGAACTGCTCGCGGACGAGCTCCTCGATCCGCGGAACCGGGATCGCCTCGGTGCCGAACGTGTCGACCAGCACCGAGAGCGGATGCGCGACGCCGATGGCGTACGCGACCTGGATCTGGCAGCGATCCGCAAGCCCTGCCGCGACGACGTTCTTCGCCACCCAGCGGGCCGCGTAGGCCGCCGAACGGTCGACCTTCGTCGGGTCCTTGCCGGAGAACGCGCCGCCGCCGTGCGGTGCGGCCCCGCCGTACGTGTCGACGATGATCTTCCGTCCCGTGAGGCCGGAGTCGCCCATCGGGCCGCCGATCACGAACTTGCCGGTCGGGTTGCAGTAGACGAAGTCCTTGTCGTGGTCGAGCCGTCGCTGGTCGTAGAGCTCCTTCGGGAGGATCGGCTCGATCACGTGCTCGATCAGGTCTGGCTTGAGCAGCGTGTCGATGTCGAGCCCGTCGCGATGCTGCGTCGAGACGAGGACGCGCTCGATCTCGACCGGCCGCTGGCGCCCGTGCTCGTCGAGCTCGTAGCGCACCGTGACCTGCGTCTTTCCGTCGGGCCGCAGATACGGGAGCACGTCCGCCTTCCGCACCTCGGCGAGCCGCTTCGCCAGCCGGTGCGCGAGCATGATCGGCAGCGGCATCAGCTCGTCCGTCTCGTTCGAGGCGTAGCCGAACATCATCCCCTGGTCGCCGGCGCCGAGCTCGTCGATCGGATCGCTGTCGCCGTGCTGGTTCTCGTAGGAGTGATCGACGCCCTGCGCGATGTCGGGCGACTGCTCGTCGATGGCGACGACGACGCCGCACGTCTCGGCGTCGAAGCCGAACTTCGCGCGCGTGTAGCCGATCTCGCGGATCCGCTCGCGCACGAGGCGCGGGATGTCGACGTAGGTCTTGGTCGTGATCTCGCCGGCCACGACGACGAGCCCGGTCGTGATCAGGGTCTCACAGGCGACGCGCCCGTTCGGGTCGTCGGCGAGCACCGCGTCGAGCACGGAGTCGGAGACCTGGTCGGCGATCTTGTCGGGATGGCCTTCGGTGACGGACTCCGAGGTGAAGGAGAAGCTGCGGCTGGTCATGGCGGGCAGGCTAGCCGAGGCGACTCACTCCTCTGTCGGTCTGCGTCCCATCAGGCCCGCGGCGAGCTCGGTGATGCTCTGCCCCGAGAGCACCGAGCAGACGCCCTCGGTGACCGGCAGCTCGACCCCGAGCCGGTGCGAGAGGTCTCTCAGGACGGGCGCCGTCGTCAGTCCCTCCACGGTCTGGCCGATCTCCGCCATCGCCCGCTCCGGAGTGAGGCCCTGCGCGATCAGCTCGCCGGCGTGCCGGTTGCGGCCGTAGCGGCTCCAGCACGTCACGACGAGATCGCCGATGCCTGCGAGCCCCGCGAAGGTCTCCGCCCGCGCACCCGCCGCCTCGCCGAGCCGCGCCATCTCCGCGAGGCCTCGCGCGATCAGCGAGGCCTTCGCGTTGTCGCCGAGGCGGAGGCCGTCGACGGCTCCGGCGGCGAGCGCGATCACGTTCTTCGCCGCGCCGCACAGCTCGACGCCGACGAGATCCGGGTTGACGTAGACGCGGAAAAGGCTCGAGTTGATCGCGTCCTGGAGGTCTCCTGCGAGCCCGCCGTCCTCGCTCGCGATCACGGCCGCGGTCGGGAGCCCCTCGGCGATCTCCTCCGCCATGTTCGGGCCGGAGAGGACGGCGACCGGGCGATGGTGGACGCGCGTCGAGAGGCGTTCGCCGGTCGCGGGATCGAGGCCCTTCGCCAGGCTGATCACCGGAGCGTCACCCGGTAGCGCCTCGACAACTGCGGCGAAGGCCTTGCTCGGCACCGCCACCACCACGGCGTCGACATCGTCCGGCGCGTCGGCGAGCGGCAGCGGCTCGGCAGCCCTGAGATCCACGCCCTGCAGGTAGTGCGGGTTCCAGCCGGTCTTCGCGATCGCCTGGGCCTGCTCGGACGAACGGCAGGCGAGGACGACGTCGTGCTCCCGGTCGAGGAGGACACGCGTGAACGCCGTCCCCCACGAACCGGCGCCGACGACGAGGAACCTCATGCGGTCAGGATCGTTTCACGAAGTCGATCGAGACCGGGACGCCGTCCAGGCCGAAGCGCGCGCGCAGCTGATTCTCGACCCAGTAGCCGTAGTCGCGGGTGACGAGGCCGGGGTCGTTCACGAAGAACCGGAACCGCGGCGGGCGCACGCGGATCTGCGCGCCGTAGAGCAGGTTGAGCCTGCGGCCGCGCGGACCGCTCGGCGGCTGCCGTGCCTCGCGCAACTCGGCGAGCGCGCGGTTCAGCTCGGGGGTCGGGATCCGCGCCGTATGGCGGTCGAAGAGTTCCGCGACCCCGTCGAGCAGCCGCTCGAGCCCGCGGCCGGTCTGCGAGGAGACGGCGACGAACGGCGGCCGCTGGCGCAGGCGCCGGCGCAGCTGGCCGCGGACGTCCTCGACGCCGATCGTGGTCGCGTCCCACTTCGAGAGAACCACGAGCGTCGAGCAGTCGGCATGGCGGGCGACGTCGGCGACCGCGATGTCCTGCTCCACGATTCCCTCGGACGAGTCGATCAGGACCAGAGCCACGTCTGCTCGCTCCGCCGCCTCGAGCGCGCGCAGCTCGGAGTAGAACTCGATCCCCCGCCGATGTCGCCTCTTGCGACGGAGGCCGGCCGTGTCGATCAGGACGAAGGTGCGCTCGCCGCGCTCGAGCACGGTGTCGACCGCATCGCGAGTCGTGCCGGGGATCTCGCTCACGATCAGCCGCTCGCGGCCGAGGAGCGCATTGACGAGGCTCGACTTCCCCACGTTCGGGCGGCCGAGGATCGCGACGCGGATCGCGTCGTCGGGCAGCGCGGGACGGCCGGTGGGCGAGATTCGTTCGAGCTCGGCCACGATGTGGTCGAGCAGGTCGCCGCTACCGGTTCCGTGGAGCCCCGAGATCGGAATCGGGTCGCCGAGCCCGAGCCGGTGCAGCTCGAGCGCGAGCGGCTCCTGGTGCGGATCGTCGATCTTGTTCGCGAGGACGATCACCGGCTTGCGTGTCTCGCGCAGGATCTGTGCGACCTCTTCGTCGCCGGGCGTCACGCCGGCGCGCGCGTCGACGACGAAGAGCACGAGATCCGCCTCAGCAACCGCTTCTCGAGCCTGCTGCGCGATCGCGCGGGTGATCGGAGTCGGATCCGCGATATCGACGCCACCGGTGTCGACGAGGACGAAGCGCTTGCCCGTCCATTCGCAGACGAGCTCCTTCCGGTCGCGCGTCACGCCCGGGGTCTCGTGCACGACCGCGTCGCGGGTCTCGGTGAGCCGGTTGATCAGCGTCGACTTGCCCACGTTCGGAAAGCCGACGATCGCCACAGCGCCGAGGAGCGGCGGAGGGGGTGGTGCGGGTAGCTCGGCCGAGTCCGTGTCTTCGAGGTCGCTCACTCCGGCAGCGTGACCGGGCCGGCGTCGTCCCGCGCCGGGGGAACCGCGTCGCGGGGCCGGCCGGCCTCGTGGAGGTCGCGCAACCAGCTCCAGAGTCGGTACAGCTCGTCCTCGATCTGCTGCGAGGCCTCTCGGTAGCCCTTGCCGCCGCGCGGCAGGCCCTCGAAGCGCATCGGCTGGCCGAATGCGATGGAGACCGGAGCGAAGTTGCCGAGCTTCCAGCTCTGCGAGCCGTGGATCGCGGCACAGATCACCGGCACGTCTTCCTGCAGCGCAACCATCGCCGCACCGGGCTGAACGTGCCCGGGAACGCCGCTCCGCTGCCGCGTCCCCTCGACGAACACGCCGAGCGCTTCCCCCTTGCGCACGACCTCCCGCATCTGGCGCACGGCTTCGCGATCCGACTCGCCTCGTCGTACGGACAGCGTGCCGAAGGTGCGGATCACCTGGCCGAGGCCCGGAACCACGTGCGCCTCGACCTTGGCGAGGAAGTAGAGGTGGCGCTTGCAGACGAAGCCGGCGCACGGAATGTCGATCCAGTGGAAGTGGTTGAACGCCATCACGAGACCGCCGCTGCGCGGGACGCGCTCGGTGCCGTACGAGCGGAGCCGGGTGGTGAGGGCGGCGGACCCGCCGATGGGCGGACGGCCCAGGATCCAGGCGACGTCGTGAGCGTTCACGCCGCGGAACGTTCGCGCACGAGTGCCTCGATCCGGTCGACGACGTCCTCGACCTGCAGATTCGTCGTGTCGATCTCGGTGGCGTCGGCCGCCGGTTGCATGCGCGCCGCGTCGCTCTCGTCGCGGAGACGCAGGTCGGTTGCCAGCGCGTCGGCGCCGATGCCGGGCCGCTCCGCGACGCGGCGCTTCGCCCGCTCCTCCCGGTCGGCGACGAGGAACACCTTGACGTCGGCCTGGGGAGCCACCACGGTCCCGATGTCGCGCCCCTCGATCACGACGTCGCCGTCGCGGCCGAGCTCACGCTGCCGGTCGCGCATCACCTCGCGCACGGCGTGATGACGCGCCACGACCGGCACCATCCGGTCGACGCGCGTCTCGCGAATCGAGGACGTCACGTCGGTGCCGGCGATCCAGACGCGGTCATCCTCGGTGAAGATGACCGCGTTGTCGCGCGCGAGCTCGGCGAGCCCTGGGGCGTCGCCGAGGTCGAGCCCTCGCTTCATGGCGAGCCAGGTGAGCGCCCGGTACATCGCGCCGGTGTCGAGGTAGCGGAAGCCGAGCCGCTCCGCGAGCGCGCGCGCCACCGTGCTCTTTCCCGCACCCGCGGGCCCGTCGATCGCTACCACCATCGCCTATCGCCTCGTTACCGACTCCAGAAGCTCGTAGAAGCCGGGGAAGCTTATAGCGGCCGTGTCGGCGCCCTCGATCGCCACTCCCTCGCGTGAGGCCAGGCCCGCGACCGCGCCCAGCATCGCGATTCGGTGGTCGCCGCGCGCGTCGATGCGACCACCGCGCAGGCGGGCGGGAACGCCGGTCACGGTCCAGCCGTCGTCCAGCGAGTGGATGCGGGCGCCGAGGGGTCGCAGCCCGTCGGTGACCGCCTCGATGCGGTCTGTCTCCTTGACTCGCAGCTCGCGGGCACCGGAGACACGCGTCTCGCCGCGGGCGTGCGAGGCCAGGAGCGCGACGAGCGGAAGCTCGTCCACGAGAGCAGGCACCTCCGCGGCCCCGATCTCGGTGGCGACGAGCTCCCCCGGCTGCACCTGGACGGACGCGACCGGCTCGCCGCCCACGCGGCGACGGTCGAACACGGAGACACGCGCTCCCATACGCTCGAGCACTGCCAGCAGCCCCGTGCGGCGCGGGTTGACGCCGAGGTCGTGGAACGTGAGGTCGCTGCCGGGAACGAGCGCGGCTGCGACGAGCAGCGGGGCGGCGGACGAGAAATCGCCCGGGACGACGACCGCATCGAGTCGCAGCGCGGCGGCGGGCTCCAGCGTCACCGAGCTCGTGCTGCGACGGATCCGCGCGCCCGCCGCCTCGAGCATGAGCTCGGTGTGGTCCCGGGTCGGGATCCGCTCGACCACCGTCGTCGGCCCGCCGGCGTTCAGCCCGGCGAGGAGGATCGCGGACTTCACCTGCGCGCTCGCCGCCTCCGGCTCGAACTCGACCCCGCGGAGGGCGCCGGAGCCGCGGATCACGAGCGGCGCATGGCCGTCCGTCGTCTCGACGGTCGCGCCCATCTGGCGCAGCGGAGCGGCGATCCGCTCCATCGGCCGCGCGCTCAGCGACTCGTCCCCGGTGAGCGCGAATTCGCCGTTCTGACCGGCGACGGCACCCGCCAGGAGGCGCATGAGCGTCCCGGAGTTGCCGCAGTCGACGCTGCCCGCATGAAGCCCGCGCAGTCCGACGCCGTGCACGACGAGCTCGTCGTCGGCGACGTCCTCGACCTCGACGCCCAGTGCGCGGACTCCGTCCACCGTCGACTGCGTGTCGCCCGCGCGGCCGAAGCCGTGAACGCGTACCTCACCTTCGCCGAGCGCACCGATCAGGACGGCGCGATGCGAGATCGACTTGTCCCCGGGCACGACGATGTGACCGACGAGCGCCACCGCCGGCTCGACGCGCACTAGTGCCCCACCGGGCGAGGCACTAGCCGATCGTGCGGCCCATGAGGGACGCGAGCGCGCGGATCTCGTCGGCGAAGTCGCCGAACTCGGAGGTCGGGATCTGCTGCGCGGCGTCGCACAGCGCTTCCTCCGGCCGTGGATGCACCTCGACGATGATCCCGTCGGCGCCCGCGGCGACTGCGGCACGCGCCAGCGGCAGGACGAGATCGCGCCGCCCGGCGGGATGGGACGGGTCGACGATCACCGGCAGGTGCGTCTCCTGCTTGAGGACCGGGATCGCGCCGATGTCGAGCGTGAAGCGCGTCGCCGTCTCGAACGTCTTGATCCCGCGCTCGCAGAGGATCACCTCGGAGTTCCCCTCCTTGACGATGTACTCAGCCGCCATGAGCAGGTCCTCGACGGTCGAGGAGAGCCCGCGCTTGAGGAGGACGGGCTTCGGCGCGCGGCCGACCTCGGAAAGGAGCGAGAAGTTCGACATGTTGCGGGCGCCGATCTGGATCACGTCCGCGGCCTCGACGACCGGCTCGACATGGCGCGGGTCCATCAGCTCGGTGACGAGCGGCAGCCCGGTCTCCTCGCGCGCCTCCTTGAGGATCTCGAGCGCCTCGTCGCCCAGGCCCTGGAAGGCGTACGGCGAGGTGCGGGGCTTGAAGGCGCCGCCGCGGAGCATCGTCACGCCCTCGGCGGCCACGGCGCGCGCCGTCTCGAGCGTCTGCTCCCGCGTCTCGACCGTGCAGGGGCCGGCGATGAAGCCGAAGTACCCGTCCCCGATCCGGCGGCCGCGCACCTCGATCACGGTGGGATCGGGCGAGAGCTCGCGGGAAACGAGCTTGTACGGCTTGAGGATCGGCAGCACCTGCTCGACGCCCGCGAAGCCCTCGAGAGGCAGGGTCGCGAGCAGCTCCCGCTCCCCGATCGCGCCGATCACCGTCGCCTCGCGGCCCGGAGTGACGAGTGCCGAGCAGCCCGCTTCGTCGAGGCGCGCGACGACCTCGTCCACCTGATCCTGGGTGGCGCTCGCGCCCATCACGATCAAGAGCTCGGGTGCGCCTGTGATCGCCATCGGGACAGCTTAGGCAGAATCACCCTCCGTGACCGACGAGCCCCGCATCTTCTCCGGCATCCGGGCGACGGGCGACAAGACGCTCGGGAACTACTCGGGCGGCTACCGGCAGTACGTCGCGACCCAGGAGCAGGGCGAGGCGTTCTTCTGCATCGTCGACCTCCACTCGATCACGACCCCGATAGAGCCTGACGACCTGCGCGAGTACACGCTCTCCGGCGCCGCGATGCTCTTCGCCACGGGCCTCGATCCCGACCGCTCGACCGTGTTTGCGCAGAGCCACGTCGTGGCGCACGCAGAAGCCGCGTGGCTGCTGAGCGCCGCGACGAGCTTCGGCGAGCTCAGGCGGATGACGCAGTTCAAGGAGAAGTCCGAGGGCCAGGACTTCGTCTCGGCCGGGCTCTTCACGTACCCGGTGCTGATGGCCGGCGACATCCTCCTCTACCAGACCGACATCGTCCCGATCGGCGACGACCAGCGGCAGCACGTCGAGTTGACACGCGACGTGGCGGAGCGCTTCAACCAGCGCTACGGCGAGACGTTCACGGTCCCGCGCGGTGTCTATCCCGAGGAGGGCGCGCGGATCAAGAACCTCCAGGAGCCCGAGCGTCTGATGTCGACGACGCGAGGCGCCCCGCAGGGCGTCGTCCGGATGGTCGACGAGCCCGACGTGATCCGGAAGAAGTTCAAGACCGCCGTCACCGACTCGGAGAGGGAGATCCGTCACGATCCCGAGGCGAAGCCCGGCATCTCGAACCTGCTCGAGATCATGTCCGTCGCGACCGGCGATCCGGTCGCCGAGCTCGAGCGCCGCTACGACGGCGCGGGCTACGGCCGGTTCAAGGAAGACGTCGGCGAGGCGGTCGTCGCGCTCCTCAGTCCGATCCAGGATCGCTACCGCGAGCTCCGCGCCGACGAGCGGGAGCTGCAGCGCCTGCTGGCGGTCGGGGCCGAGAAGGCGCGACGGGCGAGCGAGCCCACGCTCGAGGCGATGTACGAGCGGATGGGCTTCGTCAAGGCCGAGGCCGGGCGCCTCTTCGGGGCAGCGCGGCCGCGCGGTTTGTAGGGTCCGCGCGAGCTCGAAGGGGGCTTCGGCTCGGGCTGTCCCGACAGCCTCGGCCTGGTCAGAAACCACGACCTAAAGGGGAGGTCGAATGAAGAAGCTCACGGCACTGGCGGCACTCTCGGCCGCCGTGATCGCAGCACTCGTCACCACTCAGCTGGCGGGGGCGGACTTCCATCACCACCGTGCGGGAAGCGATCTGCATCACGTCTTCGTGATCGTGCTCGAGAACCACTCGAAGCAGAGCGTGATCGGCGACCCGAACACGCCGTTCATCACCTCGCTCGCGCACCAATACGCAAGTGCCGCCAACTACTACGGCGTCACGCATCCGAGCGAGCCGAACTACGTCGCGATGATCTCCGGCTCGAACTGGTGGATCAACGACGACAATCCGGCGAACCGGTTCGACCACGTGAACCTCGTCGACGAGCTCGAGGCGAGGCACAAGACGTGGGCCGCCTACATGGAAGCGCTGCCGGATGACAAGACGGCCGACTACTGGCCGAGCTCCGGCAACCCGCTCTACGCGTCGAAGCACAACCCGTTCGTCCTGTTCGACGACATCCGGAACAACCCGGCGCGGATGGCGAACGACAAGCCCTACACGGCTCTCGCGGCCGACCTGGCGAAGGAGCGGACGACCGCGGACTTCTCGTTCATCGTCCCGGACCAGTGCAACGACATGCACGGCGGCGTCTACAGCCCCGTCCCGGGTCATCCCGAGGCGCCCTGTCCGTACAACAGCACGAATGACGACCCGAACGACGTCGTGCTGAAGCAGAATGCCGATGCGTTCGTGAAGCGGACCGTGCAGATGATCATGGGCAGCCCGGCGTGGCACGACGGGCAGGACGCGATCTTCGTCGTCTCGGACGAGGGCGACTACTCCGGCAATGCCGTGAACGGCGGCTGGGACTCCCCGGCCGGCTGCTGCGACTCCCCGGTGCTCGCCAAGGGTGACCCGGACATCAACGCTGCCTGGCCCGGCGGCGTCTACGGCGGCGGGCTCGTCCCGGCTGTCGTCGTCGTCAACCGCCACGGCAAGACGGGCGGCTACGTCAGCCAGACCCCGTACAACCACTACTCCCTGCTCTCGACGATCGAGGAGGTGTGGCGTCTGCCGAAGCTCGCCTATGCGTCGGACACCTCCCAGGTCACGCCGATGACCGAGTTCCTCACGCCGTAAGACCGACCGGGGGCTCGAGCTTCGGCCACGCGCCGGGCTCGGGCCCCCTGAACATCGGGGGCCGGTCGGTTCTCCGCAGCGCGCCCCGCCGCCGATTTGTAGGGTCCCGGCCGAACCGGGTCACAGCTTCGTAGCAGCCGTGTCACCACTGCGAAGCCCACGTGGTGGCGCGGGACGGCGAGGCTCGTCCCATCGCATAGCGGACTAGGTCAAACCGCACGAAGGGGGAACGAATGAAGAAGCTGACAGCAGTCGCGGTGCTCGCAGCCGCCACGCTCTCCGTGCTCGTCGCCGTGCAGGTTGCCGGCGCAGGCGGTCCGAAGCAGACCCAGCCGGATCCGCCGTCCGGGTGCCAGCTCGGGAACGGCGTCAAGCACGTGATCAACATCGTGTTCGACAACGTGCACTTCTTCCGGGACAACAGGAACGTCCCGTCCGACCTCGAGCAGATGCCGCACCTCCTCAATTTCCTCGAGTCGAACGGCACGGTGTTCTCGAACACGCACACGCCGTTGATCGCCCACACGGCCGACGACAGCCTGTCGATCTACACGGGGCTCTACGGCGACCGCCACGGCCAGCCGGTGACGAACAGCTACAACGTCTACAACCCGGACGGCACCACCGACACGGCGACCTCGTTCACCTACTGGACGTCGCCGATCATCGACACGAAGCCTCTGGTTCCCAAGGCCAGCACAGTCGACACGGCGCCGTCGATGACGTACTCCGACACGGTGCCCGCGAGCGGTCCGCCGAACCGCGTCACGCCCGCGCCGTGGGTTCCTTTCACCCGCGCGGGGTGCACGGTCGGCAACTTCTCGACGGCGAACATGGTGCTCGAGAACGCGGCCGTCGACGTCCCCACCGTCTTCGGCGCCGGCTCGCCCGAAGCGATCGAGACCGCCGCGAACCCGGACCGGTTCAAGGACATCCAGGTTGCGGAATACGTCGGCGAGGCGATCCACTGCGCGCAGGGCGACGCGATCTGCGCGAACTCGCCGCATGCCGTGGCCGACTCGTTGCCGGATGAGCCGGGCGGCTACAACGGCTACCAGGCGCTGTTCGGCGCGAAGTACGTCGCACCGGCCATCGGCGGCGGCGACAACGTGACGCACGACGGCTTCCCGGTGACCGACGCGAACGGCGACCTGACCGACCTCAACGGGAACACGATGCAGGAGCCGTTCTCGCAGACGCCGGGCTTCCCGGGCTTCAACCCGACCGCAGCGCAGAGCCTCGCGGCGATCGCGGACATGCAGGAGGCCGGCATCCCGGTGACCTATGGGTACATCTCCGACCTTCACGACAAGAAGTTCGGCGCGACCGGCTGTACCTCTCCGGGCAACGCGCTCGGCCCGGGCGACGCCTGCTATGTCGCCGCTTTGCACGACTACGACAACGCGTTCGCCGCGTTCTTCCAGCGGCTCGCCGACGACGGCATCAACCCGTCGAACACCGAGTTCGTGATCGGGGCGGAGGAGAACGACCAGTTCGCCGGAGCGAATGTCGGCCGGGCGGTCGAGCCCACGCCGGCCGGTTGCGACGGCGTCACGGTCGCCTGCAACTACAGCGCGACGCAGGACGGCGAACTCCAGGCCAACATCAACGGCCTGCTGTCGACGACCCCGAGCGCCGGGACACTGTTCGACGTCGACGCGCAGGGCGCCTCGCTCTACGTACGCGGCAATCCGGGCGCGAACGATCCGACGGTCCGCCAGCTCGAACGCGACACCGCCGCGATGACGAACACCAACGCGTACAGCGGCGTCAGCGAGCACATCGCCCAGTACCAGGCGGACCGGGTCGAGCAGCGGATCCTGCACATGCAGACGAACGATCCGCTGCGAACGCCCACGTACTCGATCTTCCCGGTGCCGGACTACTTCTTCAGCACCTCGGGGACGCCGAACGTGTCGTTCAACAAAGGGTTCGCCTACGACCACGGCTACTACTCGCCGAACATCGACATCACCTGGGTGGGAATGGTCGGTCCCGGCGTGGTCAACAACCACGTGGACGGCCCGGGGCCCACGGGTGGTAACGAGGCGCAGGATCCGAACTCGACGCGCACCGTCCCCGAAGCCAGCACGAACGGCACATGGGTCGAGGAGACCGACATCCGGCCGACCCTGCTCTACCTGCTCGGACTGAAGGACGACTACGAGTCGGACGGGCACGTGATCACCGCTGCCCTCACCGACCCGAGTTCGGCGCTGGAGGCGACGGCGAATCTGGCCAAGGGGTACGACCAGATCAACTCGAGCGTCGGGCAGTTCGCGACCGACACGCTGATCGCCGACACCCACGCACTCGCCACGGGCTCTGCAGCGAACGACAGCGCCTACGAGGACGCGCAAGCAGCACTGCAGCAGCTGGCGGCCGACCGCGATACGGCGGCCGCTCCCATCAAGCAGGTGCTGAACAACGCCGCGGCCGGCATCACGCCGTCCCACGGTCAGATCACGAGCGGCCTCGCGCACGTCCGTGAGCTGCTACGGCGGGCTGCGCATCTAGCCGGCTCGTAGCTCCATGACCTCCGAGGGCTCGAGCTCCCGGCAGCTGCCGGGCTCGAGCCCTTCGAGGGTCAGGCCGGCGTAACCGCTCCTGTGCAGCCGGGTCACCGGGTGGCCGACGGCGGCGAGCATCCGCTTCACCTGGTGCTTCCGTCCCTCGTGGAGGACGAGCTCGACCCGCCCGCGGCCGAGCCGGCGGGCCCGTGCCGGTGCGGTTCGGCCGTCGTCGAGCTCCACGCCGTCGCGCAGCCGCTGGAGCGCGTCCTCTTCCGGGTCGCCCTCGACCTCGGCGACGTAGGTCTTCTCGACGCCGTAGCGTGGATGGGCGAGCCGGTGGGCGAGCTGGCCGTCGTTCGTGAGCAGGAGCGCTCCGGTCGTGTCCGCGTCGAGGCGCCCGACGGGGACTACACCTGGCTCGGCCGGGACGAGCTCGACGACGGTCGGGCGTCCCTGGGGATCGCGCACAGTGGTGACCACACCGGCCGGCTTGTGGAGGAGGACGTATCTGAGAGGTTGCCGCGAGACCTCCTCGCCGTCGACAGCGACCCGGTCTCGCGCGCCCACCACCGTGTTGAGCTGCCCCGGCTCGCCGTTGACGGTGACGCGGCCGGCCTTGATCAGCTCGTCGGCGCGCCGGCGAGAGGCGACCCCTGCCCGGGCGAGGAACGCATTCAGGCGCATCCTGAGAAGATACGGGGGTGCCGCACTACATCTCGCTCATGCGCTGGACGTCGCAGGGGCGCATGGGCCTTCCTGCCTGGCGAGACCGGGTCGAGGACGGCGAGCGAGAGATCGAGGAGGCCGGCGGGAAGCTCGTCGGCGCCTGGGTGACCTTCGGCCGCTACGACGTCGTCGAGGTCTTCGAGGCTCCCGACGACGAGACGGCGCTCGAGATCATCACCCGGCTCGCCAATTACGGAGCCGAGCAGACGGAGACGCTCCGCGCGTTCACACGCGAGGAAGCGGAGCACATCATCAAGAAGCTCTGACGCGGCACGTCCTCTTTCGACACGGTCGGTACCTGGTACCTAGGCCGTGTTTGGAACGGCCTAGGCGCTGCGCCGTTCGGCGACCGCGTGGAGGCGGTCTCGGATCTCCGCCGCGTCCGCTCCGACGTCGTCCAGGCGTGGCAGCTCCGAGAGGCTCTCGAGCCCGAAGACGCGCTCGAAAAGCGGCGTCGTCCGGTAGCGGATCGCTCCGCCCGCGGCCGTGTCGCGGCCCGCTTCGGCGATCAGGCCCCGCTCGAGGAGGTTCGCGACCGCGGAGTCGGCGGCGACACCGCGGATCCGCGCGATGTCCGGGCGCGAGCAAGGGCCGAGGTACGCGACGATCGCGAGCGTCTCGAGCGCCGCCTGAGAGAGGTTCCGCTGCGCCGGCCGCTCGAACAGGCGCGCGCAGGCGGCCGCCTCCTCGCGTGCTGCTCGGAAGGCCCAGCCGCCGGCGACCTGCTCCAGCACGATTCCGCTCCGCTCTTCCGCGAACCGGTCGGCGACGAGCTGCAGCGCGTCCTCCACCCGCTCCGGATCATCGTCCGCCGCGGCGGCGAGATCCTCGAGCGAGAGCGGCGTCGACGCAACGACCAGCAGCGCCTCGAGCGTCCGCGCGAGCCGGTCGAGCGGGTCAGCGGGAATCAGGCGGAGCGTGCTGTCCATGCAGCGGTCCTTTCTTGTTCGACGGTGTTTTCCTTCGTCAGTCGGCTGACGCGGATCGGTGCGAACGGCGCCGCCTGCTCGATCGAGAGCTCACCGGCGCGACGGAGCTCCAGCAGCGCGAGGAACGCCGATGCCTGTTCGAGTCGCGTCATCTCCGCCACCTCGGACTCGAAGTCGAACTTCGTGCGCCGTCGGAGGAGCGCGCGGAACCGGTCGAGGAAGTGTGAGACGGGCGGGAAGCGGAGCGCCATGTGCGAGAGGGAGACGGCAGGGGGATCCTGTGCGAGCAGCCGGAGAACCTTCGCCAGCCCCTCGGGATCCTGCGGCGCCAGCGGCGTCTCGACCTTCGGCGCGAGCGGCGCCGGGCCGAGGCGGAAGAAGCGGTCGCCCTCCACGGCGAGGCGCTCGCGCAACCAGGTCGCGGCCTCCTTGGCGCGCCGGTACTCCGCCAGGCGCCGCGCGAGCTCCTCGGCCGCCTCCTCCGGGTCGAGCTCTGCGAGCTCTGCCTCCTCGTCGGGGAAGAGCGCTCGCGCCTTCAGCTCGAGGAGCGCCGCGATGAGGACGAGAAACTCGCCGCACGCCTCGAGATCGAGCTCCTCCCGCTCCGCAAGCCGTTCGAGGAAGGCCGTGACAATGCCCGCGAGGTCGACGTCGCGCAGCTCGAGCTCCTCCTTGAGGACGAGCGCGAGCAGCAGGTCGAACGGCCCCTCGAACGCGTCGAGGTCGAGCTCGAGCTCCCGGACGATCACGGTCCGGACCCTAGTGTCGTTACCGGACGCGGCCCTTGGGGACCGACATCTGCGGCCCCTTCGGGATCGGCCGCGCTTTCGGCGCGGGCTTCTCCTTCTCGTCCCGCCCGGGGTCGCGGAAGAACTGCCACCAGAGGAAGAACGCGACCGCCGCAACCCAGACCACGAGCGAGACCCAGAAGTTAATCCGCTCGCCCGCGAAGTAGTGCGAAGGATCGATCCGCAGGATTTCCTCGAACGTGCGGAACGTCGTGTACCAGACGACGTAGAGCGCGAAGAGCGCCGGCCGGCGCAGCTTGAAGCGCCGGTCGATCCACAGCAGGACACCCACCCCGATGAGGTCCCAGGTGAACTCGTAGAGGAAGGTCGGGTGGTAGTAGCCGAACTCGCCCGACGACCGGTACTTCGCGAGGATCCCGTTCTGATGCGCCTGGTCGATGCGGAGCTTCCAGGGGAGGCTCGTCGGCCTCCCGTACAGCTCCTGGTTCCAGTAGTTCCCCCAGCGGCCGATGCCCTGGGCGAGCAGGAGCCCGGGCGCAACCGCGTCCATCATCAGGCGGACGCTGTTGCCGGAGCGCCGTACGACGGTCGCGCCGGCTGCGACGCCCGCGAGGATCGCGCCCCAGATCCCGAGGCCGCCGTCCCACACCGCCGCGAAGCCCCACCAGTGCTGGTGGATCGCGGGATCCTGGCTCCAGCTCGTGATGTCGTGATACGCCCGCGCGCCGATCACGCCGAAGATGACGCCCCAGAGCGCTACGCGAAAGACGAGATCCCAGTCGCCTCCCCATTTCACCCAGCGCCGGCCGGTGAGCCAGATGCAGGCCGCGATGCCGAGGAGGAGCATGAGGCCGTACATGTGCAGCGTCAGCGGCCCGACGCCGAAGGTGCCGTTCGAGGGGGACGGGATGGAACCGAGGACGACGCCGGTCATTCCCGCTCACGACGCCGGCAAAGCCGGCGCCTCCGCTCTTTGCTGAGCTCCGTCGGGCCTACGCTCATTGGCGCACATTGTGCCGGTGCGCGAGGACGGGTCGCTACCGGGTCTAGCTCAGGATGCGGATCGCGAGGTCGACCGGGCAGCCGCGCTGAACGAGCGTGATCGCATCGTGGAGATCGACGTCGAACCGGGCGGCGAGCACGACGGCATCGTCTCCGGGGAAGCCCACCCGCATCAACTCGCTGGTGCGCCACCGCTCGACGCGCTCAGCTTCGGTTTCGACGATGTCGGTGTCAGCCGCAGGCATCCGCAATCTCCGTAACTCATGTTCGGATTTCCGCGCGAATCGGATCTCCCCCTCCGGGGGGATTTGTTCAGTACTACTGGACGGACGCGGCGCCGAGCAGATGGCGCACGGAGGCGAAGAAGTCCGGTTGCGGGTCCACGCGGTAGTCGGGCCCCAGTTCCAGCAGCTTCGAGCCCAGCGACGTGACGAGATCGACGTAGACAGGCGCCTCGCCGGGGAAGTCGCGCACCACGCCGGCGAGCTCGCGGATCACCCCCGCCGGCGCGCTGCGAGCGTCCACCTTCAGCCGCACCTCGCGCCGCTCCGGCACGGCCTCGAAGCGGGACACCTCGAGCGCGACGAGCTTGGTCTCCCCCTGCTGCTTGTGGTCGACGCGGCCCTTGACGATGAGGATGGCATCCTCGACGAGCAGCTCGCGCGCCGCCGCGTACGTCGAGTTGAAGACGACGACCTCGACCGAGCCGGTCAGGTCCTCCAGCTGGACGAAGGCCATCGGCTCGCCCTTCTTCGTCATGGTGGTGCGCAGCGAGGCCACCATCCCGCCTGCGAGAACCGTCTCGCCTTCGCGGCGCCGCTCGAGCTCGACGAGCGTGCAGTCGGTGCGCCGGCGCAACTGGTCGCGGATCGCGCCGAGCGGGTGCTCGGAGACGTAGAGGCCGAGGCTCTCCTTCTCGAGCCGAAGCAGGTCGGCCTTCTCGAACTCCTCCACCGGAACCGTCGCGTGGTGCCGGGCCGTCGTCGCGGGC
Organism: Thermoleophilia bacterium; assembly: GCA_025929425.1. Classification (GTDB taxonomy): domain Bacteria; phylum Actinomycetota; class Thermoleophilia; order Gaiellales; family Gaiellaceae; genus Palsa-739. The sequence continues at coordinate 15,400 of JAICME010000008.1, read as the reverse complement.
TCCTCGCCGAGGTCGAAGATCGACGCCTGGCCGAGGAGCCTGTCCTGCTGCTGCTTCTGCCCGTACGAAAGCGCGTCTTCGAGGACGTGGAGCATCCCCTTGCGGGACGCGCCGGTCGAGTCGAGCGCGCCGCAGCTGACGAGCGACTCGAGCGAGCGCTTGTTCGCGACGCCGGGGTCGACCCGCTCGGTGAAGTCCCAGATCGACGTGAAGGGACCGCCCTCCTCCCGCGCGGCGACGATCGCGCGGCACGTGGCCTCGCCGACGTTCTTCACCGCGTTGAGGCCGAAGCGGATCTTTCCCTCGACGACGGCGAAGTCGACCTGCGACTCGTTGACGTCGGGCGGCAGCACCTCGATCCCCAGCTCGTCGCAGGCCGCGACGTAGAACGGGACCTTGTCCTTCGTGTTCATGACGGAGGAGATGAGAGCGGCCATGTACGCCCGCGGGTGGTTGGCGCGCAGCCAGGCCGTGCGGTACGCGATCAGCGCGTAGCAGGCGGCGTGCGACTTGTTGAAGGAGTAGTCCTGCGCCTGCTCCATGTCGGCCCAGAGTTGCTGGGCGACGCCGGCGGCCGTGCCGGAGGTGGCACAGCCCTCGAGGAACTTCGTCTTCAGGGACGCCATGAGCGAATGGATCTTCTTGCCGATCGCCTTGCGGAGATCGTCGGCCTCGGCGGGGGAGAACCCGGCGATCTGCTTGGCGATCTCCATGTACTGCTCCTGGTAGATGCAGATGCCGAACGTGGAGGCTGTGATCGCCTTCAAGCGCGCGTCGGGGTAGGTGACCGTCTCCTGGCGGTTCTTGCGGCGCGCGTAATCGGGGATGTACCGCATCGGCCCCGGCCGGTAGAGCGCGACGAGCGCGATCAGGTCCTCGAAGTTGGTGGGCTTGACCTGCCGCAACGCCTCGCGCATCCCCGAGCCCTCGAACTGGAACACGCCGATCGCCTCGCCGCGCGCGAGCATCTCGTACGTCTTCCGGTCGTCGAGCGGAATCGAGCCGATGTCTGTGACACCGGCGAGTTCACAGGCCTTGTCGATCACGTCGAGGTTGCGCAGGCCGAGGAAGTCGATCTTGAGGAGGCCGATCGTCTCGATCACCGTCCCGGAGAACTGCGTCACCACCTCCTGATCGGCGCCCTTCTGCTGCAGCGGAACGAGGTTCATGAGCGGCTCGGCGCCGATCACGACAGCGGCCGCGTGGATGCCGTCCTGACGTGTCAGGCCCTCGAGCGGCTGCGCGAGGTCGACGATCTCCTTGGCGGCCGGGTCGGAGTCGTACGCCTGCTTCAGCTCGCCGCCCGGCTTCAGGCACTCCGCGAGCGTCTGGCCGGGGCCTTCGGGAATGAGCTTCGCGATCCGGTCGACGACCCCGTACGGATGCTCGAGCACGCGACCCGCGTCACGGACGGCGGCGCGCGCAGCCATCGTCCCGAACGTGATGATCTGCGCGACCCGGTCGCGGCCGTACTTCTCGCGCGCGTAGTTGATCACGCGCTCCCGGCCCTCCACGGCGAAGTCGAGGTCCATGTCCGGCATCGACTTGCGCCCCGGGTTGAGCATGCGCTCGAACAGGAGCCCGTACACGATCGGATCGACGTCGGTGATCTCGAGGCAGTAGGCGACGAGGCTTCCTGCGGAGGAGCCGCGCCCCGGGCCGACGCTGACTCCGTTCCGCCGGGCGAAGGAGATGAGGTCGGCGACGATCAGGAAGTAGTCGCTGAAGCCCATCTCCTTGATCGTCTTCAGCTCGAAGCGGAGCCGCTCGCGCAGCTCCGGCGTGACGGTGTCGTACCGCTTCGAGGCGCCGGCCTCGACGAGCTCGACGAGGTATTCGAACGCGTCCCGCCCGTCGGGCGTGTCGAACTTCGGCAGCAGGATCCGACCGAGCTCGATCTCGACGTTGCAGCGCTCGGCGACCTCGAGCGTCCGGCGCATCGCCTCGTCCTGGCCCGGGAAGTCGGCGGCCATCTCCTCCGGCGTCTTGAAGTAGAAGTGGTCGGTCTCGAAGCGCCAGTGGTCCGGGTTCTTGAGCGAGTCGCCGGACTGAATGCAGAGGAGCGCCTCGTGTGCGCGCGCGTCCTCGTGGCGGAGGTAGTGGACGTCGCCAGTCGCGACGAGCGGCAGGTCTCGCTTCCCCGCGAGAGCGACGAGCTCCGGGTTGATCCGTTGCTGCACGTCCAAATGCGCGTTCTGCAGCTCGACGTAGACCTGCTCGCGGCCGAAGATCTGCTCGAGCCGGTCGAGCTCGGCCTCGGCGTCGGTGCCGCGGTTCTCCTCGAGCGCCTTGCACACGCGTCCCGAGAGGCAGCCCGAGAGCGCGATCAGACCTTTGCCGTGCGTCTGGAGCAGCTCCCAGTCGACGCGGGGCTTGTAGTAGTAGCCCTCGAGGTAGCCGAGCGAGGAGAGCTTGATCAGGTTCCCGTAGCCCTCGTTCGTCTCGGCCAGCAGCGTGAGGTGCGCGTAGCCCTTCTGCTGCGCATGCCGGTCGTCGGCGACGTAGACCTCGCAGCCGATGACTGGCTTCACTCCTTCGTTTCGGGCCGCCTTGTAGAGATCGATCGCGCCGGCGAGGGAGCCGTGATCCGTGAGCGAGACCGCCGGCATCTCGAGCTCGGCGGCCCGCTTCGCGAGGTCGGGAATGCGGCAGGCGCCGTCGAGGATCGAGTACTCGGAGTGGACGTGGAGGTGGACGAACGGCGCTTCGGGCACGGGAGGTCGAGCTTAGCGCTGTCCCCGGAAGGCGCCCGGACCGGCCGCGATGCGACACTTCGGGCGTGAGCCGGAGCCGCCTCGTCCCACTCGCGATCGTCGTGACTTTGCTCCTCGCGGTCGTCGCGATCGTGGCCCGCGGACGGCCGCTCGGCACTGAGACCGGGAACGGCGGCGGGTTGCCCTTGTCGTTCTGGGACTACGCCTACACGACGACCGTCATCATCACCGCCCCGATCCTGCTCGCGCTGGGCCTGACGGCGTTCTTCATGCGCGGGCCGCGGAAGGGGAACCCGCACTTTCAGAGCCGGATGGTCCTCGCCATCGCCGGATTCGCGCTCTTCGCGATGCTCGCGACCCTCCTCAGGCGACACGGGTTCCACCTTCACTTGCACCAACCCGAGGATGCGGGGCAGGGCCACGTGCCTCCGAAAGCGCCGCAGGGGCAACACATCACCACGAAGCGAGCTCCGGCGTTCCGCTGGGGCGAGGTCGTGGTCCTCCTCGGGATCGTCGTCCTGGTGAGCGGCGTCATCGCGGTGACTCGTTCGCGGCGGGCTCCCAGGCTGTTCGGCGAGAGCACCCCCGAGGTGCTCGCGGCGGCGCTCGACGAGTCGCTCGACGATCTGCGAGCCGACCCCGACCTGCGCCGCGCGATCATCGCCGCCTACGCCCGGATGGAGAAGGCGCTCGCCGCCGCCGGGATTCCGCGGCATCCCGCCGAGGCGCCGCTCGAGTACGTCGAGCGGGCGCTGCTCGCGCTCGACGCGAGCGCCCCCGCCGTCCGCAGGCTCACCGATCTCTTCGAATGGGCTAGGTTCAGCCACCATGAGCCGGAGCCGTCGATGAGGGACGACGCCGTGGACGCGCTCAGCGCGGTGCGCGACGAGCTCCGCGCTTCTGAGCAGGCGTCGGAGCTGACTCCGGCGTGAGGCTGGCGGGACGGCTCATCCGACCCGCGCTCCTGGCGGCGGTGGTGCTCGTCGTCCTGCTCTCCCTGCCGAATCTGCAGACCGCGCGCGCGCTCGCGATCTGGGTCGTGCTCGTTGCGGCGCTCGTGCTCATGGTGCTCGTCCGGCACTCGGGCGAGCCCGGCTGGTCCGAGCCCCGCCAGCACTTCGAGGAGGCCCTGCGCAGGCGCAAGCCTGCGCCATCCCAAGCGGTCGAGTTCCTGCGCATGGAGCGCGAGCTCTCGCTCGGGATGGCGGATGCGGATCACGCCCACCGGCGACTCCTGCCGCTGCTGCGAGCGGCGGCGGCCGCGCGCCTCGCCGCGAGGCACGGGATCGCACTCGAGCGCCGACCCGAGACCGCACAGGCGCTGCTCGGGGACGAGGTCTGGGAGCTGCTGCGCCCCGACCGGCCCGATCCCGACGACCGGCACGGCCCGGGCGTGCAGCGCGAGCAGGTCGTCGCGGTGATCGAGGCGGTGGAGGCCCTGTGACGGCGCTCGCGGACCTGCGCGATCGCGCCGAGTCGATCCTCGCCGAGGTCGAGAAGGCGATCGTCGGCAAGCGCGGCCCGCTCGAGCTGATCCTGCTCGCGCTGCTGAGCGACGGCCACGTGCTGCTCGAGGACTACCCGGGGCTCGCGAAGACGCTGATCGCGCGGTCGTTCGCGCAGGCGACGTCGCTCCGGTTCGCGCGGATCCAGTTCACGCCCGACCTCATGCCCGGCGACGTGACCGGGTCGCAGATCTTCGACCAGCGGACGACCGAGTTCGTCTTCCGCCCGGGCCCGATCTTCGCCAACCTCCTGCTCTCGGACGAGATCAACCGCGCCCCGCCCAAGACGCAGGCCGCGCTGCTCGAGGCGATGCAGGAGCGGCAGGTGACGATCGAGAACACGACGCACCGGCTCGAGCCGCCGTTCCTCGTGCTCGCGACGCAGAACCCGATCGAGTACGAGGGGACGTACCCCCTCCCCGAGGCGCAGCTCGACCGGTTCCTCGTGCGCATCTCGATCGGCTACCCGGCGCGCGAGGCCGAGATCGAGATGCTCCAGCGCCGGCTCGAGCGCGGCGTCGACGAAGTGGAGCTCGAACCCGTGGTCGACGCGGCGACGCTCTTGGAGATGCAGCGCGCGCTCGAGCAGGTGCACGTCTCGGACGCGATCCAGGGCTACGTCGTCGACCTCGTGACGGCCACGCGAGAGTCACAACGCCTCGCGGTCGGAGCGAGCCCGCGCGGCAGCATCGCCCTCGTCAAGCTCGCGCGCGCGAAGGCGGCGCTCTCCGGTCGCGACTTCGTCACCCCCGAGGACGTGAAGGCGATCGCCGTGCCCGCGCTCGCGCACAGGCTGATGGTGCGGCCGGAGCTCTGGGTGCAGCGGCTGCGCAGCGAGGACGTCGTAGCGGAGGCGCTCGCGACGGTGCCGACGCCGCCCGCCGAGGACGCCGTCCGCGCCGCAGACGCGTGACGGGCTTCACCTCGCGGCGGCTACCCGCGTACGGCTCGCTCGCCGCCGCCGGGCTCATCGCGGGGCTCGCGCTCGGCCGGGTCGAGCCGGTCGCCCTCGCCGCTCCCTTCCTGCTCGCGCTCGTCGCTGCGGTCGCCTGGCGCGAGCCGGAGGTCGCGGTGCGGGTCTCGCTCGACCGCGATCGTGTGCTCGAGGGCGACGAGATCACGGTGACAGTCGAGCTGTCCGCAACCGACAACGTCGAGCGGCTCGAGTTGCTCGTCCCGCTGCCGCCGCAGCTCGGCGCCGAGGGAGGGCCGGCGCGGGCGGTCCGCCTCCGCGCCGGTGAGGAGCAAGCGGTCGAGCTGAAGCTGCGCTGCGAGCGGTGGGGTGCGTTCTCGATCGGGCCGTTGCTCGTCCGGGCGCGCGACACGCTCGGCTTCCGCTCGTGGGAGAGCACGGCGGGCGAGCCTTACGCGCTGCGCGTCTACCCGGGCGAGCAGACGCTCCGCTCGCTTGTGGCGCCGCTCGAGACGCAGGTCTTCGCCGGGAACCAGGTCTCGCGGGCCCGCGGAGAGGGGATCGAGTTCGCCGACCTCCGCGAATGGCAGCCGGGCGATCGGCTACGCCGCGTCAACTGGCGCGCGACCGCGCTCCGCGGCGCGCTCTGGGTGAACGAGCAACACCTCGAGCGCAACACCGACGTGGTCCTCTTCCTCGACACGTTCGGCGAGGTGCGCGTCGAGGGACGCAGCACGAACGACCGCGCCGTGCGTGCCGCGGCAACGCTCGCGCATCGCTACCTCGAGCGGAAGGACCGCGTGGGGCTCGTCGGCTTCGGCGGCTTCCTCTCCTGGCTCGTACCGGCGTCGGGGACGCGGCAGCTCTACCAGATCGTCGACACGTTGCTGACGAGCCAGATCGTGCACAGCTACGCCTGGCGCGACGTCGACGTGCTGCCGCCCCGGACGCTGCCGCCGCAGGCGCTCGTCCTCGCGATCACTCCGCTGCTCGACAACCGCACCGCCAGCGCGCTGCTCGACCTGCGCGCGCGGGGATACGACCTGGTCGTGGTCGAGGTGTCGCCGCTCGAGCTCGTTGCGCCGGATCCCGACTCGGCGGCGCAGCTCGCGCACCGGCTCTGGCTGCTCTCCCGCGAGGCGCTGCGCTGGCGCTACGAGCAGGTCGGCGTGCCGGTCGTCACGTGGCGGGAGGGAGAGCCGCTCGCCGTCCCCCTCGAGGAGGTGAACTCGTTCAGGCACTTCGCCCGGCCCGTGTAGCACCCGCGTTGGGAGCGGCGGCTGCGTACGGCGGAGTCCTCGCCGACGCGCTTGTCCACGCCGGCCCGCACGCGGGCGCGTTCGCACCGGGTGCGGCGCTCGGGACGTTGCTGCTCGTGGCTGCGCTCGTGCTCGGCGGCCGCGGCCTCGGCTTGGCGCTCTTCATCGCGGGCGGGACGTACGTCGCCGCGGTCGCCGTGGCGGGGCACCGGATCGACGCGAGCGCGCCGCTCGTCGCCGTGCTCCTTCTCCTCTGTGGCGAGCTGTCGGGCTGGTCGCTCGACGAACGGTGGGGAGTCCGCGCCGATTCGCTGCTCGCGTGGCGGCGCGGAGCCGGCGTCGCTGTCCTCGCGCTCGCCGGCCTCGGGGTGGCTGGGCTTGTCGTCGCCCTCTCCGCCGCGCCTTCGAACCGCGGACTCGCGTGGACGATCGCGGGCGCAGCCGCAGCGGTGGGCGCCGGGGGAACCGGCATCTGGGTCGCTCGCCGCGCTTGACCGGGCCGATGGTTGTAGCGAGAATAGCGTCATGTCACTCTCGGTTCCGCAGCTTCCTCTCCAGTTCGATCCCCTGATCGCGGAGGCGAAGAGGCGGGCGCGACGGCGCCGACTCGCGGTATTCGCGGCCGTGCTCGTCGGCGTGGTGGCCGTCAGCTCGTTCACTCGCTGGGAGCTGGCCGGCCCGAATGCGAGCGCGGCGACCACGAGCAGCGGTAGGCAATGCGCGAAATCGAGCTCGTACGGTTCGCAGTGCATCGGCGTGGTCGGCTCTGGGCGGCGGGTGACGGAGATCCGGACGTTGTTAGACGACACGGACATGTTCTGGCCGAACGACAGATGGAGGATCGACCTCGAGCGCTACACGTGCGATCCGATCGGCCAGACGAAGGCGACGTGCTGGGCCGCTACGACCTGGCACGGCAGAGTCTTCACCGGCGCCCGCGTCGTCGATCGCCGGGCCCAGCCGCTGCATCTCGCCCAGTCGCAGAGCCACTACTGGCCGACGTTCGCGCTGCCGCACACATTCCGCGGGGACGTCTGGCTCTGCGCCGAGGTGGCGGTCAACAACGTCGCGAGGCACGAATGGGTCTACAACGGGGCAGGCCTGGCCCACGGCTTGCGGGCGTGCGTCTCGGTCCACCGCTGACGCTGGGCAGGTCCTCGCGCTCGCAGGTCGAGGACTCGTGCCCGATGGGCCAGACTCAGACCATCTGCCGGCTCTACGGGTCGCAGTCCGACCCGGCCGGGGACACGTTCGCGATCTCCGGCACCGTAGCCGGCCGGCTCAGCTAGCAGCGCTCGCGACGGCAAGCGCGCGAGGGGCGGCCGGCAAGGCTGGCCGTCCCTCAGGCCGGGACCGAGACGACCTGCTGAGTCATGCCCCCGTCGATCACGTAGCTCGAGCCGGTCACGTACGTCGCCTCCTCCGAGCACAGCCACGCGACGAGGGCCGCGACCTCCTCGGGCTTGCCGGGCCGGCCGAGCGGCACCTCGGGGTCGAGGCGCTCGGCGTCGGCCTCGTTGCGCGGCGTCGCGATCACGCCCGGCGCGACGGAGTTGACACGGATCCCGTACTGCGCGAGCTCGAGCGCGAGGTTCCGGCTCAGCATCCCGAGCGCAGCCTTCGCGGCCGCATAGACCGCGAAGTCGGGCCGCGGGATGTGCTCGTGGACGGACGTGATGTTCACGATCGAGCCGCCGCCCCGATCCTTCATCCGCCGAGCCGCTGCCTGTGCCGCGAGGAAGCTGCCGCGCACGTCGACGTCGAAGGTGAGGTCGAAGTCGTCGACCGTCAGCTCGAGGAACGGCTTCGCGGTCGAGAGGCCGGCGATGTTGACGAGCGCGTCGAGCCTGCCGAGCTTCTCCACCGTCTCGGCGACGAGTCGCTCGGGCACGTCGGGATCGCCGATGTTGCCCCAGATCCAGTGGATCCCCTCGTCCCCGTAGCGCTTCTGCAGATCGACGAACGGCCCTTCATGCCGCTCCTCGTTGTCCTGTGTCGCGTACCCGAGCCTCCAGCCGTCGGCGAGCAGGCGCTCGGCGATCGCGAGCCCGATGCCCGTGTTCGCGCCGGTGACGAGTGCGACGCGGTCGGCCACGGCCGGGGAGGTACCCGCGGCGGCCGTGGCCGAATCGCCGGCGTTCTACGAGGCGATGTTGTGGTTCGCCCGGAACACGTTTTCCGGGTCGTAGCGCCGCTTCAACTCGACGAGGCGCTCGTAGTTCGCCCCGTACGCACCGCGGATTGCGTCGTCGCCCTGATCGTCGGCGAGATAGTTGAGCCAACGCCCGCCCGTGAAGAACTCCTTCATCGCGGCAAAGGTGTCCTTCGTCCAGGCGACGTTCGCATCGTCGTCGGCCGCGCTCTCCCACACGGAGGGCAGCAGGAGGTTGAATCCCTCGTTGCGGTGCGGGACGGCGGTGTCCGACGCTCCCACCCGCGTGACTGCACCGTGGAAGTGCTCGAGCACCATGCCGCTCATCGGCGACGGCACCTGCAGGAACCGGTCGACCATCGTGTCGATCAGCCCGTCCGGAAGCCCTTCCGTGAAGGAGGAGAGCCAATAGTTGCGTAGGCCATGCGGATACGCCTCGTCGAGGATCGTGTTGAACGCCGGGTACGGCACAGGCCCGACTTCGACCATCACCGGCGGCCCCCACTCCTTGAACGGCGCGAGCTCCCGCTCCGCCTCGTCCGGCGGCCCGGTGTGGAAGACGATCAGGGCCGCGAGCTTCATCCCCGAGCCGTCGGGCGCATGGACGAGACCCGCGAAAACGGTGAGGTCGTCAGACGCGGTCGGTGCCGCGTCGCGGTAGAAGCGAAGCATCTCCCCGGCCCGCTCCACGGGGTGAGCGATCAGCCCACCCGTCACGGGAGGCAGCGGATGAAGGCGGAACTTGATCGAGGCGGCGATCCCGAAGTTGCCGCCCCCGCCCCGCAGTGCCCAGAACAGATCCGGGTCGGACCCCGCGGTCACGTCGAGCACTCGCCCGTCCGCGGTGACGAGCTCGACGGCGAGCACGTTGTCGGCGGCGAGACCGTGTTTCGCCATCAGCCAGCCGAGGCCGCCGCCGAGCGTGAGCCCCGACACTCCGGTGTGGGAGATCGCGCCGCCGGTCGTCGCGAGGCCGTGCAGCGCCGCTTCACGGTTTAGCTCGGCCCAGAGGCACCCGCCCTGTGCACGCAGCGTCATCGCGTCGCGATCCACGTGGATGCCCCGCATCGGCGACAGGTCGATCATCAGCGCGTCGTCCATCACGGCGCGGCCGGCGACGTTGTGCCCGCCGCCGCGGACGCAGACCTCCATCCCGGCGCGCCGAGCAAAATGCAGCGCGTCGACGATGTCGGCGGTGTTCCGGCACTGCGCGATCAACGCCGGCCGGCGATCGATCATCGCGTTATGGACACGGCGCGCCTCCTCGTACGCCGGGTCGGCGGGCTCCAAAAGGCTGCCGGTGAAGGTTGCGCGCAGCTCGTCGAGCGTCGCGGCGACTGTGGCCATTCAGTCCTCCTTGCTGGGGTGCGCCCCGACTCTAGTACCGCGTGCAACCATGTTCCAAGGATGGACCGGGCCGAGCTGCAGGCGATCCAGAAGCCGTTGAAGGACCGATACCGGTCCGACGCGGCGACGGCGCTCATCGTCCTCCGTGCCCAGGGGCAGCTCGACGAGGAGAAGATCGCGTGCAAGGTCGACACCGGCCGCCAGCTCGTCGAGGCGGGGCTCCATCCCGCAACCGGCGGCACCGGCGCGCTCGCGTGCTCCGGCGACATGCTGCTCGAGGCGCTCGTCGCCTGTGCCGGTGTGACGCTTCGCTCGGTCGCCACCTCGCTGGAGCTCGACGTCGCCGGCAGCGTCCACGCCGAGGGCGACCTCGACTTTCGCGGCACGCTCGGCGTCGACCGTGAAGCTCCCGTCGGCTTCGCGGCGATCCGGCTGCGCTTCGACCTCGCCTCGGATGCGCCCGAGGAGAAACTGGCGAAGCTGATCGAGCTCACCGAGCGGTACTGCGTCGTCTTCCAGACGCTCGCCGCCGGCGTGCCCGTCGAGCTGAGCTACTCGACCTCGTAGGCCATCAGGATCGCGTCGACGAACTCGCCGCCGCGGCGGTAGTGCCGCTTGCGGTAGCCCTCGCGCTCGAAGCCGAACGCGTCGTAGAGGGCGATCGCCGCTTCGTTCCACGGGAAGACGTGCAGCTCGAGCTTGCGGACGCCGGCCTCGCGCCCCCAGTCCACCGCCGCCTGCAAGAGCGCCTTCCCGACCCCCTGCCGGCGCGCGTCGAGCGCGACCATCAGCCCGACGTCGGCGACGTGCGTGCTCGCGGGATGCGGGTCGCGCCCGACCGACAGGCGGCCGACGAGGGTCCCGTCCTCGCGCTCCGCGACGAAGACCGCGGCATGGGCGTACCGCCGCAGCGCCTTGAGGAAGCGGCGCTCGTCGCCTGCGCTGCGCCACTCGCCGGCGATGCTGATCAGCCAGCCCTCCGGCTCGGCGCTCACCGCATCGGCGAGCAGAGTCAGCTGCTCGGCGTCCGACGGATCGGCATGGCGGACGAGGAAGTCCATCGTCACGCGACTACCACCCCGCCGCCGCCCCGACGCGGGTCGCCGGCGGCTGCGAGGGAGCCGTCCTCCCGGATCTCGACGGCCGAGACACCGCCGAAGAAGAGGTTCCGCTCCCGCCAGCGGACGACCGCGTAGCCGGCCGCCTCGAGCTCGTCCGCCACGGCCGGGTCCTCGCAATGCGCTACGCCCTTCTCGACGTGGATCCGCCGCGCGTCCACCGCCTCCTCCACCCCGAGCCCGCGTGCGAGGACGTTCGCCACGACCTGCAGGATCGCACCGTGCAGCCGGGAGCTGCCCGCCGACCCGAGGACGAGCCGCGGCCTGCCTTGCTCGAGGAAGATCGAGGGCGTCATCAGCGACATCAGCCGCGCCCCGGGCTGCGCGTCGCCCGCGAGGTGAGTCTCGCCGAGCATGTTGTTGAGGTGGATGCCGGTGCCCGGCACGACGATGCCGCTGCCGGAGCCGAGCGAGCACGAGAGCGACGCCGCGTCGCCCTCGCCGTCGACCACGCTGATGTGCGTCGTGCCGCCTACGCCCTCTTCGCGCCGCATGGCTTCCTGCGCCTCCATCGCCCGCGCAATCGCCGACGGCGTCGCCTCTGCAGGGCCGAGCTCTTCGAGCCCGACCGCGAGCAGGCGGCCTCCGCTCGACGGCGGTGGATTCGTCCGGAGCTCGCCGTCGCGGAACGTGGCGGCGAGAGGCTCGCGCTCGATCACCTCGTAGCGGCCGAGGTCTTCTCGTGTGATCGGCACATGGGCGGCGATGCGCTGCGCCAGCTCGCCCCGGTAGAAGCAGTCGGCACCCGCGGCCGCGAGCAGCTCGAGCGTGTCCCCGAGCTCCGGCAGCGCAAAGCGCTCCCCCTTGTGCCGCGCCCGTCCCGGCCCGTACAACGCGTCTCCCTCAGGCGCGTGCCGGAGCAGCGGGTCGAGGATCTCGTGCAGGTATGCGCGCGGCTCGTCGAGGACGAATCCGTCGCGGGCGAGCCTCGCCGCCGGCGCGAGCAACTCGGGCCAGGGCATCGATCCCCAGCGGGAATGCGCGTCCCAGAGCCCGGCCACGGTTCCCGGGACCGCGACCGACGCGGGGCCGGTGTAGAAGATCTGCTGCGAGTCGCCGAAGTCGACGACGAGCTCGACGAGCTGGAGCGAGGCGGGCGTCTGCTCCGGCAGGTCGACGAAGAAGTCGAGCAGGTGCGTGCGCCCCTCACCCGCCAGATGGACGAGGAGGAAGCCTCCGCCACCGGGACCGGTGAGCGAGCTCTCGCAGACCCACGAGACCGCGGCAGCGGCGATGCACGCGTCGACGGCGTTCCCGCCCGCGCGCAGGATGTCCGCCCCGGCTTCCGCGGTGAGCGGATGGCCGGCTGCCAGCGCGCCTCTCATGCCCGCGAGCGTACGCTTTGGCGAATGGCCACCGTGCCCTACGCCGACCCCGGGCGTACGCCAAGGTGGCGGCCGCCGGTCGCACGCGAAGCCGTGCTCTGCACGGGCCTTGCGGCGGCCGTCGCGTCGCTGCTCGTGTGGCTCGCCCCGCCGGCCGGCGATCTCGCCGCTCACGAGTACCAGCGCGCGCTCTTCCTCGGCCACGGCTTCGCGCTCTGGGACAACTTCTGGTACGCCGGGCGCTACGCGTTCGTCGGCTACAGCGTCCTCTACTACCCGCTCGCCGCGCTGCTCGGGATCCGTCTGCTCGCCGTGCTTGCGGCCGCGGTCGCTGCCGGTGCGTTCGCCGTGCTCCTCCAGCGCGAGTGGGGACCTGCCGCGAACTGGGCCGTGCGGGCATTTGCCGTCGTGTGGTCGGGAGTGGTGATCACGGCCGAGTACCCCTTCTCGCTCGGCGTGACCCTGGCCCTGCTCGCGCTGGTCGCGTTCCGCTCCGGGCGTCGCTGGGTCGGGGCCGGCCTGACGTTGCTCGTGCTCGCGGCGAGCCCGGTCGCCCTCGTCCTGCTGGCCGTCGTCCTCGTCGGGGTCGCCGTTGCGCGGCGCGCACCGCTGCGCGGGCGTGTCGTGCCGGCACTCGCGCTCGCAGCGGCCGCCGGGACGGAGCTCGTGGTGCTGCGGCTCTTTCCCTTCGGCGGCGCGCAGAGCTTCCCGACCCTCTCCATGGCGGGAGCGCTCGCCTTCTGCGCCATCGGATTCGCCTGCACGCTGCGCCTCGAGCGGGCGCGCCTGCTTCGCTTCGTCTTCGCGACGTACGCGATCACGGTCGTATTCGTCTACGTCGTGCCGTCGGGGCTCGGAGACAACGTCGCCCGCCTGCGCTTCTTTGCCGTGCCGTTGGCGTTGCTCGTGCTCGCGCTGCGCCGCTGGCGTCCGGTCAAGGTCTCGGTGGCCGTTCTCGCGCTCGCGCTCTCGTGGAACGTGACTCCGCTCGCGGCCAGCTGGGCCCGTGGGAACCAGGACGTGACCGACCGTGCCGCCCTCTGGCGGGCGCCGGTCTCATACCTCCGCGCGAACCTTCGTCCCGGGTATCGCGTCGAGGCGGTCGACACGGCCGATCACTGGCCCGCGTACTACCTCGCCACCGCCAAGATCCCGCTCGCGCGCGGCTGGTTCCGCCAGGACGACTTCCCGTTCGACGCGATCCTCTACCGGCACCGAACCCTCGCTCCGGCGCAGTACCTCGGCTGGCTGCGGCGGCTCGGCGTCGCCTACGTCGTACTGACGCGCTCGCCGCCGGATTACAGCTCACGCGCCGAAAAGCGGCTCGTGCGCAGCGGGCGCACCGATCTGCGTCGCGTCTTCTCGACCCGGGAGGTCTCGATCTACGCCGTCCCCCATCCACGGCAGATCGTGAGTGGGCCCGGCGAACCGAGCGTGCTCGCGTTCAAGGAGTCGCGCCTCGTCGTTCGCGCCTCGCGCGGCGGAACGTACGACCTCGCCGTGCGCTGGTCGCCGTACTGGCAGGCCTCGACTGGCTGCCTCCTGCCGAGCAGCGATGGGATGGTCGAGCTGCGGACGCGACGACCGGCGACCGTGCGGATCGCGTTCGACGTGAACGCGAGCAGCCTCCTCGCCGCCTTCGCGGGTCAGCGCCCGCGCTGCCGTCGGAGCTACGACGTCTCGCGCACGAGCTCCGAGAGCGGCTTGCGGTCCGCCCGCGCCGACCACTCCTCGGCGGTGTGGCTTGCCGGTGTGCGCGCTCGCGCCGGGTAGCCGAAGGAGAGGATCGCCCGCACCTCGCCGCCACAGATCGCCGCGGCAGCATCGGCGTCGCGCACGCCGTTCGGGCAGGAGACGACGCCCTCACCCCAGGCCCCGAGCATCATGTTCTGTGCGCAGCGGCCGACGTCGAAGGCTCCCGCCTCGCCCACGATCGCGACGACGAGCGCGGCCGAGCTGACGTTCTCGGGCGCGTAGACGGCCTCACTCAGACGTTCTTGCGCATCGCCGGAGACGACGACGAACTCCCACCGCTGCCGGTTCCTCGAGCTGCCGGACAGCCGCCCCGAGTCGAGGATCCGCTCGCGCACCTCGGGTGGGATCGCCGCGTCCGAGTAGGCGCGCACGTCCCGCTTCGAGGCGATGGCGAGGTACGAGTCGACGGCGGGCTCCTGCGTCAGGTGCGGAGGAAGGACGGCACGTCGAGGTCGCCACCCTCACCCGGCGGGCCCGGCGGGCGCCGTTGCTCGGCCGGCGGAGCGAAGCCGTCGCCCCGCGGGCGCCTCCCACGGCCTCCGAAGCCGGTGGCGACGACGGTCACCCAGACCTGGCCGTTCAGCCGGTCGTCGACGGTCGCGCCGAAGATGATGTTCGTGTCGTCGGTGGCGGCGGCGCGGATCACCTCGGCGGCCTCGTTCACCTCGACGAGCGTCAGGTCGTCTCCACCCGCAATCGAGAGCAGGATGCCGCGCGCGCCGGTGATCTCGGCGTCGATGAGCGGCGAGCGCAAGGCGCGCTCCGCGGCCTCTCGCGCCCGGCCGTCGCCGGTCGAGGACGAGAAGCCGATGCCCATGAGGGCCGTGTCGGAGTCGGACATGATCGTGCGCACGTCCGCGAAGTCGAGGTTGATGAGGCCGGGCATCGTGATCAGGTCGCAGATGCCTTGCACGCCCTGGCGCAGCACGTCGTCGGCGACCTTGAAGGCGTCGAGCATCGAGGTCGACCGCTCGAGCACCTCGAGCAACCTGTCGTTCGGGATCACGATCGTCGTGTCGCACGCCGAGCGAAGGTCGACGATCCCCTTCTCCGCTTGGCTGCGCCGTTTCGTCCCTTCGAACTTGAACGGCGTCGTGACGATGCCGACGGTGAGCGCGCCGAGCTCGCGGGAGATCCGCGCGACGATAGGCGCGGCACCCGAGCCGGTGCCTCCGCCCTCGCCGGCCGCGACGAAGACCATGTCGGCGCCTCTCAGCTCCTGCTTCAGCTCGTCGTAGGCCTCGTCGGCCGCGCGGCGTCCCACGTCGGGGTCGGCGCCGGAGCCGAGCCCCTGGGTGAGCTCGCGGCCGAT
>JAICME010000122.1 GCA_025929425.1 Thermoleophilia bacterium | reverse complement strand
GAGGCGATACGGCGGCATCTCGAGCCGTCGCCGGGAATGACGCTCCTCGACATCGGCGCCGGGACCGGTCAGTTCTCGGCTGCCTTCCACGACTGGTTCGACATCGAGGTCGTGGCAGTCGAGCCGTCGACGGCGATGCGAGCTCGGATCCCGAGCACACCGGCCATCCGCGTGCTCGAGGGAGACGCGAGCACGCTACCGCTGCCAGACGCATCGACCGACGCGGCGTGGCTCTCCCTCGTGCTGCACCATGTCGCCGATCTCGATGCGGCTGCGCACGAGATCCGTCGCGTGCTCCGCCCCGGCGCCCCGGTTCTCGTTCGCCAGGGCTTCCCGGGACGGTTGGACGAGATCGACCTCGTCCGCTGGTTCCCTGAGACGGCTCGAGCCGTCGAGACCTACCCGTCCATCGCAGACGTCTGCGCTGCGTTCGGAGCAGCAGGATTCCGGATGGAGGCGCTCGAGCGGGTTCGCGAGACGTACCCGACCAGCCTCGCGGACTTCCTCGGCGAGCTGGACACGCTCCGCCACGCCGACACCACGCTGCGCGGCCTCACCGAGGAAGAGTTCCTGCGGGGCAAGGAACGGGTTCGCCGTGCTGTCGCCGAGAACCCCGAGCCGAGAGGCAACGGGCTCGACCTGCTCGTCCTGCGCTGATCTTCTCTTTCTTTTTTTTCAGACGACGACGCGGTACACCTGGAAGACCTCGGCGTACTCGCGGTTCACGTTGACGCCGTGCGTCCGCGCGAGGTTCCGCACGTACTCGGCGTTCGCGTAGCGACGGTGCTGCTGCGAGGCGTAGCGCTCGAGCGCCGCGATCTTCCGCTCGATGTGGCTCTGCTCGAGCGCGGCGTACCACTGGTACTCGAAATCGAAGTTGTTCCACGGGATCTCGTAGCCGAGGATCGTCGTCCGCTTGAAGGCGCGCAGGCCCTCCTCCGCGACGGTGCGGTGATCCTGATGGACGTCGTGAAGGCTCGGCTGAAACACGACATCCGGTTCCCACTCCTCCCAGAGCGCGACAAGCAGCTCGAGGATGTCCTGCCGGCGCTCCGGGAACGTGCGGACGTCGAAGTCGTGCACGGTCAGTGACTCCGCGGGAATCCCGAGCTCGGCGGTCGCCTCCGCGACCTCGCGCGCGAGCGTGTCCGGCGGGAATCCCGGCGGCAGCGAGCGTGTCGCAATCGAGAAAGCCACGTAGCGGACGTCGCAGCCGGCATCGACGAGCCGCGCCATCGTCCCGCCGCACCCGAACTCGCCGTCGTCGGTGTGCGGCGCAAGCACGAGCGCCTTCTTCCACTGCTCGATCACGGGGTCATCACCGCGCGATCATCTCAGGCACGGGGTCGTCGGCAGGCACCTCTACCGCTCGCGGCTCGCGTGCCCGCACCCGGATCGGCGCCACGAGGCCGATCAGGCCGAAGAGACCCCACGTCGTCGGATCCTCGAAGAAGTCGTTGTAGGCGAGCGAGTGGACGAAGATCGCGACGAGCGCGAGGCCTGCGGAGAGGGCGACTCGCCCGTACACCGGGTGGTTGATCCGCCGGAACGCGGCGAGGAGCAGCGAGCCGACGAGGAAGAAGTAGATCAGGAGCCCGACCGCACCCTGCTCCGCAGCGACCGTCACGGGCGTGTTGTGGGACGCGCTCTTCCTCGCGGTGCGGTGCGTCCGTTTCGAGTACGCGTGCTCGAAGCCGCCGAGCCCGACGCCGAGCGCCGGATGCGCCTTCGCGATTCGAATTCCGTTCGCCACCAGGCTCGCGCGGCCGTGCGTCGCGTCGTTGAGCCCTCCGGTGGTGTGATGGCGGATCGCATGCATGAGCCTCGGTTGGGTCGCCACGAGACCGGCGACGACGACGAGCACGGCTCCGAGCGCGAGGAGTGACTTCCAGCGCCAGACGATCGCTGCGACGATGAAGACCGCAACGCCGAGCGCCGAGAAGCTCGACTGCGAGAACGAGATGAGGAGGCCGACCCAGGTCACGGCGGCGAATCCCAGCGCCGCGACCCCCTCCCGAACCGAGCGCCCCCGGATGATCAGCACGACGGTCGGAATCAGCGCGATCACGAGGAAGCGACCGTAGATCGAGGGATCGAAGAAGACCGAGTTGACCCTGAAGAACGCCGCGTAGACGTTGATCGTCTGCAGCTTCAGGTTCTGGGAGATGTCGCGGGTCGCGTACTGGTAGAAGCCGACGCCGACGAAGACGAGGGCCATCGCGACGAGCTCGAAATAGAGATACCGCACCCGCGATTCCCGCCAGGGCAGGCGCGCGATCGAGATCGCGAGAATCGTGAAGGGGACGTAGAAGGCGAGCAGGTCGAGTGCCGCGGTGTGCACGTCGACGCTCCACTCGAGCGAGAGCCCGATCCACACGAGGTAGAGCGCGAGCGGCCATGACGCGATCCCGAGCTCCCGAGCGCGCTCGTCTCCGTCGACGAGCTCCCACAACAGCAGCAAGGCCGCGCCGACCGCAACTCCGTAGAGCGGCACGAGGAGGTTGTGGTGCACGAAGTGCACGCGGAACGGGATGAAGGCGAGAGTCCCGTAGGCGATCAGCCACGGCTCGCGCCGGAACAGCCACGCAAGCAGCGGGCCGACCACGATCGCCCCGCCGATTCCCGCCAGGAGCTCCGGGACGCTCGCAGGCGAGAACGACGCCACGAGCAGGACCGTGCCCACGCCCGCATAGCCGAGGCCGGCGATCCGGTTTCGTCGTGTCCGCGCGACGAGCAGCACCGCGAGCCCGATGCACGCGATGGGCCCGGCGATCTCGGAGAGCCCGATCACTTCGGCCTCACCCGGACGAGCGCGGTCGCCGAGTGACCACGCTCGGTCACCACGAGGCGGTACGTCCCCGGGGTCGTCGGAGCGCGCAGATGCAGCAGCCTCCCGCGCCGCAGGCCGCGCTGCCGGCCGAGGCGCCACTTGTAGCGCGACGCGTCGGTCTCGACACGAACGGTCAGCCCCTTGCCGGCTCGCACGGCGATCCGCTTCGGCGCGAGGTCGATGTAGCGAACGACGACGGTGACGTGCTTGCGGGCCGAGCGCGGGGTCTCGTTGCCGGCGTCGTCCCGCGCGGCGATCGAAAGGACGTATCTGCCTTCCGGAACCGCTTGTCCGGTGCTCGGGATCGTGCCGCCCCACTTGATCCGGCTGTGCGTCCTCGTGGGACGGCCGACGACGAGCTGCTGATTCCCCAGGTACACGACGGCGTGAGCCGGCTCGCTCAGGGCATACCGAATGGCGATCGAGCGGCCCGGGCCGGCGAAGAGCACGGCCTTCTCCGCGTCGGCGGACAGCACCGCCGGAACCTTCGTGTCGAGCGTTATCCGGTTGATGAACTTGTACGTGTGATGCCCGTTCTCGAGGTGGAGCCAGGGGTAATAGACGCCGTCAGGCGCCAGCTGTCCCGAGCTCGTGCGGCCGTCCCACCTGAACGTGTGCGCGTGGCGGGGGAGCATGCGGAACCCCGTGACGACCGTGGCGACGTGCTGGTGGTGGGAGTCCACGATCGTGACCGTGACCTTGTCCGGGTGGCGAAGCCTGAAGCGAACCGCCGCCGTGCTCGTCGAGCAGTGACAGCGAGGCGAGAACACCTTCGAGACGAGCGTCCCGTAGACGGGGCTCTTGATCAGCTTCAGGTGCTCGGTGATCGCGAAGGCGGCAGCGGTCGCCACCAGCAGGCCCAGGAGGGTGACCGTCGTGAGAACCCGCTGCAAAGCCCGCTGATTCTACGGGCCCGCGGTTAAGGAAGTGGTTAGGCCCGTTCGGGCGTGGCGCGCGGCTCGCTCAGCATCACCCGTGCCGTGTAGATCGCGAGGATCACGAAGAGCGTGCCGAGCCCGATCCCCAGCACCCAGTTGGCCTGGGGCACGTTGAGGAGCTTGAGCCCGCTGACGACGAGGATTCCGCCGAGACCGCCCCGGATGGTCAGGTCCGGGACCTTGATCGTGTAGCGGCTCGAGATCAGGATTCCGGGCACCGAGCCGGTGAGAAGCCACGCCGTGGCGTGCAGGTCGACGTCGTTGATGATCAGGTGTCCGACGCCGGCTATCCAGAGGAGCGCCGCGGCATGGAAGATGTCCGTGCCGACGATCCGCGGCATCGTCAGGGGATAGACGAGCACCATCATCAGGCCGAAGTACGTGCCGCTGCCGACGGAAGTGAGCCCGACGATGAAGCCGAAGACCGCGCCGGTGCCGAGTGCGAACATCTTGTCCCTGCGGCTCATGATGAAAGGCGCCTCGCTCGGCTGAATGCCTCTCTTCACGAACGACTTTGCGAGGAACCCGCTGCCGCCGCCGATCAGCGCCGCGCCGATGACGTAGCCCAGGATGGTCTCCGCGTTGCTGATCTGGTTCCGGAGCACGTAGGAGACCGCGACGCCGGCGACCGCCATCGGGCCCGAGCCGGCGAAGAGCCACATCGTGAGATGTCCGTGCACCGTGCCGAGCCGCCGATGCCGAAATGCACCGAACGTCTTGAAGATCGCGCCGTGGAAGATGTCCGTCCCGACGGCATACGTCGGCTTGAAGCCGAAGAGGATGATCAGGATCGGCGTCATCAGCGAGCCCCCGCCGACGCCGGTGAGACCCACGATCAGGCCGAGCGCAAGGCCTGTCAGGGTGAACTGCCAGGTCATGGCGAGGCGCTGAGGACCATGCCGGCCCCGACCGTCTCGTTCGACGACTCGTCGATGAGCACGAACGCGCCCGTCGTGCGGTTCTCCTCGTAGGGATCGACGCACAGCGGCTCGGAGAGCCGGAGCCTCACGACGCCGATGTCGTTCAGCCCGAGCGAGTCGGGAGCGGGCACGTCTTCGAGCGTGTGTACGTCGATCCGCGAGACGAGCTCGTCGGCGATTGCACGCACCGAGCGCGAGGTCTGCTTCACCGCGAGACGCGCACGTGGCTCGAGCGGCCGCTCGCTCATCCAGCAGACCCGAGCCTCGAGCTCGCGCGCCACGCCCGGCGGGTCGGCGGGATCGGCGAGCAGGTCACCGCGCGAGACGTCGACGTCGTCGGCCAGGCGGATCGTGACCGACATCGGCGGGATCGCGGCCTCGAGCGGCCCGTCGATCGTCTCCACCGACTCGACCTGCGTCCGCAGGCCGGCCGGCAGGACGACGACCTCGTCCCCCGCGCCCCACACGCCGCCGGCAACCTGGCCCGCGTAACCGCGGAAGTCGTGGTGCTCGTCGGAGCGCGGCCGGATCACCCACTGGACGGGGAAGCGGCGGCTGTCGAGATCGCGGCCGGAGGCGATCTCCACGGTCTCGAGGTACTCGAGCAGCGGCGGCCCGTCGTACCAGGGCATCTTCTCCGAGCGGTCGACGACGTTGTCTCCCTGCAGCGCCGAGATCGGGATCACGACCATGTCGGCCAGCCCGAGCGCGTCGAGCTCGGCTGCGATCTCGTCGAAGCGCTCCTGCGACCAGTCGACGAGATCCATCTTGTTGACGGCGACGACCGCGTGCGGCACACGGAGGATCGAGAGGATGTAGGCGTGGCGGCGGGTCTGCTCCACGACGCCCTGGCGCGCGTCGACGAGCACGATCCCGAGCTCGGCGGTCGAAGCGCCCGTGACCATGTTGCGCGTGTACTGCACGTGGCCCGGCGCGTCGGCGAGCTGGAAGCGGCGCTTCGGCGTGACGAACCCGCGATAGGCGACGTCGATCGTGATGCCCTGCTCGCGCTCGGCGCGCAGGCCGTCGGTCAGGAGCGCCAGGTCGACGTACCCGTGGCCGCGGCGCCGCGAGACGTCCTCGATGTGCTCGAGCTGATCGACGAAGATCTGCTTCGTGTCGTAGAGCAGCCGGCCGATCAGCGTGGACTTGCCGTCGTCGACGGAACCACACGTGACGAGGCGCAGAAGCTCGGTCTCCCGGGCTGCCTCAGAAGTAGCCAACGCGCTTCCTGTCTTCCATCGCAGCTTCGCTGAAGCGGTCGTCGGCACGCGTCTCGCCCCGCTCGGTGACGCGCGTCGCCGCGATCTCCTCGACAACCTCGTCGATCGTCGCCGCCCGCGACTCGACGCCGCCGGTGCACGTCATGTCGCCGACGGTGCGGAACCGGACGGACGTGGTGAACGGATCCTCGCCCTCCATGCGCTCGAGGTACGGCGACACCGCGTAGAGCATCCCGTCGCGGCGGAAGACCTCGCGCTCGTGCGCGAAGTAGATGCCCGGCAGTTCGAGCTGCTCGCGCGCGACGTACTGCCACACGTCGAGCTCCGTCCAGTTCGAGATCGGAAAGACGCGGACGTGCTCGCCCTTGCGGACGCGCGCGTTGTAGAGGCTCCACAGCTCGGGGCGCTGCACGCGCGGGTTCCACTGGCCGAAGTCGTCGCGGAAGGAGAAGATCCGCTCCTTCGCGCGGCTCCGCTCTTCATCCCGGCGGGCGCCGCCGATCGCCGCGTCGAACTGGTGCTCCTCGATCGCGTCGAGCAGCGTCGTCGTCTGTAGCCGGTTCCGCGAGGCGCGCGGGCCCGTCTCCTCGACGACGCGCCCCTTGTCGATCGACTCCTGCACGGACGCGACGACGAGCCGCTCGCCGAGCTCCGCGACACGGCGGTCGCGGAACTCGAGCGCCTCCGCGAAGTTGTGGCCGGTGTCGACGTGCATGATCGGGAACGGGAACTTGCCCGGCCGGAACGCCTTCTCGGCGAGCCGCAGGAGGACGATCGAGTCCTTGCCGCCGGAGAAGAGCAGCACCGGGCGCTCGAGCTCCGCTGCGACCTCGCGGAAGATGTGAACGGCCTCGGACTCGAGCTCGTCGAGGTGCGTCACCGTCGGCAAGGCGCGCGACATGCTCAAGACGTCGCCTCCACGCGCGGCGGCAACAGGTTGAGCTCCTCCAGCCGCTCGAGCACGGTCGCGGCCGACTCGGTCGGCGTCTTGCCCGAGGTGTCGAGGCGCAGCTCGGGCTCGAGCGGCTCCTCGTACGGAGCCGAGACGCCGGTGAACTCGGCGATCTCGCCGGCGAACGCGGCCGCGTAGAGGCCCTTTGGATCGCGGCGCGCGCACTCCTCGAGCGGTGTCGCGACGTGGATCTCCACGAAGGGCGCGTGCTGCTCGACGAGCGAGCGCGCATGGCGCCGCATCTCCTCGTAGGGCGAGATCGCCGAGACGACCACGACCGCGCCGGCGCGTGCGACACGCGAAGCGACCCAGCCGATGCGGGCGATGTTGATATCGCGGTCCTCCTTCGAGAAGCCGAGACCCTTCGAGAGGTGGGTGCGGACGATGTCGCCGTCGAGATGGTCGACGACGAGCCCGCGCCGCTCGAGCTCGGGCTCGACGTTGTTCGCGATCGTCGTCTTGCCGGCGCCCGAGAGGCCCGTGAACCAGAGGACGAAGCCGCGCTGGCTCATGCGTGCAGCCCGCATTCTGTCCGCTCGGTGCCCGCCCAGCGACCTTCCCGGCCCTTCCCGGGCACGGTCGAGTGCATGTCGCCGATCGACTCGTAGCCCTGGTCGTGGAGCGGGTTGTACGGCAACTCGCGCTCCCGGATGTAGGCCCAGCAGTCGTCGTCCGTCCAGTCGGCGATGGGGTTCGCCTTCCAGAGCTCGTGCTGGTCGTCCCACGCGAGCTTCGGCGCGCCGGCGCGGGTCGGCGACTGGTCGCGGCGAATGCCGGTAATCCAGGCGTCGAGGTCGAGCAGCACGCGGTTGAGCGGCTCGATCTTGGCGATCGAGAGGTAGAGGTCCGGGTTCGTCTCCCAGAGGCCGTCCTCGACGGGAGCGCCTGCGACGGATTCGATCGTGGTTCCGTAGCGGCGCTCGATCTCGCGCCAGAGCTCGTACGTCTCCGGGAAGAGGTGATGCGTGTCGATCGCGAAGACGCG
>JAICME010000012.1 GCA_025929425.1 Thermoleophilia bacterium | reverse complement strand
GTCATCTCCGCCGTGCACCAGCTGCGGCGCGAGGACCTCGTCCAGATCCTCGAGGAGCCGAAGAACGCGCTCGTCAAGCAGTACCAGCGCTTCTTCGGGTACGACGGGGTCGAGCTCGTCTTCACCGAGGACGCGATGTGGGAGATCGCCGACCGCGCGCTCGAGCGTGAGACCGGCGCCCGCGGCCTGCGGTCGATCATCGAAGCCGCCCTCCTCGACGTGATGTTCGAGCTGCCGTCCCGCCGCGACGTGACGAAATGCGTGATCACGAAGGAGACGATCTCGCAGGGCATCCGCCCAACGCTCGTCACGAGCGCCGAGGCCGCCGGCGACGAGCCGGACGAGCCGGACGAGCCGGTCGAGCAGACCGCGTAGAGAGCCACGGAGCCGCTCGCAGCTTGCGAAGTCGGGCGCTGGGCACGCCGGCACGGCCGGTGGCAGCCACTGTTACGAAACTGTCGCGACTTCGCGTAGCTTCACAGCGGAAACAGCGGGGGAGCGGCCCCAGCGCGGCACACTTTCGTGAAGGTGGCTGCCACCGGCCTACGCGGTGTGGCGTTAGCGTTCCGCTCATGGGCGCGATCGAGGTTGGTGCGGAGTTCGGGCCGTCTTCCTGGATCGACGTGCCGCAGGAGAAGATTCAGGCGTTCGCCGACACCACCGACGACCACAACTTCATCCACGTCGATCCGGAAATGGCGGCGCAAACGCCGTTCGGGGGCACCGTCGCCCACGGCTACCTGACGCTGTCGCTCCTGCCGGCGATGTCGTACGAAACGATCCCGCACGACGAGCCAGACGCCGGCATGGCCCTCAACTACGGCCTCAACCGCGTGCGGTTCCCGGCGCCGGTGCCGTCGGGCTCGCGCGTTCGCGGAACGTTCCGCGTGGACTCCGTCAGGGAAGAGGAGTGGGGTCGTGAGGTGGCGATGACCGCGACGATCGAACGCGACGGCGGGGACAAGCCCGTGTGTGTCGCCGAGGTCGTTTATCGCTACTACAAGTTCTAGCTTGGATCCCAGATAGGAGTTATCACCGCCTTCGGAGGTGTAATAAGCCGCGCTCCGTGGTAAGTTTTGGATCCGAAATCCGGACCGAGGAGACGTCGATGATCCAGGAGCCAGCCCGGCAACTCGAGGACCAGTGGAGCGCCGACAGCCGCTGGAGCGGGATCGAGCGGACGTACACGGCGGAGGACGTCGTCCGCTTGCGCGGCACCGTGGTCGAGGAGCACACGCTCGCGAAGCTCGGCGCGGAGCGTCTCTGGGAGCTCGTCGAGTCCGATCAGCCCGTCCGCGCACTCGGCGCGCTCACCGGCGGGCAGGCCGTCCAGATGGTGCGGGCCGGGCTCGACGCGATCTACCTCTCCGGCTGGCAGGTCGCGGCCGACGCCAACCTCGCCGGCGCCACGTACCCCGACCAGAGCCTCTATCCCGCGAACAGCGCGCCCGCGCTCGTCCGACGTCTCAACAACGCCTTGCTCCGGGCCGACCAGATCGACTGCGCGGAAGGACGGACCGGGACGCACTGGCTCGCGCCGATTCTCGCCGATGCCGAGGCCGGCTTCGGCGGCCCGCTCAACGCCTACGAGCTGATGCGCGCGATGATCGAAGCAGGCGCCGCCGGCGTCCACTACGAGGACCAACTCGCCTCTGAGAAGAAGTGCGGTCACCTCGGCGGCAAGGTGCTCGTGCCGACGCAGCAATTCATCCGGACGCTCAACGCCGCTCGGCTCGCGGCCGACGTCTGCGGCGTCCCGACCGTCCTCGTCGCGCGGACCGATGCGCTCTCTGCCGCGCTCCTCACGAGCGACGTCGACGAGTACGACCGCGATTTCGTGACCGGCGAACGTACTGCGGAGGGCTTCTATCGCGTCCGTGACGGGATCGACGCCGCGATCTCGCGCGGCCTCGCCTACGCGCCGTACGCCGACCTCGTCTGGTTCGAGACGTCTACGCCGGATCTCGACGAGGCGAAGGAGTTCGCGGAGGCCGTCCACGCGCGCTTCCCGGGCAAGCCGCTCGCCTACAACTGCTCACCGTCCTTCAACTGGCGCAAGCACCTGGACGACGACCAGATCGCTTCCTTCCAGGACACGCTCGGCGAGTGGGGCTACCGCTTCCTCTTCATCACGCTCGCCGGCTTCCACTCGATCAACGCGTCGATGTTCGAGCTCGCCCGCGACTACGCTGAGGAGCAGATGCCGGCGTACGTGCGGCTGCAGGAGCGTGAGTTCGAGCTCGAGGAGTTCGGCTACACGGCGACGCGCCATCAGCGCGAGGTCGGCGCCGGCTACTTCGACCTCGTCACGCAGGCCGTCGCTCCCGACAGCGAGACTCTCGCGCTGAGGGGCTCGACCGAGGAGGCGCAGTTCACGAAGGAGGCCGTGTGAGCGCGGTGGCCGACGTCGAGATCCTCTCCCCGGCCGACGAGTCCGTTCTCACCCGGGAGGCGCTCGACTTGGTCGTGCGTCTCCACCGCGAGCTGAACCCGCGGCGCCGCGAGCTGCTCGAGGCGCGGCGTGAGCGCCAGGCCGAGCTCGACGCCGGCACGAACCCTCGTTTCCTGCCGGGAACGAAGGACGTCCGCGACTCCGACTGGCGCGTCGCCGAGGCGCCGGCCGACCTCCGCGACCGCCGCTGCGAGATCACCGGCCCGGTCGACCGCAAGATGATGATCAACGCCCTCAACTCCGGCGCCCGGGTCTTCATGGCCGACTACGAGGACGCCTGCTCGCCGTCGTGGGCGAACATCGTCGAGGGGCAGCGGAACGTCACCGACGCGGTGCGCCGCGAAATCTCGTTCGAGACGCCCGACAAGACGTACCGGCTGAACGACGAGATCGCGACACTGCTGATCCGTCCGCGCGGCTGGCACCTGCCGGAGCGTCATGCGCTCGTCGACGAGGAGCCGGTCTCCGCCTCGCTCTTCGATTTCGGGCTGCACATGGCGCGGAACGCCCGGGAGCAGCTCGAGCGTGGCAGCGGGCCGTACTTCTACCTTCCGAAGCTCGAGTCGCATCTCGAAGCGCGTCTGTGGGCGGACGCGTTCGCGCTCGCGGAGGAGGAGCTCGGCCTGCCGGGCGGCTCGATCCGCTGCACCGTCCTCATCGAGACGGTCCTCGCCGCGTTCGAGATGGAGGAGATCCTCTACGAGCTGCGCGACTGGGGCTGCGCCCTCAACGCCGGCCGCTGGGACTACATCTTCAGCGCGATCAAGAAGTTCCGGAAGCGGGACTGGGTGCTGCCCGACCGCGTCCAGGTGACGATGACCGTGCCGTTCATGCGCTCGTACACGGAGCTCCTCGTCCGCTCGTGCCACCGGCGCGGCGCGCACGCGATCGGCGGCATGGCGGCCTTCATCCCGTCGCGCAAGGATGCCCAGGCGAACGAGATCGCTCTCGCGAAGGTGCGCGAGGACAAGGAGCGCGAGTCGGGCGACGGCTTCGACGGCTCGTGGGTCGCGCATCCCGATCTCGTGCCCGCCTGCACCGAGGTCTTCGACGGCCCTCTCGGCGACCGGCCGAACCAGGTCGAGCGGCTGCGCGAGGATGTCGTCCCCGACGAGGCTGCGCTGCTGTCGATCCCGGATACTCCCGGCGACATCACCGACGCCGGCGTGCGGACGAACGTCTCCGTCGGCGTGCGCTATCTCGACTCCTGGCTGCACGGTGTCGGCGCGGCCGCGATCGACAACCTGATGGAGGACGCGGCAACCGCGGAGATCTCCCGCTCCCAGATCTGGCAGTGGGTGCGCAGCGGGCGCGTCGACGAGCAGCGCATCCGCGAGGAGATCGAGCTCGTCGAGGCCGGCGACGAGGCGAAGGAGCTCTTCGCCGCGGTCGCGCTCTCCGAGGAGCTCGAGGACTTCCTGACCCTGCCTGCCTACGAACGCCTCGACTGAGGAGGGACGAGATGAGCGAGACGCTGATCGCACCCGAGGACGAACGCATCGAGCGGCCCGGTGCGGATGCGCCCTGCACCGCGGAGATCGCCGAATGCACGTGCC
Source organism: Thermoleophilia bacterium (assembly GCA_025929425.1). Lineage (GTDB taxonomy): Bacteria > Actinomycetota > Thermoleophilia > Gaiellales > Gaiellaceae > Palsa-739. The sequence goes on along the minus strand of JAICME010000012.1, from coordinate 32,760 downwards.
CCGATTTCTGCGAGCGGGACCACGACAACGAGTAGCTCTCGGCGTATTCTCTTCCGGGAGGGCGTCTTCAACCGGGAGAGGTCTGTTTGTCCGACGAGCGCAGTAGTCGTTCCACTGCACGGGCCGAGACGAACCGCAATATCCGCATGGCGGTGCAGCGCTTCGATCTCTCCGACCGCGAGACCGAGACGTGGGATTTCCTCTGCGAATGCGGCGATGAGCGCTGCGAGAGGTGGATCACCCTGACGCTCGCCCAGTACGAGGCGCTTCGGGAGAGGGACGAACCGATCCTCGCGGCGGGGCACACAGTGGGGCTCGCCGCGCTGGCCCCACGCAAGGCCCATGCGCTCGCCCGGGACGGCGGCTAGCTCCGGCATGTCCCTCGACAGCACCAAAGCGGACGACATCGCCCTCGTGATCGAAGAGGCGATCGTCTCCGGCGAGCTCGAGCCGGGAACCGTCCTGCGGCAGGAGCAGCTTTCGGAGCAGTTCGAGGTCTCGCGCACGCCGATCCGCGAAGCCCTCCGCAGGCTGGCGGCGCTGGGTCTCGTCTCCTTCGTCCCGAACCGCGGAGTTCGCGTTCGCACGATCTCGCGCGAGGAGCTGCACGAGGCGTTCATGGTGCGCGCCGAGCTCGAGGCGCTCGCCACCGAGGTCGCCGCGAAGAAGATGACGGCCGAGGACCTCGTGGAGCTCGAGGAGGCCGAGCAGCACTTCGCCAGGATCTCGAAGGAACTCCGCGCGCGCGAGCCCGGCGAGGCGCGCCGCTCGATCATGGGCGAGTGGGTGCGCGCGAACCACGCCTTCCACGACGTGATCTACCGGGTCGCCGGGCTGCCGCTAGTGGAGCAGCTCGCGAAGAGCGCACGCCGCTCGTTCTCCGGCCCCGCCGTCTGGGCTCCTGGCGACCACTCGATCGACGGCCTGTACGCGAAGAACGCCGACCAGCACCGCGCGATTCGGCAGGCGCTGGTCGTCGGCAGCCCCGAGGGCGCGCGGGCGCTCGCGCGCGACCACGTCCTCGGCTCGTTCGCGCTGCTCGAGGCGATCCTCGAGCAGGTCGGAGGCACCTGGCCGCAGCCGAGACGCTCCCCCGCTAAGCTCAGCTCATAGTCGCTGCCTGACGACATCCGCCCGATGGACACGCTTTACAAGCCGCAGGGCGTTGAGGAACGCTGGCAGAAGATCTGGGAGGAAGAGGGTCTCTACGAGGCCGACCCGGATGCGCCCGGCGAGACGTTCGTCGTCATGCACCCGCCGCCGAACATCTCCGGCTCGCTGACGATCGGCCACTGCCTGCAGCTCTCACTCGAGGACACCCTGGTGCGCTGGCACCGGATGCGCGGCTTCAACACTCTCTTCCAGCCGGGCTACGACCATGCCGGGATCTCGACGTGGGCCGCGATCGGACGCACGCTCGCCCAGGAGGGACGCAGCCAGCGCGACCTCGGCCGCGACGGCTTCGACGCCTACGTCCAGGAATGGCTCGAGCGCTACGGCGGCACGATCATGAGCCAGTTCCGACTCCTCGGTGCTTCGCTCGACTACCGCCGCACGCGTTTCACGATGGACGAGCGCTACTACGCGGCGGTCATGCGCTGGTTCGTCCACCTCTACGAGCGCGGCTGGATCTATCGCGCGAACCGGATCGTCAACTGGTGCCCGCGCGACCGGACCGCTCTTTCCGACCTCGAGGTCGAGCACGAGGACACCGACGACACGCTCTCATACATTCGCTACCCGCTCGCCGACGGCTCGGGCCACGTCACGATCGCCACGGTGCGGCCCGCGACGATCCTCGCGGACGTCGCGGTCGCCGTGCATCCGGACGACGACCGCTACCGCGACCTCGTCGGCAAGGAGGTCGTCGTCCCGTTCGTCGAGCGTCGCGTGCCGGTGATCGCCGACGAGCGGGTGGAGATGGAGTTCGGCACCGGCGCGCTCAAGATCACGCCGGGCCACGACCCGACGGACTTCGAGATCGGCCGCGACCACGATCTCCCCGAGATCGCCGTGATCGGGGCGGACGGCCTGATGAACGATGCCGCCGGCGAGCTCGCCGGGCTGACCCAGGAGGACGCGGGACGGCGCGTGCTCGACTGGGCGTCGGAGCGCGGGCTGCTCGAGAAGCGGGAGCACTACCGTCACTCGGTCGGTCACTGCGTGCGCTGCCACAGCCGCATCGAGCCGCTCATCGTCCCGCAATGGTGGGTGGCGATGAAAGATCTCGCCGCGCCCGCAGTCGCCGCGGTCACGGAAGGCCGCGTCCGCTTCACCCCCGACCGCTTCGCGCGCGTGTACCTCGACTGGATGGAGAACGTCCGCGACTGGTGCATCTCGCGCCAGATCTGGTGGGGTCACAGAATCCCCGTCTGGTACTGCCCCGACGGCCATGTCACGGTCGCCGAGACCGAACCCCGGGCCTGCACCGAGTGCGGCTCGGCCGACCTGCGGCAGGACGAAGACGTGCTCGACACATGGTTCTCGTCGGCGCTCTACCCGTTCGCGACGCTCGGCTGGCCCGAGGAGACGCCCGAGCTCGCGCGCTACTACCCGGGGCACGTACTCGCCACCGCCCGCGACATCATCTTCCTCTGGGTCGCGCGGATGATCTTCTCCGGCCTCGAGCTGATCGGGGAGGAGCCGTTCCAAGAGGCGGTCATCCACTCGTACCTCCAGAACCCGGAAGGGAAGCGGATGTCGCGCACGCTCGGCACCGGTATCGACCCCGAGGAGGCGCTCGAGCCGTACGGCGCCGATGCGACGCGCTACGGGCTGCTCAAGATGACCACGGGCCAGGATCCGCGCTTCTCGTGGGGCACGATCGAGGAGGGACGGAAGCTCGCGAACAAGCTCTGGAACGCGAGCCGTCTGCTTCTGCTGGCCGGTCCGGTCGAGCCGGCGGCGCGGCCGTCCTCGGTCGAGGAGCGGTGGATCCTCGCACGCATCGAGGCGACGCGGGCCGAGTTCGAAGCCGACCTCGCCGCGTTCGACTTCGCCCACGCCGTGCAACGGCTCTATCACCTCACGTTCGACGACTTCTGCGACTGGTACCTCGAGTCGATCAAGCCGCGACTGGCGGAGGAGGACGTGCGCGCGACGGCGTTCGCGGCGCTCGAGCGGCTCCTCAAGCTGCTCCACCCGGTGATGCCGCACGTCACGGAGGAGATCTGGACGAACCTGCCCGCACGCGAGACGCGGCTGATCGTCGCTCCGTGGCCCGAGCCGGAGACGTGGGAGGGGGAGCTCGACGCGCTGGAGAGCGCGCAGACGGCGGCCCGCATCTACCGACGCAGCGGTGTCCGGATCAAGCTGGACGGCGACTCGGCTCGCATCTTCGAGGCCGTCGTCCGGCCGACCGACGACGGCGGCGGCGACCTCGACGCCGAGCGCGCCCGCGTCCAGAAGGAGATCGAGCGGGCCGAGCGGATGCTCTCGAACGAGAAGTTCGTCGCGAATGCCGCACCCGAGGCGGTTGCCGCCGAGCGCGAGAAGCTCGCGCAATACGTTGCCGAACGCGACGCGCTGGGTTGAGTCCCTCTCGCCGTGGCCCGAAGACGGCTTCGGCACGGAGCGGATGCGCGAGTTGTTGCGGGAGCTCGGCGACCCCCAGGAGCGGTTCCCGGCGATCCATGTCGTCGGCACGAACGGCAAGTCGACGACGACGCGCCTGACCGAGGCCCTCCTCGCGGACGCCGGCCTCGAGGTCGGGGCCTACCTCTCGCCGCACGTGCGCGGCTGGAGCGAGCGGATCCGGATCGGCGGGGAGGAGTCCGACTTCGGCGCGGCGCTGGCTGCGGTGCGCGAGGCGGCCGAGGCGCTCGGGGCCACGCAGTTCGAGGTGCTCACGGCTGCGGCGCTCGCAGCGTTCGCCGAAGCGGAAGTGGACGTGGCCGTCGTCGAGGCCGGGCTCGGTGGCCGTCACGACGCCACGAACGTCCTCCGCACGCGTGTCGTGGTCCTCACCGGCGTCGCCCTCGACCACATGGACGTGCTCGGCGACACCCGCGAGGCGATCGCGGCCGAGAAGCTCGCCGTCGTCCAGCCTGGCTGCACCGTCGTGCTCGGCGAGCCGGAGTGGCGCGAGCTTGCGCAGGAGAACGGCGCCGCCACGGTCGTCGTGACCGGCCGCAGCAACCTCGCTCTCGCCGTCGCCGCGGCGGAATCGTTCCTCGGGAGCCCGGTCGACCCCCATGCCGCGGACGGCATCGAGCTCGCGGGACGCCTCGAACGCCGCGGCGAGGAGCCCCTCGAGATCTGGGACGGAGCCCACAATCTCGCGGGCATCGGCTGGCTGCTGCCGCGACTTCCAGCAGCCCGGACCTGGACGGTCGTCTGCTCGATCCTGCGCGACAAGCGGCCGGGGATGATGCTCGAGGCGCTGTCGGTCCTCGGTCCCCGACTCATCGCCACGGAGAGCCGCAACGGACGTGCGCTTCCCGCGGCAGAGCTCGCAGCGGTCGGGTCTGCTCACTTCGAGCACGTCGAAGCGCTGTCCGATCCGGCGGCCGCCCGCGTGCGCGCAGTCGAGCTCGCGGGCCCGGCAGGTGCGGTGCTCGTCACCGGTTCCCTGTACCTTCTGGCGGATCTCAGTCAATGATCGGCAGGATTCGCCCGTGACCCTCGCAAGCTTCATCAGCTCCGGCACCTCGCACGCCGTCCTCAACGGGCTGCTGTTCTTCGCGTTCGTCCTCTGGCTGTGTCTCGGCTTCTGGGCCTACAAGGACGCGAAGCGGCGGATGGAGGATCCGCTGTTCGTCGGGCTCTCGGTGCTCGTCGCGCTCGTGATCCCGTACATCGGCCCGTTCATCTACATGCTCTTCCGCCCGCCCGAGTACCTCTCCGACGTGCGTGAGCGGGAGCTCGAGATCAAGGCGATCGAGGATCGCATCAATGCGGCGGACCACCGCTGCCCCGTCTGCCATGCCGAGGTCGACGAGAGCTATCTCGTCTGCCCGGTCTGCACGACGAAGCTCAAGCAGGCGTGCGTCAGCTGCGGCGCCCCGCTCGAGCCGATCTGGCAGGTCTGTCCGTACTGCGAGACGCCGATCGAGCCGGCGGAGCCCGGAGCGCCGCCCGCGCTCGGCACGCGACGGCCGCGGCGAGCCGCCACCAGACGCTGATGGCGCTCGAGCGCAGCCTCATCCTGATCAAGCCGGACGCAGTGCAGCGCCGGCTCGCAGGCGAGATCCTCGGGCGCATCGAGGCGCGTGGCTTCGTGATTCGCGAGGGGAAGCTGATCACTGCCAGCCGCGAGCTGGGAGAGGAACACTACGGAGAGCACCGTGAGAAGCCGTTCTTCGGCGAGCTCGTCGACTTCATCACCTCTGGTCCCACCTGGGCGCTCGTGGTCGAGGGCGAGGGTGCAATCGCGACGATGAGGGCGACGATCGGGGCGACCGATCCCGCGAACGCCGCGCCGGGGACGATCCGCGGCGACCTCGCCTCCTCGATGCCCGACAACCTCGTCCACGGCTCGGACTCCCCGGAGTCGGCGCAGCGTGAGATCGCGCTCTGGTTCGGTGGTTGATCCGAACGTCGAGGCGTGGACCCGCGCGAACGCGGACTACACCGATTCGCGCGCCGAGCAGGCGTGGGCGAAAGAGGAGATCGACTGGGGGATCTGGCACATTCCCGAGTCCGAGTTGCGCGCGTTGCCGGACGTCTTCGGCAAGGACGTGGTGGAGCTCGGCTGCGGCACCGCGTACTTCGGCGCCTGGCTGAAGAAGAAAGGCGCGGCCCGCGTCGTGGGAGTCGATCCGACCCCGGCGCAGCTCGAGACCGCTCGCCGCTGCAACGAGCAGTTCGGGTTGGGGCTCGAGTTCGTCGAGGCCTTCGGCGAGGACGTGCCGCTTCCGGACGAGTCCTTCGACGTCGCGGTCTCGGAGTACGGCGCGTCGATCTGGGCTGATCCGTACCAGTGGATCCCCGAGGCCGCTCGCCTGCTCCGCGACGGCGGTGAGCTCGTCTTCCTCCGCAACTCGACGCTCTGCATCCTCTGCTCCCCGGACGAAGACCTGCCCGCCGACGAGCGTCTCCACCGGCCGCAGTTCGGGATGCATCGCTTCCAGTGGCCGGGCGAGGGAGTCGAGTACCACCTCTCGCACGGCGACTGGATCCGGGTGCTGCGTGCGAACGGCTTCGAGATCCTCGACCTGATCGAGATCCAGGCGCCCGCCGACGCCGAGACCCACCAGCGCTACGACTACGTGAGCGCCGACTGGTCCCGGAAATGGCCCGCGGAAGAGATATGGCGAGCGCGCCTGCACCGCCCCTCCTCCTAGCGTCGACCTCGCCGCGGCGGCGGGAGATCCTCGAGCAGCTGCGGATCCCGTTCGACGTCGTCACGCCCGATTACGAGGAGGCCGAGGAGGACCCGGTCGCGCACGCGCTCGGCAAGGCACGCTCCGTGCTCGCCGACGCGGACGGGCGGCCCGTGCTGGGCTGCGACACCGAGGTTCTCCTCGACGGGCGGGTCTACGGCAAGCCGGCCGGTCCCGAAGACGCCGAGGAGATGCTCGAGAGCCTCGCGGGCCGGACCCACGAGGTCGTCTCCGGGCTGGCGCTGATCACGCCCGCGTGGGAGGAGGTGCGCAGCGAGGTCACCCGTGTGTCCTTCCGTGGGCTCACGCCGCGCGACGTCGCGTGGTACGTCGCGAGCGGCCAGTGGGAAGGACGCGCCGGCGGCTACGCGATCCAGGGTCAGGGCGCGGCCCTCGTCGAGCGCGTCGAGGGCGACTACTTCAACGTCGTCGGGCTGCCCGTCGCGCTGCTCGTCCGGGTCCTCGCCGAGCGTTTCCCGGGGACGTACGGATTCGGATGAGCGAGAGCGCCGTGCAGGCAGCCGTCGCGGTGGCCGCAGAGCACGGCCTCCGGGGCGACGACCCCGTGGTGCTCCGCGACGCGTGGCACGTGCTCGTCCATCTCCGCCCGTTGCCGCTCGTCGCGCGCGTCTCGTGCGGGCTTCCCTACCCGGACGGGCCGCCAGAGGACGATGTGATCCGCGAGCTGGCGGTGGCCTCGCATGCGGCCCGCGCCGGCGCGCCGGTCGTCCCACCGTCCGACCTGCTCGATCCCGGCCCGCACCGCCACGGCGGACACGTCGTCGCCTTCTGGCAGTACGTGCATCCGCGTCGAGAGGTCGAGCCTGTGGCGGCCGGCGAGGGCCTCCGCGCGATCCACGAGGCGCTGGCCGACTACGCGGGCGAGCTGCCGTCCCTCCATACCGACGACCTCATCGCGATCACCGACCGCCTGGAGCCGTCCGACGACGTCGAGTACCTCCGCGAGCTCGGGAGCCGGCAGCCCGCCGGCGCCGCCCAGGCGATTCACGGGGATGCGCATCTGGCCAACTGCCTGCCGGGGCCGCTCTGGCACGACTTCGAGACGGCCTGTCGCGGACCGCGCGAGTTCGACCTTGCCGCGCTAACGCTTTCGGATCAGGTGCGCTCCGACGACGCATCCCGTATCGCTCTCGAGGCGTACGGCGACCACGATGCGGATGTGCTCGAGGAATGCCTCCCGATCTACGCCGCGTGGATCTACGCGTCGTTCATGGTCGCACTGCCGCGGCGGCCGGAGCTCGGGCCGGTGCTCGCCGAACGGCTTGGCTGGCTCCGTGAGAACTACGGCTAGTCGAAGCCGACCGCGCTCGCGGCCGCGACGACGCACTCTTCGTCCTCGGCTGCCGTTCCGCCGCTCGCACCGATCGCACCGACGAGCTCGCCGTCCACGAGCAGCGGGATCCCACCCGCGTAGACCACGACCCTGGGATCCGTCGTGTTCCAGCCCCAGTCGTCGCCGCCGGGCTGCGTGCTCCGTGAGAACTCGCCGCTCGGCGTGGCCCACGCTGCGGCCGTGTACGCCTTGCCGACGGCCAGCTGCATCGCGCCCAGCGCAGCGCCGTCCATCCGTTGGCTTGCGAGCACGTGGCCGGCTGTGTCGACCACTGTTGCCGCGAGCGCGAGGTCGCGTGCCTCGGCCTCCTCGCGCACGCGCGCGAGCAAAGAGAGCGCGAGGTCGAGCGAGAGATGCTGCCGCGAGACGAGCCCGTCCACCGGCCGATCCTAAACAGGGAAGGCCGGAGGAGCGCCCCGCCCGTCCGCCACCGGAGCGCAAGTGGGTGGCAGACGGGCGGGGTGGTGCAGGGTCAGATCAGAGCGGCGCGCTGACGTCTGCGCACTGACCGATCGCCTTGTGCCCGACGTGATTGGTCTCGCCGGGGATGAAACCCGGAGACACGCCCGGTTCGAGCCGCATGCAGATGAGGTTCCGGGCAACTCTGTTCTCGACAACGGCGACCGTCCGGCCCGGATCGCCCGGATCGAGCGCGGTGATGTTGGTCAGCACCGCATTGTCTTGCGGGCGTCAATACCGTACCGTCGGAGCCGGTCGAGCGCACCATGCCGGAAGCCGTAGAGACAGAGACGTCGTCGCTGGTCGGCGGCGGAGGCAGCCGTGTCATCGGCTTGGTCGCCGCCGTCGTCACTCCGACGACGCTCATCACTGCGCTCGCCTACTACTTCGGCTACCGGCGAGAGCGCGCCTTCGCGGGGTTCTTCGGGATCGACATCAGCGCCCTCAACTTCACGACGACCGACTACGTCCTGCGGAGCGTGGACGCGCTCTTCGTCCCTGCCGTTGTCGTCCTCCTCCTTGCGTTCGGCTTCTTCTTCATGCACGCGCTGGTGGGAGACCTCTCGAGCCGCTTCGACCTCGCTCCGCTAGTTGCCGTCGCCGGCCTGTGCGCACTCATCTTCGGAATCGCGTTGCTCGCGGGCGATCCGCTTGTGAACAATCACGGCTACCTCCAGGCGCTGGGCCCCGCCGTCGGGGTCTCGCTCCTGCTCTACGCCCTCGCCCGAAAGCGCTCGGTCAGCCGGCAGGCGCTCTCCGCCGCTGTCTTCGTCGGCGTGGGCGTGGTTCTCGTGAGCCTCTTCTGGGCAACCTCGGAATACGCCGACAGCCGCGGCCGCTCCGAGGCGAAGCGGCTCGCGCGCGACATCCTGGTCAACCCCTCGGTGACGATCTTCAGCAAGGAATCGCTGAACATCGGCCCGCTGACGCCCGGCTCCGGCGTGCAGCAGCCGGTGCAGCCCGGCGGCGGCTGTGCGGAGATCACGGTTCAGAAGTTGCACGGCGGCGCCTACAGCCGCCGCTACGACGGCTTCACGTTGCTCATCAGAAGCGGCGACAAGTACTTCGTGACGCCGACACCGACCGACAAGCAGACCGCGTGGGACCCGGTGGACGACTCGGTGTTCATCATCCCGGACGACAACGACGTGCGCATCCAGCTCACGCGCGGCGCGGACTATGCCTCGACTGTCGAGTCGACGGCGAAGGGCCAACTCGCCTTCACCTGCTGATGCAACTGATTCCTCCCCAGCCGCCCCTCACGGATGGGGAGATCGTGCTTCGATTACGGCGCGAGCAGGACATGGGCGCGATCGTGGAGGCGTCGCGCGACCCGGAGACGCTGCGCCGTCTCGATGACGGCCCACTCCGGGAGGAGGCTCAACGCCAGAGCGTGGCCCGCGCCGAGCGTCAGTGGGCGACGGGCAAGGGTGCGCCGTTCGTGATCGCAGATGCACGGGACGACCGGCCGCTCGGCCTCGTGAACCTGCAGCTCAGAGAAGATGCGGCGGTCGCGAACCTCGCCGTCTCGGTCTTCCCCGAGGCGCGTGGCCGGGGAATCGCCGCGAGAGCCTTACGGCTCTGCGCGCTGTGGGGCCTCCGTGACCTCGGGCTCGCGCGCGTCGCCGCCGAGGCGGCGGTCGACAACCACGCGTCGATCCGCGCGATCGAGAAGGCCGGCTTCCACCGAGAGGGGATCCTGCGGGCCCACTGTGAGACACAAGGCGAGAGACACGACTGCGTGATGTTCTCGCTTGTCGCGGCAGACCTGTAGCCCGTGCTCCGAGCGCCCGGACATCTCATGCCGACGGGCGAGTGAGAGGAGGAAATCGGGGTGCCCAGATTCGAACTGGGGACCTCTCCGACCCGAACGGAGCGCGCTACCAGGCTGCGCCACACCCCGAGACCGCGCCATAGGGTAGCGAGCGATGCTCCGGGCGGTCCTCTTCGACGTGGACTTCACACTCGCTCGGCCTGGGCCCGAGCTCGGCCCCGAGGGCTACGTCCGCGCCGGGGAGCGTCATGGGCTCCGGCTCGAGGCGGCCCGCTACGAAGAGGCGCGCGACGCCGCGCTCGTCGACCTCCGCCGCCATCCCGAGCTCGAGCACGACGACGAGATCTGGTTCCGCTTCACCGAGCGGATCGTCCGCGGAATGGGCGGCGACGCCGACCCCGCCTACGAGTGCGCGGTCGAGATCACGCGCGGCTGGGAGCGGCACGAGAACTTCGAGCTCTACGACGACGTGGCCGGCGCACTCGCTTCGCTCCGCGCCTCAGGCCTTCGCATCGGCCTCGTCTCGAACTCCGCGCGCGACGTGCGCGAGTTCGCGCGCCACCACGGCCTCGACGTGGACGTCGGGATCAGCTCCTTCCACCATGGCCGTACGAAGCCGCACGCCTCGATCTTTCGCGCGGTGCTCGAGCTCCTCGAGGTCGGGCCGGCCGAGGCCGCAATGGTCGGTGACACGATCGCCGACGACATCGAGGGCGCGCAGGCGCTCGGGATGCTTGCGATCCTGGTCGACCGCGACCGGCTCCATCCGGACTTCGCGCCGCGGATCGGGTCGCTGACCGAGCTACCCGCGCTGCTCGGGTCCTAGCTCTTTCCGCGCTCGAGGAACGGGCGGATCAGGTCGATCGGCGCCGGGAAGATGATCGTCGACGTGTTGCCGGCGCCCAGCTCGAGCAGCGTCTGGAGGTAGCGCAGCTGCAGCGCGATCGGATGCTCCTCGATCACGGCGGCGGCGTCCTTCAGCTTCTCGGCCGCCTGGAACTCGCCCTCGGCGTTGATGATCTTCGCGCGCCGTTCGCGCTCGGCCTCCGCCTGCCGCGCCATGGCGCGTTGCATGCCGCTCGGGATCTCGACGTCCTTCACCTCGACGATCGAAACCTTGATCCCCCAGGGCCCGGTCGCCTCGTCGATGATCTCCTGCAGGATCGCGTTGATCTTCTCCCGCTCGGAAAGGAGCTCGTCGAGCGAGTGCTGGCCGAGCACCGAGCGGAGCGTCGTCTGCGCGATCTGGGAGGTCGCGACCATGTAGTTCTCGATCTGGACGATCGCGCTCTTCGGGTCGACGATCTTGAAATACGCGACCGCGTTCACCCGCACCGGCACGTTGTCCTTGGTGATGACCTCCTGCGGCGGGATGTTGAGCGTGATCGTCCGCAGGTCGACCTTCACCAGCTGGTCGACGACCGGAATCTTCCAGACGAGGCCGGGACCGCGCGGCGGATCGAGCAGCCGGCCCCAGCGGAAGAAGACCGCCCGCTCGTACTCCCTCAACACCCGGACAAACCCGAGCACGATGCGATCCTACCCCTACCGGCGCACTGTGAGCTGGAGCCCCTCGACCGCCTGGACTTCGACCTGCTCGCCGGGCACGAGCTCCGAGTCGTCCGCGGTGTGCGCCTGCCAGAGGGCCCCGTCGACGAAGACGAGCCCAGGCGCACGTACCTCGGCCGTCTGCCCGATCATCGTCTGGACGCCGGTCTCGACGGGCAGCTTTCGCGCGGCGAGTGCCTTCCCGGTCGCGAAGACCCAGAAGGCGCAGATGGCGCTGCCCATCCCGAGGACCAACCACTCGTTGACGCGGTACGCCGCGGGCTCGTTCTGGAAGAGCAGCACCAAGCCGAAGCCCAGGGAGATCAGGCCTCCAATCGTCAGCACGCCGTGCGTCGGTGCGTGCAGGTCGACGATCAGCAGTGCGACGCCGAGCACGATGAGCGCGACACCTCCCCAGCTCGGCGTGAGCACCGAGAACCCGTACAGCGCCATCACGAGCGACACTGCGCCGAGGGCGCCCGGCAGCACGATCCCCGGGTGGAGGACCTCGAAGACGAGGCCGATAATCCCGAGCAGGAAGAGCACGCTGATCAGGTTCGGATCGATGATCGTGTTGAGGAAGCGCGTGAAGAAGCCGGGCTTGACGGTCACGATCTGGGCGCCGGCGAGGTGGAGCGTGAAGGGCCGCTGCTTGTCCTTCGTGTGGTAGCCGTCGAGCTTCTCGAGGAGGGCCGGGAGCGTGGGCGCGATGAAGTCGACGACGTGCATCCGCAGCGCCTCGGTCGCGGTCAGGTTCGACGCCACGCGCACGGCCTTCTCGGGCCACGTCGTGTTCCGGTGATGCGTTGCCGCGAGGGCGGTGAGCGACGCGACGGAGTCGTTGATGACTTTCCGGCGCAGATCCTTGCCGAGGTTCTGCCCGCTCGAGTCGATCGGCGTCGAGGAGCCGATGTTCGAGGTCGGCGACATTGCGAGCACGTCCGCGGCCTGCGAGACCCAGACCCCCGCCGAGGCGGCCCGCGCGCCCTCCGGCGAGACATAGACGATCACCGGCAGCCGCGCGTTCAGTTCCGCCGTGTAGATCGTTTTCATCGAGGTGGAGAGGCCGCCCGGCGTGTCGAGGAGGATCACCGCGGCGTCGTAGCCGGCATCGGCCGCATGCGAGAGCTGGTGAGTGAGATAGCCCTGCGTGACCGGGTTGATCCCGAGATCCGGCCCGAAGGTGATCGCGAGCACACGCGGCTGCGAAGCTGCCCCGGAGGCACCGCCGGCGAAGACGAGCGGGGCAAGCGCGAGAAGCGCTATGAAAAGCGCCCGCTTCATGATGCGATCAGGATAGTTTCTGCGCCCTTTCCGGCGTAATGTGTGGACATGCCCGCCTGGGTCGCCTGGGCCATCGTCACGGTTCTCCTCGCGGTCGGGGAGATCTTCACTCCGGGGTTGTTCTTCCTCGGGCCGATTGCCGTGGCGACACTCGCCGCCACCGTGACCGCCGCTGTCGGAGGGCCGATCTGGTTGCAGGTCGCCATCTTCGGCGCCGGCTCGTTCGCGTCGCTCGGTCTCCTCCGACCGATCGCGCGGCAGCACCTGAAGATGCCGCACGCGATCCGCACGGGCACCGCGGCGCTCGAAGGCGCGAAGGCGATCGTCCTCCAGCGCGTCGACGGTCGTGGCGGGCGGGTCAAGATCGGCGGAGAGGAGTGGAGCGCCCGCTCCTACCTGGCCGACGAGGCGTTCGACGTCGGCACGGAGGTCGAGGTTGCACAGATCCAGGGCGCCACCGCTCTGGTGTACCGATAGAGATAGGAGAAGCTGAGCCAGATGGTCGCCCTGATCGTCATTCTCATCGTCGCCGTCCTCGTCCTCGTCACCCTGGCGCGGACGATTCGCATCGTCCCGCAGGCACGCGCCGGCGTCGTCGAGCGGCTCGGCCGCTACTCGCGCACGCTCTCGCCGGGGCTCGCACTGGTCGTCCCGTTCATCGATCGGGTGCGGCCGCTCCTCGACCTGCGCGAGCAGGTCGTCTCGTTCCCGCCGCAGCCCGTGATCACCGAGGACAACCTCGTCGTCAACATCGACTCGGTCATCTACTTCCAGGTCACCGACGCGAAGTCGGCGACCTACGAGATCGCCAACTACCTGCAGGGGATCGAGCAGCTCACCGTGACCACGCTGCGCAACGTGATCGGCGGGATGGCGCTCGAGAAGACGCTCACCTCGCGCGACGAGATCAACGCCCAGCTGCGCGGCGTGCTCGACGAGGCGACCGGCAAGTGGGGGATCCGCGTCAACCGGGTCGAGCTGAAGGCGATCGATCCGCCCGCCTCGATCCAGGAGTCGATGGAGAAGCAGATGCGAGCCGATCGCGAGAAGCGGGCCACGATCCTGCAGGCCGAGGGCCAGAAGCAGTCGCAGATCCTCACCGCCGAGGGCGAGAAGCAGGGGGCAATCCTCCGCGCGGAGGGCCAGCGCCAGGCGACGATGCTGCAGGCGGAGGGCCAGGCGAAGGCGATCGAGACCGTCTTCCAGGCCATCCACGACGGAAAGCCGGACGCCGAGCTGCTCGCGTACCAGTACCTCCAGACGCTCCCGCTGATCGCGCAGGGCGAGTCGAACAAGGTCTGGATCATCCCGAGCGAGATACAGCAGGCCATTGGCAGGGTCGCCGGCGCTGTCAAAGACCTCGCTCCGGGGTCGTCACAGGTGACGGACGGGCAGAAGCCGGAGTAGGCTCTGGCCGCTTTGACCGAACGCACGCAGGGCGTGGAGGACAAGCGGCGTCTGCTCCTCGATGCCGCAGTGCGCGTCTTCGCGAGGAAGGGGTACCACGCGAGCCGCGTCGGCGACATCGCCGTGGAGGCGGGCGTCGCCCATGGGCTCCTCTACCACTACTTCGCCTCCAAGGACCAGGTTCTCGAAGCCGTCTTCCACGAGAACTGGAGCGTCCTCCAGGCGCGCATCGCGAGCGTGGAGGAGACGGACGAGCCCGCCGCCGACCAGCTGCGGCACATCACGGCGATCGTCCTGCGCACCTGGCTCCACCTGCCGGACGTCGTGCGTGTCGTGATCCGGGAGTTCGGTCGTAGTCCCGAGCTGGCCGAGCGGATCGGGGAGCTCGCGCAACCGATCGACGTGATCCAGCGGGTGATCGCGCGCGGCATCGAGCGCGGGGAGTTCCGCAGGGACATCGAGCCGCGCGTCGCGGCGACCGTGGTCTACGGCTCGATCGACGAGCTCCTGACCGCGTGGGTTCTCGACCGGCTCCCGGCCGGCGAGGAGGACGTCGCGGCGGCCGAGAAGACGTTCTTCGAGATCACGCTGAACGGGCTGCTGGCGAAGTAGCGACGAGCTCCGCGAAGTGGGCGGCGCCGACGTTGCCGCCCGAGAGCACGACGCCGATCTCGGCGCCGCGCGCATCGAGTCTTCCAGTCAGCAAGGCTGCGACCCCGACGGCGCCGCTCGGCTCTACGACGAGCTTCAGCCGGTCGAAGAGGAAGGTCATCGCGTCGACGATCTCGCCGTCGGTCACCGTGACGATCTCGTCGACGAGCCTCCGGTTCACCTCGAACGTCAGCTCGCCGGGCTCCGGCGCCTGCAGTCCGTCGGCGATCGTTCGCGGCACGTCGATGCGGATCCGCTCGCCGGCAGCGATTGAGCGTCGCGTGTCGTCTCCGGCCTCCGGCTCGATGCCGACGACGCGGATCTCCGGCCGGCGCGCCTTCGCAGCCGTCGCGCAGCCGGCGATCAGCCCGCCGCCGCTCACGGGCACGAGGAGAAGGTCGAGCTCCGGCGCCTCCTCGAGCAACTCGAGCGCGGCCGTTCCCTGACCGGCCATCACGAGCGGGTCGTCGTACGGCCTCACGAGCTCGAGGCCGCGCTCGTCGGCCAGGCGGGCGCCGATCTCCTCGCGGCTCTCCGTCCAGCGGTCGTACAGGACGACCTCGCCGCCGTAACCGCGGGTCGCGTCGAGCTTGGCGGCCGGCGCGTCCTCGGGCATCACGATCGTCGCGTGCGTGCCGAGCAATCGGGCGGCGATCGCGACGGCCTGCGCATGATTGCCGGACGAGTAGGCGATCACCCCGCGCCGCAGTGCGTCCTCGTCGAGCGAGGAGATCTTGTTGTACGCGCCGCGAAACTTGAAGGCGCCGCCGCGCTGGAAGCACTCCGCCTTCAGGTGCACCAGCGCGGCGACTCGCTCGTCGAGCGTTCGCGAGGTGATGACGGGCGTGCGATGCGCGACGCCGCGCAGCCGCTCGGCCGCGCGTTCGACGTCCTCGAGCTCGATCACCGGCACGGAGTCGCGCCTCGCCGGAAGAGCCCGAAGCCCCAAAGGCGGCCGGCGTAGAGGAAGTACGCGGTCCGGGCATGGAACGTGTCCCGGACGAGCGCGATGTAGCCCTGACACCGGATTGTGCGCAGCGTGCCGACCCGGTCGTGCACCGTGAGCGGCGTCGCGCCCAGGCGAAGGTCGTGGGGTGCGTACCAGCCCTGCGGGCGCCAGAGCGTGTAGACGGCCGAGACGCGGCCGCGGTCGAACTCGACCGCGAGCCCGGCCTGCGTGAAGGGCTGATACGTGAAGTACCAGGTGCTGCGCGCGCAGTCCCGACACCTACCGTACGAGCGGCCGAGCGCGGCCCTGACGGCGCTCGGCGACTCCCCGAGCGCGATGTCGCCGAGCGATCGCCCCGGTACGAGCGCGCCCGCTTTCGGCAACGCCGCGGCGGCCGATCCCGCGAGCACGAGAGCGGTCACCGCGCTGCCGATCAGGCTCCGCCTCATATGCTCGCAGTATGTCGCTCTGGGACTCGGTCGCCGGGCTCGAGGTGAAGGTCGACGGCTACGCGCTCGAGCGACGCGAGTCGCAGACCCCCTCGGGCTGGACGCGCGTGACCACCACGGTCGTCGTCGAGGGGGAGGGAGCGACCGGCCAGGGCGAGGACGTCACCTACGGTGCCGACGATCACGACCACGTGCCGGACGGCTTGATGCTCGCGGGAACGTGGAGCCTCGACGACATCTCGCGCAGGCTCGACGAGCTCGAGCTCTGGGACGGCGACCCGGAGAACCACACCGGGCAGGATCACCGACGGTGGGCCTTCGAAAGCGCGCTGTTCGATCTTGCGTTACGCCAGAACGAGTTGAGCCTGGGCAAGGCGGTCGGTCGGCAGGAGCTCCCCGTTCGCTTCGTCGTCTCGACGCGCGCCGCGCCGGACCAGTGGCTCGAGGTCGAGCCGCAGCTCGAGTTCAAGCTCGACGCCGAGACGGATTGGGATCGGCCACTCCTGCAGCGGTTGCGTGGACTCGACCGCGTACGTGTCGTCGACCTGAAGGCGTACTACCGCGGCACGAGCGTGGATCTCGCTCCGGATCCCGACCTGTATCGGGCGATCGTGGAGGAGCTTCCCGACGTGATCATCGAGGACGCGTGGCTCGAGGGCGGCCTTCGCGAGACGCTCGCCGGAGCCGAGGATCGCCTCAGTTTCGACGCTCCGGTGCACTCACTCGCCGACCTCGACGGTCTACCGTTGCAGCCGCACTGGCTGAACATCAAGCCGTCGCGTTTCGGAACCGTTCGGCGGTTGTTCGAGGCGATCGAGGCGTGCGAGGAGCGCGGGATCCACATGTACGGAGGCGGCCAGTACGAGCTGGGGCCGGGCCGTCCGCAGATCCAGCGGCTCGCCGGCGTCTTCTATCCGGAGGGGCCGAACGACGTCGCCCCCTCGGCGTACAACGAGGGCGAGCCGCGCGCGGGTCTGCCGCAGAGCCCGCTTCCACCTCGCGAGGAGCCAGGTCTCTGAGCAACGGCCGGTGGCAGCCACCATCACAAAACCCTCGCGAATTCGTCACGCCAGCGTGACGGGCCGCCTGTCGAAGCGTGTCAGCCGTTTACGAAGACGTAACGGTGGCTGCCACCGGTCTTAGTTAGCGGAACGCGTTCTCGCCGGTCAGAGCCTTGCCGACTGAGAGCGTGTGCACCTCGTGGGTGCCCTCGTACGTGAGGACGGACTCGAGGTTGTTCATGTGCCGGATCACCGGATACTCGAGCGTGATCCCGTTTCCGCCGAGGACGGTGCGTGCTGAGCGGCACACCTCGAGCGCCCCGCGGACGTTGCCCATCTTCCCCATCGACACGTGCTCGGGAAGGAGCGTGCCCTCGTCCTTCATCCGGCCGAGGTGGAGCGCGAGCAGCGAACCGCGGTTCACCTCGAGCGCCATCTCCGCGAGCTTCTGCTGCGTGAGCTGGTAGCCGGCGATCGGTTTGCCGAAGACGATCCGCTCCTTCGCGTAGTCGAGGGCCGACTCGAAGCACGCGCGGCCTGCACCGATGGCGCCCCACACGATCCCGTACCGCGCCTCGTTGAGACACGAGAGCGGCCCGCGCAGCGACGAGATCTCGGGGAAGCGGTTCTCCTCGGGCACGCGCACGTCGCGCAGCACGAGTTCCGACGTGATCGACGCGCGCAGCGACATCTTCCTGTGCATCTCCGGTGCTTCGAAGCCCTGCATCCCGCGCTCGACGAGGAAGCCGTTGATCTCGCCGTCCTCGGTGCGCGCCCACACCACCGCGACGTCGGCGATCGTGCCGTTCGTGATCCACATCTTCGAGCCGTTGAGGATCCAGTCGGCGCCGTCGCGCTTGGCCGTCGTGCGCATCGAGCCCGGATCGGAGCCCGCGTCGGGTTCCGTCAGGCCGAAGCAGCCGATCGCCTCGCCCGTGTGCATGGGCGGCAGCCAACGCTGCTTCTGCTCCTCCGAGCCCCAGCGCCAGATCGCAAACATCGCGAGCGATCCCTGGACCGACACGAAGCTGCGCACGCCCGAGTCGCCGGCCTCGAGCTCCATGCACGTGAGCCCGTACATGACGGAGCTCGCGCCCGGAAGACCGTAGCCCTCGAGGTGCATTCCGAAGAGCCCGAGGCGGCCGAACTCCTGCGCGAGCTCGCGCGGCAGGATTGCCTGCTCGAACCAGTCGCCGACCTCGGGGAGGATTCGCTCGCGGACGAACTGGCGCACGGTGTCGCGGATCGCGCGCTCCTCGTCGTCGAGCAGGGCGTCGAGCGCAAGAAAGTCGCGCGGATCGAGCGCCGTCTTCTTCGCGGTCGTCGCCACCCCCGCATCGTATTGATCTAGCGAAATAGCGGGTTCCGAGCTATGTTTGACTGAACGGTCAATCAAGCGTCCGATGGCGGCACTCGAAGACAAGACTGTGGCGGCGAGCACCGGCGTTTCCTTCGCCCTGACGGAGGAGCAGAAGGAGTTGTGTCGGCTTGCGCACGACTTCGCGGAGCGGGAGATCCGGCCGCGCGAAGCCAAGCATGACGCGGAGCAGCGACATCCGGCCGAGGTGATCGCGCACGCGCACGAGCTGGGTCTGATGAACCTCCACGTGCCGGCCGAGTACGGCGGCCCGGGCCTCTCGGCTTTCGACGGGATGCTCGTCGGCGAGGAGATCAACTGGGGCTGCACGGGGATCGGGACATCGATCCTCGCCAACGGTCTCGGCGCTGCTCCGGTCATTCTCTTCGGCTCGGCCGAGCAGAAGGCGCACTGGCTGGCGCCTCTCGTCGAACAGCCGATCCTCTGCTCATTCGCGCTCACCGAGCCGGGAGCGGGCTCCGACGTCGCCGCGCTCCGGTCGACCGCGGTGCGGGACGGCGACGAGTACGTCCTCAACGGCTCGAAGACGTTCATCACGAACGCGGGTCACGCTCAGTGGTCGGTCGTGTTCGCGAAAACCGATCCGGCCGGCGGACGCCGCGGGATCTCGGCCTTCATCGTCCCGATGGGCCTGCCCGGGGTCACGGTCGAGAAGCACCTGGACAAGATGGGCCAGCGCGCGACGGACACGTCCGCTTTCGCGCTGCACGACGTCCGCGTGCCGGCCGGGAACAGGCTCGGCGGGGAGGGCGACGGCTTCAAGATCGCGATGGCGACACTCGACTTCACGCGACCGGGAACCGCGATCGGTGCGGTTGCCGTCGCGCAGGCGGCGTACGAGCACGCGCTCGCCTACTCGAAGGAGCGTGTCACCTTCGACCTCCCGATCGCGATGCACCAGGCGGTCGGCTTCATGGTCGCGGACATGGCGACCGAGATTCAGGCCGCCCGGCTCCTCTGCTGGCAGGCAGCCTGGATGCTGGACCGCGCGCTGGAAGCGTCGCCGGCGGAGCCGACGACGCCCGGCGGGGAGACCGCGCGCGTTCCGCGCGCTGGGGGCATGGGCCGCGAAGCGACGCTCCACTCCTCGTTCGCCAAGCGATTCGCCGCGGACACGGCGATGAAGGTCACGACCGACGCGGTGCAGGTGCTCGGCGGGTACGGCTACATCAAGGAGTACCCGGTCGAGAAGCTCATGCGCGACGCGAAGCTGTTCCAGATCTACGAGGGCACGTCGCAGATCCAGCGCCTCGTGATCGCCCGCGAGATCTACACGCCGAAGAGCTAGCCGGCCGCGCTCTCCGCAGCCTGGATCGCCGCGACCAGCCAGTCCGGGGTGCGCGTCGGCCGCAGCGTCAGGGCGTCGACACACGCGTGCTCCGTGTGGCCGTCGGCGATGAGCTCGTCCCCGCGAAGGATCGCGTACTCGTAGCGGAAGCGCGCGCCGCGCAGGCCGACACAGCGGGTGTGGACGACGAGCTCGTCGTCGAACACCGCCGGCACGCGGTAGCGGCAGAACGACTCGAGAACGAGCGCCTCGACGCCACGGTCGCGGAGCGCCTGGTAGCCGCCGGCGAACGCACGCAGGTACTCGACGCGAGCGACCTCGAACCACACGAGATAGGCCGAGTTGTGCGCGACGCCCTGCGCGTCGGTGTCGGCAAAGCGAACGCGTACCGGGACCGAGAACGTGTAACCGTCCATCTCCTGTTCAGTATCTCGACATGAGCGTCGATCGTCTGGCAGAGCTGTTGCGAGGGCGGCAGCCGTGCGTCGTGCTCACGGGCGCCGGCATCAGCACCGAGTCGGGGATTCCGGACTTCCGGTCGGCAGGGGGCATCTGGGAGCGCTACGACCCCTACGAGGTCGGGCACATCGACTCCCTGCGGCGCGATCCCGCGCGGGTGTGGGAGTTCTACGCGCTCCGGCTCGACGCGCTGGCGCAGGCGGAGCCGAACGACGGGCACCACGCGCTCGCCCGGCTCGAGGAGCTCGGCTGGATCCGCGCGCTCGTGACGCAGAACGTCGACGGGCTCCACCAGCGCGCGGGCTCGCGCGACGTCGTCGAGGTGCACGGCTCACTTCGCGAAGCCCAGTGTCCGGCCTGCGGCGTTCGCGTGCCGATGGCGGACGCGATCGCCTCGTTGCCGCTACCGGCGTGCCCGGACTGTGGCGAGGTCTTGAAGCCCGGAGTCGTGATGTTCGGTGAGCTGCTTCCGGTCGAGGCGATCGAACGTGCGCAGCAGCTGGCGGCCGAGGCGGGCCTTCTCCTCGTCGTCGGCTCGTCGCTCGAGGTTCATCCGGTCGCTGGGCTGCCGGGGGAGACGCTCGCTGCGGGCGGTGCTCTCGCGCTGGTCAACCACGGCGCGACGTCCTGGGACTCCCGCGCCGAGCTCGTCCTCGACGCCGGTGCGGGCGAAACATTGCGCGCGGTCGCGGCCGCACTCGATATCTTGGGGAGCGATGGCTGATCGAAACAAGGATCTGCTGGGCCGGCTGGCCGACCTGAGCGAGGAAGCGGTGCAGCGGCTCGCTGAGGCACCGGGGGCCGATCGCGCATTGCAGGCGCTCAAGCTCCTGGGCGAGAAGGTCGACGAGCTCCAGCGGCGCACTCGCGGGTTCGAGGAGCTCGAGCGGCGACTCAGCGAGCTCGAGAAGCGGATGGACGCCACGGCCAAGCCGAAGCCGCTCCGCACGACGGGGTCAGCCGGCGCGCCGACGAAGCCGCGCGGCTCGGCGCCCAAGAAACCCTGATTCCCCTACTGCGACTGCACCCGTAGCGAGGAGCAGACCGCCGGCGATGTCCGTCGGCGTGTGAAAGCCGGCGAGCTCGAGCAAGACGGCGACGGCCGCGAGCCAGGCGACGAGCGGGATGCGTAGCCGCGGCCACGCGGCTGCGAGCGCGGCCGCCGCGATGGCGCTGCGAAGCGCATGACCGCTCGGCCACGATGTGTCGAAGGCGACGAGGTGCACGCCGTGCCGATAGAGCGCCGGCCGCGTCAGCGCGTGGCGGAAGACGAGCTCGACGGCGACCGCGGCCACCCACACGACGATCCAGGTCCCGTTCCGGAGCTTCCACGCGGCGACGGCGACGAGCAGGAACGAGATCACGACCTGCCCCGGCAGGGTCACGATCTGCGCGATCGCGGCGCCGACCGGATGGAGCTGCGCATGGAGCAGAGGCACGACCGACTCGAGCAGGGTCGGCGGCGCCGACGACCCACCCGCGAAGGGCATCGCGTGCTCCTCGGCCCACTGGTCGAGACCGGTCAGCGTTCCCGCGGCGATGAGGCCGGCCAGTGCGGCAAGCGCGACGGCTGCAGCTGCCGCGACGCTACGCAGCAGGCACCCGCAGGCGCAGCGCCGCCGGAACGACCTCGAACAGCGCCGGTGTCGTCCCGATCGGCTCTCCGTCGACCTCGAGCGGCAGCGGCTCGGCCGCGTCGACTGCGACGCGCGACGACCGCAGGAGCTCGACCTTCGGGTGTGCGATGTAGCGGCCGCTGTAGAGCTTCGGCGCGGTGGTGAGGAAGTCGAGCTTGTTCACGTCTCCGATCGTCACGACGTCGAAGAGGCCGTCGTCCTGACGCGCATCCGGGGCGAGCTTCATGCCACCGCCGTGGAAGTTTCCGTTCGCGACGATCACGTCGTGGAGGCGGCCTTCCCGCCGCACCCCGCCGTCCAGCTCGACCGTGACCTGCGTGTTCCGCCAGGCCAGGAACTCTCGCGTGAGCGCATAGAAGAACGTCGCCTTCCCGCCGAGCACCTTCGTCATGGCGTTCGCTCGTCGCGCGACCGAGCCGCTCATCCCGGCCGAGCCGACGTTCGCGAAGAAGCGCGGAGGGCTGCCCTCGCACTCGACGCGGCCGAGGTCGATCGTCCGCGTGTTGCCCTCGAGCACCGTGCGTACGGCCTCGTCGAAGCCGTCCGGAACGCCGTGCGTGCGGCCGAAGTCCTCGCCCGTTCCGGACGACAGGAGCGCGAGCTCGGCAGCCGTACCGGCGACGCCGTTGACGACCTCGTTCACGGTGCCGTCGCCGCCGACGACGACGAGCAGGGAGCCGGCAGCCTCGCTCGCAGCCTCGGCGAGGTGCCCCGGGAACTCCGACAGCACCTCGTCGCCGCGCAGGCCGAGCTCGGCCGCCCGCTGCTTGAGCTTCGGCCAGCGCTTTCCGGTCACGCCGTTGCCGGACGCTGGATTGACGAGGAAGAGGATCCCGCTAATCGTGGGTGACGGTCATGAGCGCGACGCGGGTCATCCGGTCGACCGCAGCGCGCAGCTCGTCGTCGGAGATCCGCTCGAACACGCCCTCCACGACGATGTCCGAGACGGTGAGAAGGCAGCCGCCGTGGATGCCCTGCACCCGGCCGATCCCACCGAGAGCCGCGACCGTGAAGAGCGCCGCAGCCTCCATCTCGACCCCGAGGACGCCCCGGCTCGACCACCGCGCGTACTGGCCGTCGTCCGAGTTGTAGAAGACGTCGCTGGAGACGATCGGTCCGACGTGCATCGGCTGGTCGAGCTCCTTCGCCGCGTGTACGGCGCCGTGGATCAGCTCCCACGAAGCCGTCGGGCAGTGGGGTTCCCCGACGAGGTGCTGCGCGGTCGCGTCGGCCGGAACGGCCGTCAGGGCGACGATGAGGTCGCCGAGCGCGTGGTGCGGCTGCAGGCCGCCGCAGGTGCCCACGCGCATCAGGCGCGTGCAGCCGAGCTGGATCAGCTCCTCGAACACGATCGTCGCGCCGGGGCAGCCCATCCCGGTGCCCTGCACGGAGACGGGTTTCCCCTCCCAGGTGCCGGTGAAGCCGAGCAGGCCCCGCTCTCCGTTCACCTGCTTCGGGTCGTCGAGGTAGGTCTCGGCGATGTACTGCGCGCGCAACGGGTCGCCGGGAAGGAGGACGGCATCGGCGTAGTCGCCGGGTTCGGCTCTCAAGTGGATTGGCATGGCGCGACTCTAACCGGAGCCGGAAGCGCCGCCGGCAGAGTCGGCGACGCCAGGCTGCAAAGCCCGGGGGTGGAATGATCCGGCCATGGCCGAAACGGTCTCCCCGACGCTCGACCAGGTGCTCGCGTTCTGTGCCGAGGAGCCGGTGGAGCGGGTCTTCCTCGAGGACATCGCACGGCGCGGGCTCGGCCGTTTCTCGGCCGTCGCCGAGCCTGATGGGCGTCTCCGAGCCCTGTGCCACGTGGGCGCCAACGTCGTGCCCTCCGGTGCCGGTTGCGCTGCGTTCGCCGGCGCTGCAGCGCACGGGGGTGCGCGCATGGTGATCGGCGAGGAGCGGGCGGTGGGCGAGCTGTGGGAGGCGGCCGCGCACGTGATGCCGCCGCCGCGCGACGATCGTCCCGGCCAGCCGGTCTATGCCCTCCGCGAGCCGCCGCCGCCCGGGGAGACGGGGATTCGTCCTGCCCGTCTCTTCGATCTCGATCTGCTGGTGCCGGCGTGCGCCGACGCGCACCGCGAGGAGATCGGGGTCGATCCGCTCGAGCGCGATGCAGAGGGCTTCCGCTGGCGGACACGACAGCAGATCGAGGAAGGGCGCTCCTGGATCTGGCTCGAGGAGGGCGTGATTCGCTTTAAGGCCGAGGCGTCGGCGTGGACACCGGCGGCGGTGCAGCTGCAACAGGTCTGGGTCGATCCACAGGAGCGACGGCGCGGCTACGCCGGACGGGCGCTCGCCGACCTGTGCCGCTTGCTGCTCGAGCACGTGCCGGCCGTCTGCCTCTTCGTCCGGCCGGAGAACGCGCCCGCGCTGCGCCTTTACGACTCGATCGGAATGACTCGCGAGCTGACCTATCGCTCGCTCGTCTTCTAGGCACAATCGCTGGATGGAGGAGCTCCGCGAACGGGTCGAGCGGTTCATTCGTGAGCACGAGCTGATCCCGGTCGGCGGCGAGGTGACCTGCCTCGTCTCGGGCGGCGCAGACTCGACCTGTCTCTGGCATCTGCTCGGCTCGCTCGGCTACGGCGTCTCCGCGCTCCATGTGAACCACAGGCTCCGCGGCGCCGACGCCGACGACGATGCCCGCTTCTGTGCCGAGGTGCTCGGCGCGGAGGTGGTGGAGCACGACGGCCGTGGGCTCTCCGAAGCGGCTCTCCGCGAGCAGCGTCGCTCGGTCGGCCGCGATCGGCTTCGTGCGACGGGGCACACCGCCTCCGACCAGGTCGAGACGATCCTCTACCGGCTTGTCTCCCGCGGCGCGGCGACGGGCATGACGCCGCGTGGCGAGGACGGTGTCGTGCACCCGCTTCTGCCGTTGTGGCGCGACGAGACGGAGGCGTACTGCCGCGCGGCTGGACTCGACTTCCGCCGGGACGCCTCGAACGCGGAGACGAAGCGCGGCCTGATCCGTGAGGAGATCCTGCCGCTGCTGCGGAGGCTCCATCCCGCAGCCGACGACAACATCCTGCGAGCTCTCGACACCCGCACGACGTTGTCGCCCGCGCTCGCGGAACTGCTCGCCGCGCCCGTCGGCTCCAAGCGCGTCGACCTCGGCGGCGGGCTCCAGGCGGTGCGCGAGCACGAGCGACTCTGGCTCGAGCACGGGCCGGTCGAGCTGGCCGGGGAGATCCGATGGGGCGAGTGGATCATCCGCTCCGAGCTCCAAGGGCTTAGAGTGCGCGGATGGAGGCCCGGCGACCGACTCGCAGGTAGGAGGCGGAAGATCCAGGACGTGTTCGTCGACGCGAAGGTGCCGCGCTCGGAGCGCGAGGCGTGGCCGCTCGTCGTGCGCGGCGACGAGGTCGTAGCCGTGCCCGGCATCGTGGAGCACCCGGAGGTCGAAGCTGTCCGCGGCTGAGCTCGAGCGCGCGGTGACGGAGGTCCTGATCGAGGAGGACGACCTCCAGCGCCGCATCGCGGATCTCGGCGCGGAGATCTCGTCCGACTACGAGGGCCGCGATTTGCTCCTCGTCGGCGTCCTCAAGGGCGCTGTCTTCTTCCTCGCCGACCTGATGCGGCACCTGACGGTGCCGTGCGAGATCGACTTCATGGCGATCTCGAGCTACGGCGCTTCGACCGATTCCTCGGGCGTGGTCCGGATCCTCAAGGACCTCGACATCAACATCGAGGGGCGGCACGTGCTCGTCGTCGAGGACATCATCGACTCGGGCCTCACGCTCTCGTACCTCGTCCGGAACCTCGAGGCGCGGGAGCCCGCCTCCCTCGAGATCTGTGCGCTCCTGACCAAGCCCGACAGGCGTGAGATCGACGTTCCGGTGCGGTACACGGGCTTCGAGATCCCGAACCGCTTCGTGATCGGTTACGGCCTCGACTTCGCCGAGCGCTACCGCAATCTCCCCTACGTGGGAGTGCTCGACGAGTCGCTCGTGCTCGAAGGCGCGTAGCCGCCAGCTTCGCCACACCGTTACACACGCATGGCGCTGGTACCCTCAGGCGGGAGACTCTGGTGAATCGCTTCTTCCGTAGCGCGCTCTTCCCGCTCGTCATCATCGCGGCCCTCGTCTGGCTCGCGCTGCAGACGCTGGGGACGCACAGCAGCAAGACGGTCTCGCACTCGACCTACGACTTCATCCGGCAGGTCCAGACCGCCCCGAACTCGATTCAGGACGGCAGTGTCTCGATCGACCCGAACAAGCAGTCGATCACCGCCACGGTCAGCGGGACGAAATGGTCGCTTCACTACGCCTCGCCCCAGTCGGAGGCGACGATCGAGAAGTACATGACCAACAAGGGGGTCAACTTCAACTCGAAGGGCGTCGGCACCTCGCCATGGTGGTCGATCCTCACCGGGCTCCTGCCGTTCGTCCTCCTATTCGGCTTCTGGATCTTCCTCATGAACCAGGTGCAAGGCGGCGGCTCGAAGGTGATGAGCTTCGGCAAGTCGCGCGCGAAACGGATGACGCCCGACGCGCCGAAGATCGGCTTCAAGGACGTGGCCGGGGTGGACGAAGCGGTCGAAGAGCTCCAGGAGATCAAGGAGTTCCTCGAGAACCCGAAGAAGTTCCAGGCCCTCGGCGCGCGCATCCCCAAGGGCGTTCTGCTCTACGGGCCTCCCGGCACAGGTAAGACGCTGCTCGCACGAGCGGTCGCAGGCGAAGCCGGCGTGCCGTTCTTCTCGATTTCGGGCTCCGACTTCGTCGAGATGTTCGTCGGTGTCGGCGCCTCGCGTGTGCGCGACCTCTTCGAGCAGGCGAAGCAGGCGTCGCCGTGCATCGTCTTCATGGACGAGATCGACGCGGTTGGCCGCCACCGCGGCGCCGGCCTCGGTGGCGGCCACGACGAGCGCGAGCAGACGCTGAACCAGCTGCTCGTCGAGATGGACGGTTTCGAGATGAAGGACAACATCATCCTCATCGCTGCCACGAACCGGCCCGACATCCTCGACCCGGCGCTGCTGCGCCCCGGCCGCTTCGACCGGCAGATCGTCGTCGACCGCCCGGACCGCCTGGGTCGCCGCAAGATCCTCGAGGTGCACACGAAGGGCAAGCCGCTGGCGCCCGAGATCGATCTCGACACGCTCGCCTCCGGCACCCCCGGCTTCACCGGTGCCGATCTGGCGAACCTCGTCAACGAGGCCGCCCTTCTCGCGGCGCGCCGCGGCAAGAAGATCATCGAGCAGGAGGAGCTGGAGGAGGGGATCATGCGCGTCGTCGCCGGTCCGGAGAAGAAGGCGCGGCTCCTCTCGGAGCACGAGCGCAAGATCACGGCCTACCACGAGATGGGCCACGCGCTCGTCGGCCACTTCCTCGAGCACACCGACCCTGTCCACAAGATCACGATCGTCTCCCGCGGCCAGGCGCTCGGCCTCACGATCTCTCTGCCGACCGAGGACAAGTACCTCACCACGCGCACCGCGCTCATGCACCAGATGGGTATGACGCTCGGCGGCCGCGCGGCGGAGGAGATCGTCTTCCACGAGGTCACGACCGGCGCTGCAAACGACCTCGAGAAGGTCACGCAGACCGCGAAGCAGATGATCATGCGCTTCGGCATGAGCGAGAAGCTCGGACCGCGCGTCCTCGGCCGCGGCCACGACCAGCCGTTCCTCGGCCGCGACTACGGCGCGGAGGCCGACTACTCCGAGGAGATCGCGCGCGAGATCGACGACGAGATCCGGCGCGTGATCGAGGAAGCGCACGAGCTCGCTCTTGCCGTGCTCCGCGAGCACATGGACGAGCTGCACAAGATCTCGACGATCCTCATCGAGCACGAGACCATCGACAGAGACCAGTTCGAGCGGCTACTCGCCGGCGAGGACGAAGCGACCGTCTTCCCGGACGAGGCGCCGGCAGAGCCGGATTCGCCGGAGCCGCAGCCGGAGCCCAAGCGCGAGCGCCCGCGGCCACGCCCGTTCCCGCTGCCCGGCTCGGCCATGCAGGGCCCGGATCCGGCCAAGAGCTAGTCCAGGTTCTTGTTCTCCTCTAGCTGAGTGCCCTGAGGAGGGCACCGATCTCGTAGCCGAACTGCGCCGAATGTCGCATCGCGTGCTGGCGATCGACGGTGTAGCGGTTCCGGCGGCCGATGCGCTCGGAGGTGACGTAGCCGGCGTCGACGAGCTCGGCCAGGATGCGCTGGGTCGCGCGTTCGGTGATGCCTACGCGCTCGGCTACGTCGCGCAACCGGATGTCGGGTGTCTCGTCCAGGCAGAGGAGCACCTGGGCGTGGTTGGTGAGAAACGTCCAGGTTCTCGTCTCGTCAACTCTTGACATGTGCTATTGAAGTCGTGTATTAAATCTCATGTATTGGGTAACACGGCTAGCGAGTCGTGTGATTCTAGCAGGCAACCAGGAGCGAGCCATGGAGAAGGACGGGGTCTTCGTTCACGTCAATGACTCGATTCGCAAGCTGGCCAGTGCCGGCCCGGTAACCCAGACCTGGGAGTTCATCTGCGAGTGCCCTGAGCTCACGTGTCACACATTGGTGACCCTGACGCTGTCCGAGTTCGACGATCTCCGCGCTGCCTCGCCGCCGGTTCCCGTCCTGGCGACGGAACACGGCGCTCGCTAGCGCTAGCGGTCGTCGTCGCCGATCGCGACCGGGCGCACGTGCGGCTCCTTCAAGCGGAGCATCGCCTCGATGTAGAGCTCGCGCACCGCATCCATGTTCGGCCGCGGGTCGTTGCGCCAGGAGGCCGGAAGCGAGTCCCGGAGCCGAGCGCGGGCGGCGCTCTCGTGCTCCCAGTGCTCGAGGAGGCGGTCGTCGATCATCGCAAGCCGGTATTTCGGCACCCGAATCGAACGGCTTTAGCCATGCGGAGAGCCTCGTGCGAGGATTCGCACCGTGATCCCGATCGAGGAGCGGTTCCCGCGTCCATCCGTCATGGGTGTCGTCAACGTGACGCCGGACTCGTTTTCGGACGGCGGAGTTCACCTCGACCCGGACGTCGCGGCCGCAGCAGCGCGCCGCATGGCCGAGGAGGGGGCGGCGCTCATTGACATCGGCGGCGAGTCGACGCGGCCGGGCTCGGCAGGCGTGTCGACGGAGGAGGAACTGTGCCGCGTGCTGCCCGTCCTCGACCGCCTTGGCGGGGAGGTGCCGCTCTCGATCGACACCTCGAAGGCTGCCGTTGCACGGGCAGCGCTCGAGCGGGGGGCCGTTCTCGTCAACGACGTGACGGCTCTGCGTGGCGACCCGGAACTCGCCGAGGTGGTCGCGGGCTCCCGCGCCTACGTTTGCCTCATGCACATGCAGGGCGAGCCGCGCACGATGCAGGAGGAGCCGCGGTACGAGGACGTGGCAGCGGAAGTGGCCTCCTTTCTCGAGGAGCGGTTGGCGTTCGCCGTCGCGCAGGGAATCCCCGAGGGGCGAATCTGCCTCGACCCCGGTATCGGCTTCGGCAAGACCCTCGCCCACAACCTCGAGCTCGTCCGCCGGCTTGATGTCCTGCTCGCGCTGGGGCGACCGGTCCTCGTCGGCTTCTCGCGCAAGAGCTCGCTACGCACGCTCACCCGATCCGACGATCTGCTCGGCGCGAGCGTCGCAGCAGCAGTGACCGCGTTCGAGCGTGGCGCAACGATCCTGAGGGTGCACGACGTCAAGCCGCACGTCGACGCGCTCACGGTGGCGGCCGCGGTCGCGTGATCACCGTCGAAGTCGACGATCTGCGCGTCTTCGGCCGCCACGGCGTCCACGAGGAGGAGCGCGAGCGCGGACAGGACTTCCTCTTCGACGTGGAGCTCGAGGTGGGGGAGCGGGGAACAAGCGACCAGATCGAGGACGCGGTCGACTACGTCGAGGTCGCGCGAGTCGTGCAGGCGGTCTCGGACGGGCAGCAGTTCAAACTGCTCGAAGCGCTTGCGTCGGCAGTGGCAGACGAGCTCGAGCGACGCTTCGCTCCCCAGCGTGTCCGCGTGCGCGTCCGCAAGCCCGAGGTACGGCCGGCGGGGCTCGAAGGCACGGTGGCAGCCACTGTCACGAGACCGTGACGCGCGCGTACGTCGGCCTCGGCGCGAACCTCGGCGACCGCGAACGGACGTTGCGCGAGGCCGTCGCCGCCCTGGGTGCCGAGGAGGGAATCGCGGTCGTCGCCGTCTCGGCGCTGCGCGAGACCGAGCCGGTCGGCGTGGGTGAGCAGCCGCTCTTCCTCAACGGCGCGGCGGCGCTCGAGACGACGCTCGAGGCGCCGGAGCTCCTCGAGCGGCTGCTTGCAGTCGAGCAGCGCTTCGGCCGCGTCCGGGTCCCCGGCGAGCACGGGCCGCGAACGCTCGACCTCGACCTGCTGCTCTACGGCGAGGAGGAGACCGAGGAGCCCGGGCTCGCCGTTCCGCACCCCCGCCTGCACGAGCGCCGGTTCGTCCTCGAGCCGCTCGTCGAGCTGGACCCGGGGCTCGTCGTCCCCGGCCGCGGCACCGTGGAATCCCTGTTGAGAGGGCTACACTGACGCGATGTCGCACCTCGACGATCTCGACGAGTACGAGGCCGAGCTCGAGCTCGTCCTAAAGAGGGAATACCAGGCAGTCTTCGGGATGTTCCGGTTCTGCGTGCTCACGCAGGACGCGACGTACCTCTGCAACAGGCTCGAGGTTCAGCAGGCCGCGCCGACGGCGGCGGGTGGGCTGCCGTTCTTCCAGCTCGAGCTCGAGGACGTCTGGGTCTGGGACAAGAACCGGCCGACGCGGATCATCCCGCGCGCCAAGGTCTTCACCTCGGGCGACGTGACCGTCGAGGAGCTGCGCGGCGAGGGCGACGAGCCGCAGCTCACGGCCGAGGCGCTCGCCGAGCGCATCGGCGAGCCGCTCCGCGGCGACGACGAGCTCTAGTCACGCGCCGCGATGTTGCTCGCGGTCGACGTCGGCAACACGCAGACCGTCTTCGGTCTCTACGACGGGCCGGAGCTCGGCGACCGCTGGCGGATCGCGACCGAGGCACACAGGACGGGAGACGAGCTCGGCGCGCTGCTCGCGGACTTCCTCGACCTCGGTGCGATCGACGGCATGTGCCTTTCTGCGACCGTTCCCAGGCTCGTTCCGGAATACGAGCATGTCGCCGAGCGGTGGGCGAAGGCGGAGCTGCTCGTCGTCGGTCCCGGGGTGCGCACCGGGATCGAGATCCAGTACGACGACCCACGTCAGGTCGGCCCGGACCGGATCGTCAACTCGGTCGCCGCGAAGGAGCTCTACGGCGCTCCCGCGATCGTCGCCGATTTCGGCACGTCGACGAACTTCGACGTCGTCTCTTCGGCCGGGGCGTACGTCGGCGGCGTCCTCGCGCCCGGCATCGAGGTGTCGATGGAGGCGCTCTTCGCGCGCGCGGCCCGGCTCGTCAAAGTCGACTACGTGGAGCCGCCGCAGGTCATCGGCAAGACCACCGCCGGCGCCCTCCAGTCGGGGCTCGTCTACGGCTTCGCGGGGCAGGTGGACGGCATCGTGGAGGCCATCCGCGGCGAGCTCGGAGTCGAGGCGCCGGTGATCGGGACCGGGGGGCTCGTCGACCTGATCGCACCGCATTCCCGCACGATCGGCCACGTCGAGCCGTTCCTCACGCTCGCGGGCCTCCGGATCGTCTGGGAGCGGAACCGAGAAGGTCCGTGAGCCAGCGCTCCGCCTCGTGGAAGAGCGCGGGGTTGTTCTCGGGCGTGTAGTACGAGAGGGCCCCCGCGCATTGCATCAGCGTCCAGCCGCGGGCGCGCGCGATCTCCTCGTCGTCCGCCCCGAGCGCTTCCCAGAAGACGGCCCGCGCTTCGGCTGGCAGCACCTTCCACGCGGTCGCGCCGTCGCTCGCCGGGTCGCCCAGCCCGGCTCCGCCCCAATCGAGCACGGCACTGGGCCGACCTTCGAGGAAAACGATGTTGCGGAGATCGAGGTCGCAGTGGCACCAGGTCGGCGGACCGTCCCACGCGGGCAGGTCGAGCGCCTCGTCCCACGCGGCCAGAATCGCGGCGCGGTCGTACCCGTCGTCGAGCTTCGCAGTGCGGTCGCGCACCCAGCCGTCCAGCTCACGGAGCGTTCCGCGCCGCAGTCCCGGTGG
The DNA here is from genome assembly GCA_025929425.1 of Thermoleophilia bacterium. Taxonomy (GTDB): domain Bacteria; phylum Actinomycetota; class Thermoleophilia; order Gaiellales; family Gaiellaceae; genus Palsa-739. The sequence continues at coordinate 755 of JAICME010000012.1, read as the reverse complement.
CGCGTCGGTCGGATCGAAAGCGCGGATGGCCAGGATGAGCTCCGCCAACTCGGCCGCCACGCGCTGCGGATCCCGGATCTCGTCAACGCGCACGTTCTCACCGTCGAGCCAGGTGTAGACGGCCCACGGAAACGGGAATCCCTCCGCGGGCTCGCCTCGCCCCAGCGGCTCGGGGATCGGAAGCGGTAGCGACGCCGCAAGCCGCGGAAGCAGTTCGAGCTCCCGTTCCAGCGCTGCGACCTTTCCGGGCTGGCGGGGGAGGCGGACGAGCTTGTCGTCGCCGAGCCGGTAGTTCGCGTTGTCGGTGCCGAGCGGGAAGACCGGCTCGACCGGAAGATCGGCCCACTCCGGGAATCGGCCGCCGACGAGGCGCTGCACGAGAGACGGGTCGGTGTCGACCTCGTCCGCGTGCATCCGCACGGTCAACCTCCGCCGTAGACCGAGATCGGGAGCCGGTCGAGCAGTACCTCGTCGGCCGTCGGTAGCTCCGCTTCGAGCCGCTCGACGAGCGGCGCCGCTCCGGGGGCCGCCGCGAACAGGCGCGTCACGACTTCCCCCGTCGTCCGCAGCTGGACGAGCTCTTGCTTGAACGGCTTCGGGAATCGCCCGTGCCCGAGGTACCAGCTGTAGAACTTCTTCAGGAAGCCGACCGCGCGCTGCTCGCCGAGCTCGCGTACCGCCTCGCGGATGAAGACGACGAGCTCCGCCGCGACCTCCTCGCGGCTCGGCCGGAACGACTCGCCCTCGACGAGCTC
>JAICME010000113.1 GCA_025929425.1 Thermoleophilia bacterium | reverse complement strand
GAAGAAGTTCAAGGTGACGGGCAGCGGCAAGATCCTGCGCCGGCCGGCGATGCGGAGCCACAACCTGGAGAAGAAGTCGTCGAAGCGTAAGCGCGGCTTCCGCAAGGACCGCGAGGTCACGGGCGGCGACCGCAGCGCCGTCAAGAAGATGCTGGGGATGGGCTGAGCGATGCCGCGCGTCAAGCGAGCCGTCCACGCGCAGAAGAAGCGCCGCAAGGTCCTCGAGCAGGCGAAGGGCTACTGGGGGCGTAAGAGCACCCACTACCGCTACGCGAAGGAGCAGGTCGAGCATTCGCTCGTCTACGCCTACCGCGACCGGAAGGTGCGGAAGCGGGAGTTCCGGAAGCTCTGGATCACCCGGATCAACGCCGCCGCGCGCGCGAACGACCTCTCGTACAACCAGTTCGTGCACGGGTGCACGAAGGCCGGCATCGAGCTCGACCGGAAGGTGCTCGCCGACCTCGCGGTCAGCGACCCCGCGGCGTTCAGCGCGATCGCCGAGCAGGCGAAGTCCGCGCTCGCCCAGAGCTAGCTCGCCTGATCACTTCTGGCGACAACGAACGGCTCAAGCTCGTCCGCAAGCTCCACGACCGGCGCTGGCGGGACAAGCTTGGGCTGTTCGCCGTCGAAGGGGAGGACCTCGTTGCCGAGGGCATCGAGCCCGTCGATCTTCTGATCGCAGGGGAGAACGTCGAGCCGTCGCTGCTCGCCGAGGTGTCGTCGCTCGCGCACCCGCCGCGGGTGATCGCGGTCTACCGGCGAGACGATCTGCCGCGCGGACTGCGGCCGGTGACGCTCGCGCTGTGGCGGGTCGGCGATCCCGGCAACGTCGGCACGCTGCTGCGGGCGGCGGACGCGTTCGGGGCCGGGGTGGCGCTGTCCGAAGGCTGCGCCGACCCCACCGGGCCGAAGGCGGTCCGGGCTTCGATGGGGGCGCTCTTTCGCGTGCCGTTGAGCGGCTTCGACGAGCCCAGGGGGAAGCGCGTGGCTCTGGTCCCGGACGGCGGAATCCCGCTTCCCGAGCTGGATTTCGGCGGTGACGTCGTGTTCGTGCTCGGCGCGGAACGGGAGGGACTTCCCGGCGAGCTGCTCGAGCGCTGCGACGAGCTCGCATCGATTCCGCAGCCCGGCGGAGGCGAGTCGCTGAACGTCGCGATGGCCGGCGCGATCGCGCTCTACGAGCTCTCGCGAAACCCGGCCTAGAAAAGCGGCCGCCCCCTTGCGGAGGCCGGACCAGAGATTCGCCGAGCCGGTTTCGCTTTCGTCCGCCTCGTCCAACCGGCCTTCCGCTTTGGGATTGCTCCCGCTTCGTCTGACCGCTCGGTCGAAGTTTCGACCTACTCGCGCTCCGTGCTCGGCGCAAGAAGGAACCTACGTGTTCGCGGTCACCGGATCAAGGCCCCGCCGCAACGATTTTGTCGCAATTTGCGAGCGGATCATTTTCGGCGGGCGATCCAGACGCTGTCCTCGCCACCGGTGAATGGCCGCCGGTCGAACCAGCCGAAGCACTCGAGCACCTCGAAGCCCGCCTCGGCGAGGAGAGAGTGCCAGCGAGCGGGCTGGACCCACCAGAGCATCATCGTCGAGGCTCCCTCGCGGCCGCGCACCGACAGCGTGAGCGTCTGCGCCGCGAGGTTCCAGTCGGCCCGCTCGTCGATGCCCGGCTCGCGCTCGATCCAGCGGCCGTGCGTCTCCTCGATGTCCTCGCGCGACGGGGTGAAGACATCGAAGACGAGGCGCCCGCCGGGCCGGAGCAGCTCGCGCGCGGCGCGCAGCGCCTCGAGCCGCTCGGCGTCGTCTCGCAGGTGGAGGTAGGAGCGGAAGGGGCACGTCACGAGGGAGACGCGCTCGTCGACCGGCGGCCGGCGCAGGTCGCCGACGCGCAGATCCAGACGCTCTGCGACGCCGGCCTCGCGCGCCCGCTGGGCGCAGACGGCCAGCATCCCGGCCGACGAGTCGACGCCGATCACGTGCGCACCGGCGAGCGCGACCGGGATGGCGATTCGGCCCGTTCCTACCCCGAGCTCGACGACCTCGCCGCCCGCCGCGAGCGCCTCGTCGACGTAGAACGAGATGTCCTCGACGACGCTCGCGCTCCAAGGGTCGTAGAGCCGCGCAATCGGGTCGTAGACGCTCAGGGCTTACGCGTCACGTAGACGTACTCCAGCGACTCGTCCGTGAACGGCTCGCGTTCGAAGCCGCCGTACAACGCCTCGACCTCGAGCCCGGCGACCTCGATCAGTCCGTCCCACTCGGCTTTCGTCGCCCACCAGAGGCTGATCTTCGCGCCGTCGTCGCGCGTGATCTCGATCCGGTTGTCGGCGGGGACGTAGCGGAGGGTATGCACGACGCCGTTCTGATCCTGGGTCGTCCCGTCGAGGCGCGCTGCGACCGTGTGGCTGAAGGCGAACGCGTTGAACGCGAAACGGCCGCCGGGCCGGAGCGAGGCTGCGACTCGCTCGAACACGCGCCGCTTGTCTGCCCAGCCGTGCAGGTGGAGCAGCGAGCGGAACGGGATGTAGATCAACGCGGCGGGCTCGTCGAGCTCGAGGTCGCGCATGTCGCCGAGCCGCAGCTCGAGCGGCAGGCCCGCCGCGCGCTCGCGCGCGATCGCGAGCATTGCCGGCGACGAGTCGATCCCGAGCAGCGGCTTTCCCGTCTGGTGCACGGCCTCGATCGCCACGCGGCCGCTGCCGACCGCCAGCTCGACTACCGGCCCGTCCGCTTCTCGGACGAGCGAGACATAGTGCGCGACGTCCTCCGTCATGTGGGCCGCCCATGCGTCGTACACGGGGGCCCAGGCGTCGTATTCGCTCACGGCGGTAGTATCGACCCGGATGCCTGCTTCGCGCGTCTTCGCCTTTATGCCGCCCCGGCCCGTCGCCGGGGTGTCGGCGCGCAGGTAGGGCGTCGTCTCCTCAGCTCGGGCCGGGGCGTGAGCCGTCGCCCGTTCCCATGCCCGCGAAAGGAGGAGAAACCGTTGGATAAGGTCGCCACCGTGGATCCCACCGACCTCCAGCAGGAGGCGCTGAGCGCCGCGGCCGAAGCGAGAACGCTGGCCGCGCTCAACGAAGTCCGTATCCACTATCTCGGCCGCAGCAGCGCCCTCAAGCTCGCGCTCCGCAACGTGCGCGACCGCGAGACAGGGATGACGCTCAACGCGGTGCGCGAGACGGTCGAAGCCGCGCTCACGGCGCGCGAGGAGGAGCTTGCCCGCGCCGAGCTCGAGGAGCGGCTCGTCACCGAGCGGGTCGACGTGACCCTGCCGGCCCAGCTGCTCGGGCCCCCGAAGTTGCGGCCGCGCGGCACGCTCCACCCCTCGACTCTGGTGCGCCGCGACGTCGAGGACATCTTCCTCGGCCTCGGCTACGAGATCGTCGACGGCCGCGAGGTCGAGACGACCCGCTACAACTTCGACGCGCTCGGGTTCCCCGACTGGCACCCGGCGCGCTCGCCGCGGGCGTCGCTGTTTCTCGACGACCACACCGTCCTTCGCACGGAGACATCGCCGGCGCAGATCCACAAGATGGAGGAGCGGAGGCCGCCGATCTACATGGTCTCGATCGGCCGCGTCTACCGGCGCGACACGATCGACGCCACGCACTTCCCGATCTTCCATCAGTTCGAGGGGCTCGCCATCGACGAGGGCATCACGCTGGCCGACCTCAAGGGAACGCTCCTCCACGTGATGCGCGAGCTGTACGGGCCCGACCGGGAGATGCGCTTTCGCACGCACTACTTCCCGTTCACCGAGCCGTCGATGGAGCCGGACGTGTCGTGCTTCAACTGCGGCGGCGCAGGCTGCCCGATCTGCAAGCACTCGGGCTGGATCGAGATGGGCGGCTCCGGCGTGGTCGATCCGTACCTCTACGAGTTCGTCGGCTGGGGGCCCGAGGAGTACACGGGCTTCGCCTTCGGGATGGGGATCGAGCGGACGGCGCAGCTGCGCTACGGGATCGCCGGCATCCGGCCCTTCTGGGAGAACGACCTGCGCTTCCTGCGCCAGTTCCGATGAGGATCCCGCTCAGCTGGCTGCGCGAGTACGTCCGCGTCGACGCGACCACGCAGGAGATCGCGGAGGCGCTCTCGGTCTCGACGGCCGAGGTCAACGGCGTTCACCGCGCAGGAGTTACGGGAGAGCTCGGCCTCTTCCGCGTCGGGCACGTGCTCGAGGCGACGAAGCATCCCGACGCAGACCGGCTGCAGCTCACCTCCGTCGACGTGGGGGAGGACCGGCCCTACTCGATCGTCTGCGGCGCCTGGAACTTCGGCGCCGGCGCGAAGGTGGCCGTGGCGCTGCCGGGCGCGACGCTTCCGAACGGGCTCGTTCTCGAGCGGCGCAAGCTCCGTGGGGAGCTGTCGGAAGGGATGATCCTCGCCGAGGACGAGCTCGATCTCGGCACCGACCACACCGGGATCATCGTGCTCGACGATGCGCTCGAGCCCGGCACGCCGCTCGCCGAGGTCCTCCCGCTCGTCGACGAGGTGCTCGACCTCGACCCGACCGGAAACCGGCCCGACCTCTTCGCGGTCTACGGCGTCGCGCGCGAGGTGGCAGCCCTGCTCGGCGGGGAGCTCGCGCCGATGCCGGGCGAGGATCCCGAGCGGGAAGGCGACGAGCCGGTCGGGATCGGGATCGAGGATCCGGAGGGCTGCCTGCGCTTCATCGGTCGCGTCTTCCGCGACGTAACGATGGGCGAGTCGCCGCTCTGGCTGAAGGGACGGCTGCGCAACGCCGGCGTGCGGTCGATCTCGAACGTCGTCGACGTCACGAACTACGTGATGCTCGCGCTCGGCAGCCCGCTCCACGCGTACGACCTCGACCTCCTGCGCGGCGGGCTCGTCGCGCGGCGCGCGAATGAAGGCGAGAAGCTGCGCACGCTCGACGGCGCCGAGCGGACGCTGAGCGTCGAGGATCTCGTGATCGCCGACGGCAAACGGGCTGTCGGGCTCGCCGGGATCATGGGCGGCGAGGAGACCGAGGTCTCCGCCTCGACGAAGAACGTGTTGCTCGAGGCGGCGAACTTCGAGCCGGTCGGGATCCTCCGCAGCTCCGAGCATCACGCGCTGCGCACCGAGGGCTCGAACCGCTGGGAGAAGGGCGTCGATCCGTACGTTGCAGGGCAGGCGGCGACGTACGCGACGCAGCTCATCGTCGAGCTGAGCGGCGCGCGCTGGACGGGAGCGGAGGACGTGCGGGCGAATCTGCCGAAGCCGGCCGTGATCCGGCTGCGGCCCGAGCGCGCCAGCGCGGTGATCGGCCTCGAGGTGCCGGCGCAGGAGCAGGCGGAGATCCTCGGCCGCGTCGGCTTCGAGCGGCTGCAGAGCGGCTTCCGCGTGCCCACCTGGCGCGCGCGCGACGTGACGCGCGAAGTCGACCTGATCGAGGAGGTTGCGCGCTTCAAGCTGCCCGAGGTTCCCTTCACGCTGCCGCGCCGCCAGGCGATGTTCGGCCGGCTGACGCGCCCGCAGCGGCTACGGCGGCTCGCCGAGGACGCGCTCCTCGGAGCCGGCTACGCCGAGGTGTACACGCCGTCGTTCGTCGCCGACGGCGACCTTCGCCTGCCCGAGCCGCTGTCGGCCGAGGCGGCCGCACTCCGCACCGTCCTCTACGCCTCGCTCCTCGAGCCCGCGCGTCGCAACGCCGATGCGGGCGAGGAGAACGTCGCGCTCTTCGAGGTCGCGCGCGTCTACCGCGCAAGCGGGGGCGACCTGCCCGTGGAGCGGTGGCACCTCGCCGGGATCGCCGACGGTGGCTTCGCCGAGGCGAAGTGGGCAGTCGAGCAGGTCTACTCCGCGCTCGGCATCGAGCCGACCTACGAGCGGACGAGCGAGGCGTTCCTCCATCCCGGCAAGGCGGCCCGCACGGCGGAGGGTTGGCTCGGCGAGCTCCACCCGACGGTGCTCGACGGCACGTGGAGCGCGTTCGAGCTCGACCTCGACGCGCTCGCGGAGGCCGCGCCGCAGGTGGCGGCCTTCGAGCCCGTGAGCCCGTATCCGGAGGTGCGCCAGGATCTCGCCTTCGTCGTCGACGAGGAAGTGTCGGCGGCCGAGCTGCTCGCCGCGATCCGCGAGGCGGCCGGGGAGCTGCTGCGCGAGCTCGAGGTCTTCGACGAGTACCGCGGCGAGCAGATCGGCGAGGGCAAGCGCTCGCTCGCGTTCCGGCTCGCCTTCGGCTCGCCCGAGGGGACGCTGACGGACGAGGACGTCGCGCCGGTGCGGGCGTCGATCGTCGACGCGCTCGCGACGCGCTTCGGCGCGGTCCTGCGCGCCTAGTCGGCGCGCCGCAGCAGACGGACGAGCGTCTTGAGCGCGAGAGCCGCGCCGGCAGTTGCACCGGCCGCGGTGGCCAGCTTCTTCCCGCGCTCGGCCGTCTGACCGAGCTCCTCGCGCAACGAGGCGACCGCGTCGGTCAGCTCGCGTCGCTCGGCGGCGATCTCCTGGCGGAGCTCGGACTCAGTGGCCATTCCGTAGCGCCTCTGTCGTGATCTGAGCTTCTGCGATCGCCTGCTCCGGTACCGGCTTCGAGCCCTTCCGCAGCAGAGCCGCGCCGACCGCTCCGAGCATCCCCGCGAGCAGGAGCAGGCCGCCGAACATGATGAGGAGAGAGAGCCACACGGGCAACGCGGTCGCGATTCCCGCCGTTGCCGCCGCGAGCCCGAACAGAATGGCCAGGAGCCCGAACAGAGCGGCGCCGACGCCGAGCCCGATCCCGATCGCAAGCGCGGCGACCTTGCGTTTCAGCTCGGTCGCAGCGAGCTGGATCTCGAGCTGGACGATCGAGCGCGCGTGGTCGGCGACGCGCTTGGTTGCACCGGAAAGTCCGTTCACGGGATCATTCTAGGGAGCGAGGAAGTGCTCGCTCGGAGGCGGTTGCTCATACGGCTGCAACTGCCCGTACTCCGCGGAATCAATCGTCAGGTGCACGGTGCCCTCCTCGATTGAGCCGACCTTCTCCGAGGGAACGTAGAGCGGACGGTCGAGGACGGTCCCGGCGCCGACCGCGAGGCCGTCGAAGATGTCGGCCTCGGTGTCGCCGAGTACCTGGTCGAGCTTGCCGACCTCGTTCCCGTCGTTCGCGACGACGCTCCAGCCGCGCTCGACGACCTTCCAGGAGGCCGGATCGGCCATCAGGCCGGGCGGCGCCCGACGAGGAAGGTCGCCCCCTGCGTACCGACCGGGTGGACGTCGCTCAGCGAGCGGGTGATGCGGATGTGCCCCGTGATCCCGTTCTCGTCGAGGCGGGCGAGGCAGCGAGCGACCATCGAGGCGGATGCTCCGTACCCGTGCGCGCTCGCGCAGCGAAAGCGGAAGCCGGGACGGCCGGTCGACTGGATCGGGTTCAGCGGAGCGCAGAGGACGGCTCCGCGATCGACGTCCGCGCTCGAATCGAGCTCGAGCTCGGCCAGCACGTCGCTCCAGTCCGACGGCAGCACCTCGAGCGCCGCCTGCCACTCGGCCGCGAGGGTGGGCCGCGCGACCTGCGCGGGCGCCTCCGCCTCGCTCGTCCCGACGAGGGTCAGCGCACCGGGGATCGTTTCCGCGTCGATCCGGCCCAGCAGCCGCCGCGCTGCCTCGGGTCCGATCCCGTGGCCGCTGCGGCTGACGTAGAAGCGGACGGTGTTGCCGGAGAGGCCCGGGCCGGCCGGCCCGAGCAGCGCGGCAGCGCGTTCGCGCGCCTCCCGGGCGTCGATTCGAAGGCTCAAACGGAGGTCGCTCCACCTCGGATCCAAGCCGCTCTCGATGCCGTTCCACTGCTCGACGAGCCGCACGGCGCCAACCGTACACTCCGGCCCATGGCGAAGGTTGAGCAGAGGACGACCCTGCCGAAGAGCGAGCTCGGCGACGTGCTGCGGGAGATGCTCCTCATCCGCCGCTTCGAGGAGAAGGTCGAGGAGCGTTTCCGGGCCGGCGAGCTGCCGGGCTTCCTCCACGTCGCGATCGGCCAGGAAGCCTGTGCCGTCGGCGTCTGCCGCGCGCTCGAGGACGGAGATGTCATCGCCTCGACGCACCGCGCGCACGGCCACACACTTGCGAAAGGGACGCATCCGAACGAGCTGATGGCCGAGCTGTACGGCAAGACTGAGGGGTGCTCCCACGGCTACGGCGGCTCGATGCACCTCTACGATGTCGAGCGCGGCAACCTCGGCGCGAACGCGGTCGTGGGGGGCGGACTGCCGCAGATCGCCGGCGCGGCACTCGCGTTCAAGCTGCGCGGCGAGCCGCGGGTTGCGGTCTCCTTCTTCGGCGACGGCGCGACGAACATCGGCACGTTCCACGAGGCGCTCAACCTCGCGCAGCTGTGGAAGGTGCCGGCCGTGTTCGTGCTCGAGGACAACAAGTGGGCCGAGTCGACGCCGGAGTCGCAGCACTCGCCGATCCGCGACCTCTCGGACCG
>JAICME010000097.1 GCA_025929425.1 Thermoleophilia bacterium | reverse complement strand
TGCGCCTGCGCCGCGTCCGCAACGCGCAGCTCGCGCTGCTGGGGAACGGGGGCAAGGATCTCGTGGAATTCGCGGTCTCGTTGCAGGGCCGAATAGACGGCCTGCACCGCACGCTCGACGAGGTCGCTGCGGCGTTGTCGCGGCTGGAGCGTCGCGTGGACTCGACCGTGTCGCGGCTCGCCGTCGTCCGCTACGACGCGTTCGAGAGCACGGGAGGGCACCAGTCCGCCTCGGTGGCGCTGCTCGACAACTCGCGGAGCGGGGTCGTCCTCAGCGCGATCCAGGGAAGGGACTACGCGCGGATCTACGTCAAGGAGTTGGACGACGGGCGAGCCGCGGTTTCCCTCTCTCCGGAAGAGCAGGACGCCGTGGAGCGCGCCATGAAAACGGCGCAGTAGCCGCTCAGGGCGCTGCTACTTTTCCCCAAGGTGCAGCACGTTCTCGTCTTGAACGCAAGTTATGAGCCGCTCAACGTGTGCACGGTGCGGCGCGCCCACGTGCTCGTCTACAAGGGGAAAGCCGAGGTCGTGGAGCGGCTTGACAAGCCGCTGCGCTCGTCGACGGGCAGCTTCATCTGGCCGCACGTGATCCGGCTCATCCACTACGTACGCGTGCCGCGCGCGATCCAGCGCAAGATCTCGCGCCGGGCGCTCTTCGCCCGCGACGGCTGGCGCTGCGCGTACTGCGGCACGACGAACGGCCGCCTCACGCTCGACCACATCGTCCCGCGGTCGAAGGGGGGCGAGTCGATCTGGGAGAACGTCGTCACCGCCTGCGCGCCCTGCAACCTGCGCAAGGGAGACCGGACGATCGAGCAGGCGGGAATGGTGCTCCACACCTCGCCGCGGGCTCCGACGCCTACGCTCTTCATCAAGCTGGCAGCGCCGCGGATCCCGTCCGGCTGGACGCCGTACCTGCCGGCTACGGCGTAGAACTCACAGTTCTCGGCGAGAGGACGGCGCCCACTCAAGCTGGTTGGGTTCACGACGAGGCGCGGGCTCAGGAGTCATTCCTAGCACTGGCCCAGCGGAGTCCTCCTGTCTGGGTCGCTGTTGTAGGTTCGCGTGAATGGATGTGGGGCCCGCGGTGGCGGCACTCGCTCTTCATCCGCTGCGCGAGTTACCGCCCGCGCCGGGTGAGGAGCGGATCGAACGGGAGGGGATCCTCGTCGCCTTCACGCCGGGCCCGGTCGCGCCACGGGTCGAGCCGCTCGGCCTGCGACCGGCGGATGTGCCGGCGGCGGTGGCCGTTGCCCGCGCGGCCGCCCGCGAGCGGGGGAAGCGGGTGCTGGCCTGGTGGATCGCTCCAGAGCACGGTCCTCTCCGTTCCGCGCTGGAGGCAGAAGGGCTGGTGAACAAGGACACAACCGGCCTCGAAGCGACCGTGAATGCGATGGCGCTCGTCCGGGCGCCAAGAGGCGGCAACCCGCAGATCAGTGTCAGCACAGTCGACAGCTACGAGGACTTCACGGCCGCGATCTCCGTTCTTCAGGACGCATTCGCGGTTCCCGAAGCGATGCGCGCCGAAGCGCGAGCCGCACGGCCCCGGCGCTGGGAGGAGTACAGACAGCCCGGGAATCCACTGCGGCGCTTTCTGGCGCGCATCGGGAACGAGGTCGTCGGAACAGCCGCAGCCACCTTCGGCCATGCGGGCGTCAACCTGTCCGCAGCCGCGGTGCTCGCCCACGCCCGCGGACGCGGCGTCTACCGCGCCCTCACATTTGCCCGCTGGGACGAAGCGGTACAACGAGGCACACCTGCCCTGACCGTGCAGGCCGGAAGAATGTCCATGCCGATCCTCACCAGACTCGGATTCACACCGGTGGGCGAAATACGCGTCTACGCAGACGAGCTCGGAGACCCAACGACGCACACCGGCCAGGTCGAGTGATCGCGGTCAGCGACTCCTCGTCAACGGACCGCATCGTGTTGATGAAGTGACACGCAGTTCCTCGGCGCCGTATCAGGTGCATGAACAGACTCCGCACGATCCTCCTCCTCGCCGGCGTGCTGGTCGTCGCGGCCGCGATCGCCGGCGTCGCGCAGCCTCGCCTCGGCCGCAGTGCCACACCGACAGCCGGCACCCTCATCACGGTCACCGGAAGCGGCACCGTCGACGCGACGCCCGACCGAGCCTCCTTCGACTTCGGCGTGACCTCACAAGGCGCGACCGCGACCGAAGCGCTGGCCCGCAACTCCTCCGAAGCTCGAGCGATCAGCGACGCGCTGACGAGAGCCGGCATCGACTCCGCGGACATCCAGACGACACAGGTCTCCCTCTGGCCCCAGACGTCGAACGAGGGGACCCGGATCACCGGCTACCAGGCGTCGAACTCGGTTCAGGTCACGGCCGGGCTCGGCAGGTCGGGCGCGCTCGTCGACGCCGCTGTGCGGGCCGGCGCGAATAACGTCGACGGACCGAACCTCGACACCGCGGACAAGGCGTCCCTCTACGGCCAGGCGTTGAAGAAGGCGATCGGCGACGCAAGGACGAAGGCCAAGGCACTCGCCGACGGGGCAGGGCTCATGCTCGGATCGCTGCTGAAGGTGCGTGAGGGCGACAACGCGGCACAGCCTGTGCCCATGTACGCGGCCGCGCGGGATGCAGCTTCCGTCCCGATCGAGGCCGGAACCCAGCAGATTCAGGCAGCGGTGACGGTGACGTTCGCGGCGAGCTAGAGCGAACCGGGGCCGTGCCGCGAGGCGATGCAGTCGAGAGCCCAGCCGTTCGCGGCTAGGACGATCTTCTCCGCGAGCACGTCGGGACGATCCTCGGCGTGCTCGCGCGGCACCTCGACCACGACCTGGTGCACCGATGCCTCGACCGTGCCGCCGTACTCGTGCCGCTCCTCCGCCACGATCGCGAACGCCGGGACGCGATCTTTCAGGGACGCCGCGAGCTCGTCGATCTCGGCCGGCGTCGCGTGCCTGCCGGCAAAGACGCCGAAGTTGACGCGCACCTCGATTCCGGGGTCGTCGTGCTTGCGCACGAGGAGGGAGATGGCGGGCTCGTCGAGCAGTGGACTCATTCTCCGCTCGTTATCCGCCCGAGCGAAGTCCCTAACCCTCGCGCGGCTCCCAGCGGAACTTGAACGCGGTGAAGACGAGCCCCGCAACCCCCCAGGCCCCCAGCACGGCAAGCGCACCCGGCTGCGTCCAGAAGCCGTGGCCGTGGAGGTAGACGGAGTTCACGAGCTTGATGAAGTACTTGAGCGGCAGCACGTCGCCGATCGCGCGGAGGAAGGCTGGATAGCGGTGCGTCGGGCCGAATGAGCCGGTCAGAAACGCCATCGGGAGAAGGATGAAGTTGACCACTGCGGACGACCCCTCGGCTGACCGGATCACCGACGCGGTCGCAGTGCCGAGCGCGGCGAAGACGGCTGCGCCGATCACGAGAGCGGCGACGAACGAGCCGACGTCCGACGGGAAGGGCGTCCCGTAGAACGCGCGACCGATGACGAACAGCGCGACGGTCTGGAGAACGAAGACGATCAGCGTCGAGATCAGCAGCGAGACGACGTACGTCGCGGGTGGCAGGGGGGTCGAGCGGAGCCGCTTGAGGATCCCGTTCTCGCGCCGGATGACGAGCTGGATCGCCAGCCCGGCGAAGGCGGTGTTTGCGCAGCCGTAGCCGACGAGCCCGGCGAGCAGGGCCTCTGGGGCCGGAACGCCGTAGATCTTCCCCGAGTAGACGGAGCCGAGCAGGACGAACAAGAGCAGGGGAAAGAGGAAGATGAAGAACGCGGCCTCGCGGCTCCGCCAGAAGACGAGCTGCTCCGAGCGGAGCTGATGCGCGAAGAGCCGCCGGGCGGGCCGGCGTACCGCGAGACGGATCGCCTCGGCGCTCACGCCTCGACCTCCTCCTCGGCGGTCAGCGCGAGGTAGACCTCCTCGAGCGTGGGGCGCCGCACCTGCAGGCCCTCGAGCTCCTCGCCGCGCGCGACCGCGGCAGACGTCAACTCGGCGAGCACACGGGTCGGCTCGTCAGTCCGCACGAGGACGTCCTCGCCGTTCTGCCGATAGCGAATCTCCGTCTGCAGGTCGGTCGTCGTCAGCTCGGCCGGCGTGCCCACGCGCACGATCTGTCCCTCCCGCATCACCGCGACGCGGTCGGAGAGCTGCTCCGCCTCGTCGAGGTAGTGCGTCGTGAGGAGGACGGTCTTGCCGAGGGAGCGGAGCGAGCGGATCATCTCCCACGCGGCGCGGCGTGCCTGCGGATCGAACCCCGTGGTCGGCTCGTCGAGGAAGACGAGATCCGGGTCGCCGACGAGCGCGATGCCGAGGTCGAGCCGCCGCTTCTGGCCGCCGGACAGCGTCTTCACCCGTGAGTCCGCTTTCTCGCCGAGGCCGACGAGAGCGATCACCTCGTCCACGTCGCGGGGCGCCCGGTAGTAGCCGGCGAAGATCCTGTGCGTCTCGCGCACCGTCAGGTTCGGCCAGAGCTGCGACTGCTGCAGCACGACGCCGATCCGCTCGCGGAAGTCCGGCTCCGGACGGTCCGGATCGCTTCCCAGCACGCGCACCTCCCCCGCGTCGCGCTTGCGGTAGCCCTCGAGGATCTCGACGGTCGTCGTCTTCCCCGCGCCGTTCGGCCCGAGCAGCCCGAAGACCTCCCCCTCCTCGATCGTGAAGTCGACCCCCCGGACCGCCTCGAGGTTCCCGTAGGCCTTGCGCAAGCCGCTGACCTCGATCGCATGCATCCTCGAAGAAGGGTAGAGCGGGGACGCTTGCCCCGCGGATAGAGGCCTCAATCGCGAACTGCTTCGGGGTCATACCTTGTGGTTCACTGCCGCTGTGGGCCCGTTCCGCTACGTCGTCGCCGACGTCTTCACCGATGCTCCGCTCGCCGGCAATCCGGTCGCCGTCTTCACCGACGCGCGCGAGATTCCCGAGACCGAGCTGCAGCGGCTGGCGCGCGAGCTCAATCTGTCGGAGACCGTCTTCGTCTACGCGCCTGACGGCGACGGGAACGTGCGGATCCGGATCTTCACGCCGACGCTCGAGCTGCCCTTCGCGGGGCACCCGGTCCTCGGGACGGCGTTCGTCCTCGCCGGGCCGCTCCAGCTCGACGAGATCCGGCTCGAGACCGACAGCGGGATCGTGCCGATCCGCCTCGAGCGAGACGGGTCCCGGATCACGTTCGGCTGGATGCGGCAGCCGGTCGTCACCGCGGAGGAGTACGAGCGCGCCGACGAGCTGCTCGGGCTGCTCCGCGTGGGCGGCAGCGCCCTGCCCGTGGAGCTGTACCGGCAGGGGCCGGGCCATGTCTACATCGAGCTCGAGTCTCCCGAGGCCGTCGCGGCCCTGCGGCCGGACCTCGGCGCTCTCGGGGAGCTCTCGGAGTGGGGCACGGTGTGCTTCGCGCGCGACGGCGAGGCGTGGAAGGTGCGCGTCTTCGTGCCTGCGCACGGTGTCGACGAGGATCCGGCGACCGGCTCTGCGGCGGGGCCGCTCGCGCTCCATCTCGCCCGGCACGGGCGGATCGAGTTCGGCGAAGAGATCGTGATCCGGCAGGGGGCGGAGATCGGCCGTCCGTCGAGGCTTCATGCTGTCGCCCGCTCGCCGGAGGAGATCGAGGTCGGCGGCTCGGCGATCATCGTCGCGCGCGGCGAGTTCCGGTTGTGAGACGTGCGGCCTGCCTGGTTGCAGGTTTCGTCCTTCTGGCCTGCGGCTGCGGTTCGTCGCACGGCGGCGCCGCGGCGCAGACGACGGTTCGCTACGGCATCTACCCGGGCGGCACGGCCACCGTTGCGACGACGGATCCCACATCCACGTCATGCCGCCAGGATGCGGTCGCGTTCGCGCACGGTTCGGTGAAGTACCTCACGCACTACGCGGCGCTGGCGGCGTCCCCGGCGGACCCGTACTACATGCTGCTGAGACAGCAGCTCGCCGACTTCGAGGCTCGGCATTGCGATCCGAAGCTCCTCGGCAGCGCGCTCGCGGACCTCCTGTCGCCGTCGAAGCGGCAGGTGCTCCTCGCCCACGCCTCGCATCCGATGGCCGAGGTTCTGCGTCGGGCGCTCGCGGCCGCCGACGGGTGAAGCGGGTCGCCGTCATGGGCGGCTCCTCCTCGGGCAAGACGACCGTGTCACGAAGGCTCGCCGAACTGCTCGGCGTCCCACACGTCGAACTGGACGCGCTTCACCACGACGCGGGCTGGCAGGAAACGCCTGCGGAGGTGCTCCAGGCTCGCGTCCGTGCCGCTCTCGACGCCGCGACCGACGGCTGGGTGGTCGACGGGAACTACGGTGCGAAGCTCGGATCGCTCGTCCTGGAGCGCGCCGACACGGTCGTCCTGCTCGACCCCCCGCTCCTTCGCACCTTCGCCCGCGGCCTCCGCCGGACGATCAGGCGCACGATTACCCGCGAAGAGCTGTGGAACGGGAACCGCGAGCAGATCCGCCACGTCTTGACGCGCTACTGGATCCCGTGGTGGATCCTGGGAAACCACCGGCGCCACCGGCACGACGTGCCGGAGCGTGTCGCGGCTCTGCCCCACCTCGCGCTGGTACAACTGCGCTCCGACGACGAGGTCGAGCGCTACCTTCAGTCCATCCAGGCCACCGAGTCGATGTCGGGCAGCTCGAACGGGAGTGAGCGCCAGAACACGCCGCCGTTGGCGGAGACGTAGAGCCGGTTGCGCGCCGCATAGAGCATCCGGTCGGGCTCGTCCTCGGCGATCGCGACGGCAAAGCCCGGCGGCAGGCCGCCACCCGCCTCGCGCCACGTCGCTCCACCGTCGTTCGAGAGCATCAGCGGCGGCCGGTGCTCGACGACGGCGATCACTGTCGAGCCTGCGCTCGCCGCCGCGACGACGCGCGGCAGCGGGACATCGGGGCGCTCGGTCACCGGCACCTCGTTCCCCTCGCCGAGCAGCGTCTCGTCCTCCACATCGACGAGAAACACGCCCGCCACCGTCCCGACCGCGGCGATCATCGCGGCGCCGCCGAGAGGAGGGCGGAGACGAGGGCGCTCGCACGCCGCGCGGCCGAGATCGGACGGTGCCCGCCGGCGCGTGCGCTCAGGTAGGCGACCGAGAACGCGTCGCCCGCTCCGGTCGGATCGCCGCGGGCCGGTCGCGTCGTCACCCGCACCGCCGCGTCACGGGTGAGGACGAGCGAGCCGCCGGCGCCGAACGTCACCACGACCTCCGGCACACCGAGCTCACGCAGCTCCTCGAGCTCGCCGTCGCCGCCGACGATCGCCTGCGCCTCCTCCTCGGCGAGCTTGAGGATCGCGACGTGGCGGAGCAGCGCGCGGTCGAAGGCGCCGTCGAGGGCGAGCGGGCCGACCCGTCGCGCGCGGACGAGGCCGTGGCCGTCCATGAGCACCCGGCGCCGGTGGGCGATCCGTTCGAGCGCCTGCGGCGGAAAGTCGTCCCGAAGCAGCGGCGCGACGTGCACCCACTCGACGCGACGCAGCGCGAGCTCCGGCTGATCGGTCTCGCTCCACGGCTCTCCGAGCATCTCGACGTGCATCTCGCGGCGTCCCTCGGCGTCGTAATGGAAGGAGAAAGCGGTCGTCTCACCGGCGGCGGAAAGCGAGATCGGCAACCCGAGCCCGGCGAGTAGCCGCAGATAGGAGCGCTGCTCGGCCTCACCGCATTTCGCGACGACGATCGCCTCCTGCTGCAACGAGCGCACGGCGCGCGCGGCGTACCACGGGCCGCCGCCGATCCGCGAGCCGCGGCCGTCCACGACGTCACGCGCAAGAGGCCCGATCACGGCGAGCGGTCGCACGACCCGCAAGCGTAAGCGCGAGCGAGAGGACGAAGGCGAGGCCGAAGCTCGGCAGGGAGCCTCCGACCGCGCCCTGGCCCGGGTGGGTGTGGTCGACGAGGTGCACCCAGCGATGCGGCCCCACCGGCGCGAGCCACTGGTAGAGGCAGAAGCCCGCGAGCCAGGCGACGATCTGAGCGGGCCGGATCTCCGGAGCCGCGAAGGCGTCGCGGCGCCCGACGAGCCACTGCGCGAGCAAGACGCCGAAGAGCGGCACGAAGAACGAGCCGAGCAGATAGAGGAAGTCCTGGTAGTGGACGAGGTTGACGACGAAGGTGCCCGCGGTCGCGACGGCTGCGACGGCCAGGATCAGCACGCGCTGCGGCACGCGCGGCAGCACGTTCTGCAGCGAGACCGCGGCGGAGTAGACGTTCGCGAACGGCTCCTTCGTCTCGTCGACGCCGAGGGCGACGAGTGCGAGCGCAGCTCCGATCCCGCCCGTCGCGATCGCGTCGATGACGGAAGGCGCGTCCGCGAGACCGCGCGAGAGCAGGAGGATCGCACCGAGCGCGTAGAGCCACACGTTCGGGAGGAAGTAGCCGACCGCAGCTCCCCAGAACGCGCCGCGGCCGTCCTTCGAGAAGCGCGTGTAGTCGGCCGCGAGCGGGAGCCAGGAGACGGGCATCGCGACCATCAGGTCCACCCCTTGCCAGAAGCTGAGACCGCCCTTTCCCGACCGAGACCAGAGCGCTCCGAGATGCGCGTCGTGGAGCGCCCACCACGTGAGGTAGGCGAGCGAGGCGAGCACGACCCAGAGTGCGACGCGCTTCACCCACTCGCGGACGAACCCGATCGGCCCGACGAGCGCGAGGATCGTTGCCGCTGCCGCGGCCGCGAGCTTCCACACCCAGAGCGGGCCGTGGACGAGCGCCCGCGCCGCGGTGGCGATGACGAGCACCTCGAAGATCGTCCAGCCGAGGTTCTGCAGGACGTTGAGCCCGGTGGGGAGGTAGGAGCCGGCGCGGCCGAGCGGCGCGCGCAGGAGCACCATCGCGGGCACACCCGCCTCGGCGCCGAGCGCGGCGGCGAAGCCCAGTAGCGCGTTGCCGAAGATCCCGCCGACCAGGATCGCCAGCAGCGCCTTGGGCAGCGAGAGCGCGGGAACGAGGAAGGCGCCCGCGACGAGGACGAGCAGGCTCAGCCCGAGGCTGCTCCACAACATCCCGCTCTCGAGCGCGCCGAACGTCCGCAGCCGATCGGGCACGGGACTGATTCCCCAGTTCGGCGTGCGCTCGCTCATCTACCTCCCTTCGCCGGCATGACCCGGATCAGGTTCGACGGGTGTGATCTCAGCCGCGCCGCGCGCGACACCCCGGTGGTACGAGTGTACGGATCGCGAGTGGCGGGAACGGCGGGCGCGATGGCCGAACCGCTCGCCACGCCGCGTGAGCTGCTCGCGGCTTGTCTCCGCCAGATGCTCTGGGTCGAGCAGCAGCTCGCCGATCAGGTGCTGCCGGAGCTGAGCGAGCGCGTGCACGCGACAGACCTGAAGTGCAGCTTCGACCGTCACCGTCTCGAGACGGAAGGGCATGTCCGGACGGTTCGCGACGTCCTCGACGATCTCGACCTGCCTGCGGAGCCGGAGGAGAGCTCGGCGCTCCGCGGGCTCGTCGCGGAGCACGAGCAACTCGCGAGCCGTTGCGAGGGCCCGGTGATGTGCGACCTCGCCCACGCCGTCGCCGCGCTCGCCGCCGAGCACCTCGAGCTGGCGACCTACGAGGCTCTCGTCAGCGTCGCCGAGTCGGCCGGCGAAGAGGGGATCGGCATTCGCCTCCGAGAGGTGCTCGAGCAGGAGGA
>JAICME010000086.1 GCA_025929425.1 Thermoleophilia bacterium | reverse complement strand
GAGGATGCTGTCGCTCGTGCCGTCGTCGGAGAACACTGCGCGCGAGCTCAGGAAGAACTCCGTGCCGTTGTTGTCCGAGTCGTAGTTCGTGCCGGCGGACTGAGCGGGCCACACCGTGAAGCCTGCGCCGTCGGGACCGGCCCCAAGGGTGTCGAAGTGCTCGAACGTGCTGATGGTGCCGTTCGCGAGCCCCTGCTTCGAGAGTGCGTAGATCTGGGAGCCGAAGAAGCCCGGAGCCCCCGGCTGGAGCGAGAACTCGTTGGTCGTGAGATAGATCCCGTTCGCGTCCGAGCCGATGTGCGGATAGTCGCCGAGGCATGCCCCGTGGACCAGATGGTGGTTCAGGATCTGGAAGCAGCCGTGGTCCGGCGTGCCGTCGGTGCCGTCGTCCTGCACCGGCAGCTTGTAGATCGTCCAGCTCCCGGTCGGATCGCCGGAGTCGCTCACCGCGATGTCGAGGTGGTCCGTCTGCGCGATCGTGGCCGTCGTGCCGACGCGGTCGAGAGTGAGCACGACCATGAAGAACCGGTTCACGCCGGCGTCGTAGATGCACGACGGATCGGTGATCTCCGGCCCGTCGCCGGTGCCTCCGACGCGGTCGATCGCGGCGGGATATCCGTAGAACGTGTTGAGGTCGACGGCGTTCCCACCGTTCAGCAGCGCGTTGCCGCTGGTGTCGTAGACCTGCGCCACGTCGTTCACGGCCTCGACCACGAAGCCGTTACCCGCGCAGAGCCCCTGGTCGGGCGGCTCGACGGAGAACTGGTTGCCGTTGTTCGCGAAGCGCTGGTCGTGGAAGTTCAGGCCCTGCCAGTTGGCGCCGAGATCGCCGTGCGCCTTCGTCCTGGCAGTGGCGCTGATGGCATGTCCGTTGCCTCTGACGGCGCCGGGCAGCGTGCGGCTCGTGCCGCCATTGTCGTTGTTGTCGTCGCCGCCGTTACCGGAGTCGGCGTCGGCGAGAGTCGCCGGATCGATCTCGTTCGGCAGACCGGTGGGGACTGTCGACGCGGGCGCGGAGCCCGTGAGCGTTCCAGTCCCTACCTTGAGCAGCTGCTGCTGGACGGGCTTCAGCAGCGACGACGGCTTCGTCGCTGCTTTAGGACCTGTCGCGGTGGCTGCAACTACCGCAAGGACGACAAGTGTCGCGAAGACACCAATGGTCGCTTTGCGCAAGATCCCTCCCCCTTCTCTTGGTCGCTCCCGGTTCCGGACGGCGCCGGAATCGAGCCCCTGGATTGAACCGCGGGACCCTATAACACGAGCGCGCGTCGAGTGGGACCAGCTGCCGTCCGGCAGTTTCGGAAGTCCGAGGTGTGCAGGCGATTTGCGGAGCCCGCGAGGATCTGAGAAGCTCACGCTGCCGCGCCGGCAATGCAGCACGGAGCGCCGGTACATGCGGCACAAAACGAAGGGGGAGAATCAGACATGAGGTATCGCAAGCTCGGCTTGCTGCTCGGCCTCGCGCTACTCGCCGTCGCCGTCGCGACGACAGCCTCGGCGAAGTCCACCGGCCCCGGTGTCACCGAGGTCAAGCCGGTTTCGGGGCCTGAAGGAGCGATTGTCGACCGCCAGATCCCGGGCAATCAGAGCCCGGCGCATCTTGCGACGACTGCCGCGCCGCGACCGGCACCGCTGGCGGTCGCACAACCAGGTACGGAGCTCGGCACGAACTTCGCAGGGCTCACGTTCCACAATCAGCGCAGGGATGCCGATGGTGGCAACCAGCTGAGCCTGGAGCCGCCGGATCAGGGACTCTGCGTCGGCAACGGTGAGCTGATCGAGCCGGTCAACGACCTGTTCACGACGTATGACACGACCACTGGCACGCAGACGGGCGGCTTCGAGTCGTTCGACGAGTTCTTCTTCGGCAAGCACGAGATCGACCGCACCGACCCGAACAATCTCGTGATCGGCCCGTTCGTCTCCGATCCGCGGTGCTTCTACGACGCCTCGACCAACCGCTTCTTCATGACGATGCTCTCGTTCGGGCGCGACCCGGTGACGGGTGCGTTCGAGGCGCCGGGGCAGGTCCAGATCGCCACGAGCAAGGGCTCGAATCCGACCACGGATCCATCCACGTGGAACTTCTTCACGCTCGACATGACGAACGACGGGCGGGACGGGGAAGCGACGCATCCGGGTTGCCCGTGCTTCGGCGACCAGCCGCTGGTCGGCATCGACGGGAACGGCGTCTACATCTCGACGAACGAGTTCCCGATCGATCCCAACACGCCCGGCTTCAACGGTGCGCAGGTCTACGCGATCCAGAAGTCGGCGCTGATGAACGGGACGACGCCGAACGTGCAGCGGTTCGAAGGCACCCAGGGTCCGATCCCGTTGGACCAGACGGACTATGTGAACGGAATCCCCGGTTCGCTGCAGCCGGCGCTCTCGCCGACGGGCGAATTCGACTCCTCTGACAACGGCACCGAGTATCTCCTCGGTGGCCTCGAGTTCGGCAAGAAGCCGTTCCAGCTCGACAACCGGATCGCGATCTGGGCGTTGACGAACACCGGCTCGCTCAACGACACGACGCCCGACGTCCACCTCACCGACAAGATCGTCACGAGCGAGGTCTACGGTCTCCCGCCGGCGATCGTGCAGCCGAAGGGTCCGACGCCGCTGACCGACTCGTTCAGGGAGCACGAGAGCCTGATCGACGGCGGCGACGACAGGATGCAGGCCGCGATCTTCGAGGACGGCCATCTGTGGGGCGCGCTCGACACGACAGTGAAGACGCCGAATCGTGGCGTTCAGGTCGGGACGGCCTACTTCATGCTCACGCCGTCGGTCGACGAGTCCGGCGCTGTCAGCGGCACGATGGACAAGCAGGGTTACCTCTCGGTGGACGGCAACAGCGTCACGCGTCCGTCGATCGCTGTCACCGCCTCGGGCAAGGTCGTCGTCGGGGTCTCGCTCATCGGGCCCGACTTCTTCCCGAGTGCGGCGTACACGACGTTCGACGACTCGGCGGACTCCGCGCCGACCACGTTGCACGTCGCCGCCCAGGCCACGGTCCCGGACGATGGGTTCTCGGGGCTGCGTGCGGAAGGCGCCGACGGAGTCGCGCGCTGGGGCGACTACGGCTTCGCAGCCGTGGACGGCAACAGCATCTGGGTTGCGAACGAATGGATCCCGGGACTCGTGCAAGGCGCGGATCTCGCGAACTGGGGCACGTACATCAGCCAGGTCACGCCCTAGCACCCAAAAGAAGAAGGGGAACCTCACGAGGGCCCGGTCCGCCGGGCCCTCGTCGTTTCAGTAGGCGACCGCGCCGCGGCCCGTCGCGCCGGGACGCCGACGGCGTCGGTCTACCCGCCGGGCGAGGCCGGTTTTGCCGGCCTCGCTGCCAGCACAGCGTGCTTCTGCTCGTCGGCGCGGTAGCTCGAGCGCACGAGCGGGCCGGAGAAGACCGATCCGAAGCCCAGCGCCTCGCCCTGCTCCCGGAGCCAGCGGAACTCGTCGGGGTGGACCCAGCGGTCGATCGGCGCGTGCTTCGAGCTCGGCTGGAGGTACTGGCCGATCGTCACGACGTCGACGCCGTTCGCCCGCAGGTCGCGCATCGTCTCGACGATCTCGTCGTTGGTCTCGCCGAGGCCGACGATGATCCCGGACTTCGTGAGCACGGGGTAGAGCGGCTCAGCGTAGGAGGCGATCTCCTTCGCGCGGCGCAGCAGCCACAGCGCGCCGTCGTAGCTCGCCTTCGCGCCGCGCATCCGCGCGTGCAGCCGGCGAACGGTCTCGATGTTGTGGTTGAAGACCTCGGGGCGCGCGGCCAGCACCGTCTGCAGCGCCTCTTCCTCGACGCCGAGGAAGTCGGGCGTCAGCACCTCGACCGACGCCTCGGGCAGCTTCGCCTTCAGCGCCCGGATCGTCGCGGCATAGTGGCCGGCACCGCGGTCCGGGACGTCGTCACGGTCGACCGAGGTGACGACGACGTGCTTGAGCTGCATCTGCGCCGCTGCCTGCGCGAGCCGCAGCGGCTCGAGCGGGTCCGGCGGCGCGTCGGGCTTGCCGGAGTGGACGTAGCAGTACCGGCATGCGCGGGTGCAGGTGTCGCCGAGGATCTGGAACGTCGCGGTGCCGCGGCCCCAGCACTCGGAGATGTTCGGGCAGCGCGCCTCCTCGCAGATCGTGTGCAGCGAGAGCCCGTGCACGAGCTTCTGCACGTCGAAGTATGAGCCGTCCTTCGACGGTGCCCGAACCTTCATCCACTCGGGCCTACGAGGCCGCTCGGCGACGGGAAGCAATGACTCCATGACCGCGTTCCAGTCTATGTGGCGTAGGGAGACAGACCGCTGCTAGCCTGAAACGGACTGTGCAGTCCGCTTACGTAGAAGGAGATCTATGAGCCGCCATTCCACGAATCCCTGGGTCGTACTCGTCATCATCTGCCTCGCGCAATTCATGGTCGTCCTCGACGCGACGATCGTGAACGTCGCGCTGCCGCACATCCAGTCTTCGCTCGGCTTCAAGAACGAGGCCAGCCTGCAGTGGGTGATCAACGCGTACACGCTCGTCTTCGCCGGCTTCCTGCTGCTCGGCGGACGTGCCGGTGACCTGCTGGGACGCAAGCGGCTCTTCCTCGTCGGTCTCGTCGTCTTCACCTCCGCTTCGCTGCTCGACGGGATCGCGACGACCTCAGGAGAGCTGATCGGCTTCCGCGCGCTGCAGGGTCTCGGCGCCGCGCTCATCTCTCCGGCTGCCCTCTCGATCATCTCCACGACGTTCGCGGAGGGCAAGGAGCGCGCCAGGGCGCTCGGCGTCTGGGCGGCGATCGCGATCGGCGGCTCCGCCGTCGGCCTCGTGCTCGGCGGTGCGCTAACCCAGTCGCTGTCGTGGCGCTGGATCTTCTTCGTCAACGTCCCGGTCGGCATCCTCACCTTCCTCGCCGCACTGCGGATCGTCCCGGAGTCGAAGGACGAGCACGTGCATCAGGGCTACGACCTCGCCGGGGCGATCACCGTCACGGGCGGACTTATGGTGCTGGTCTACGGGCTCGTCCACTCGGCCTCGCACGGCTGGGGCTCCGGGCAGACGATCGTCTCCTTCATCGCCGCCGCGGTACTCCTCACGGCGTTCGTCCTCATCGAGCAGCGCTCGACAGAGCCGCTCGTCCGGCTCTCGATCTTCCGCGTCCGCTCGCTTCTGACGGCGAACGTGGCCATGTTCCTCGCCTTCTCCGGGATGTTCGCGATGTTCTTCTTCAACTCGCTCTACATCCAGAAGATCCTCGGCTTCGGGCCGCTCAAGGCAGGCGTCTCGTTCCTGCCGTTCACGGCCGGGGTCATGCTCTCGGCAGGCCTCGCTTCGAGCCTCGCACCGCGGATCGGCGTGAGGCCCGTTGCCGCCGTCGGCATGGTGCTGACGGTCATCGGGATGGTCTTGTTCGCCCGGATGCCGGTCGACGGCTCGTACGCGATGGACGTCCTGCCGGGGATGATCATCGGCTCGCTTGGGATGGGCGCGATCTTCATGCCGCTCACGCTCGTGGCGACGACCGGTCTCGAGGACGAGGATCAGGGACTTGCCTCGGGGCTCTTCAACACCTCACAGCAGGTCGGCGGTGCGCTTGGGCTCGCGATCCTCTCGACAATCGCGGCGAGCCACACGCACGGCGTCTCGGCGGCTACTCAGGTCCACGGCTTCCACTACGCGTTCGCAGGCGCGGGCGTGCTCGTCGGCCTGGCCCTCGTCGTCCTGGTGGCCCTTCTACGCAAGGAAGACGTCGCCGCGATCGAGGCTTCGGCCGAGGCTGAGCCGGTTCCGGTCGGCTGATGACCGAGCTGCGCTCAGACGCGCGGCGCAATCTCGAGCGGGTGCTCGATGCGGCGACGGCGGCGTTCGCCGCGTCGGGCCCCGACGTGAGCATCGACGAGATCGCCCGAGCGGCCGGCGTCGGCCACGGCACTGTCTTTCGCCGCTTCCCGACGAAGGACGACCTCATGTACGCGGTCATCGAGCGGCACGTCGCGCAGATGTGCGCGATCGCCGAGGAGGCGCTCGAAGCCGACGATCCCGGCCAGGCCTTCTTCGACTTCGCCCATCAGGCTGCGGAGCTCGCGATGAGCACGCCGGGCCTGCACAAGTGCGTCATTCATTGCGGCGAGAAACCCCGCGGCGCCGAGCTCGACGAGCTCGGTCGCAAGGTCGTCGCACGTGCGCAGCGCGCCGGCGCAGTGCGGAGCGATCTCGAGCCGGCCGAGGTCGGACCGCTCATCCGCGCGGCGCTGCTCGCCGCGCCGTCCGGTCAGTGGCGGCTCTATCTCGACGTCGTGCTGGACGGTCTGCGCGCGTAGAGTCCGTGCGTGCCGGACTGGTACGTCAGCAACGCGCGCGATGGGCAGTGGTGGGAGAAGGGCCCCCGCGGTCGCGTCAAGGATCTCGTCCAGGATGACTCGGCAGAGGTTGCTGTCAACCTCTTCGTGCTCGAGCCCGGCCATCGGATGTCGATGTACCACTGGGAGGCGGACCAGGAGGGTTTCCTCGTCCTCTCGGGCGAGGCGCTCCTGATCGTCGAGGATGAGGAGCGTCCGCTCAGGCAGTGGGACTTCTTCCATTGCCCGGCGCCTGTCCCGCACACCATCGTGGGCGCCGGTTCGGGACCGTCCGTGATCCTTGCCTTCGGCGCCCAGGAGCACCAGGCGGGGCCGGACTGGGGCGGCTACCCGTATTCCGAGGTCGCGATGAGGCACGACGCGAGCGCCGAGGAAGAGACGACGAGCGCGAAAATCGCCTACGCGCGTTTCCCGGACTCGGAGCCTGCCGAGTACCAGGAGGGCTGGCTGCCCTAGGTCCTCGCGGCCAGCTGGGCGTGGAGCGGCTGCGGCCAGAGGCCCGCGCCCTGGTCTGCCGACAGCTCCTCGAGCTCGAGCCCGAAGACGTCCTCGAGCGCCGCGACCGCATGCGGCCGCACCTCGTCGACCGTCAGCGGCCGGCCTAGCTCCCGCGCCATCGTGGTGAACATCGCGTCCTCGAACCCACACGCCGTGATCCAGTCCGTGAAGGGCGCCGGGTCGAGGTCGACATTGAGCGCGTAGCCGTGCGTCGTCACCCAGCGCGAGACGTGGACGCCGATCGACGCGATCTTGCGTGGAGGCCGCTGCAGCCAGACGCCGGTCAGTCCTTCGAGTCGCGTCGCCGCGATGCCGAGCGGCGCAAGCGTTCCGATCAGCGCCTCCTCGAGGTTGCGGACATACGCCTTCACGTCACGGCCGTGCCGCGTCAGGTCGAAAATCGGGTAGCAGACGAGCTGTCCCGGCCCGTGGTACGTCGACTTGCCGCCGCGGTTCGTCTCCACGACCTCTACCTCGGCGTCTTCCGGGACGTGCAGCTCCGCCGTTTCGTCGGTACGCCGTCCCAACGTGACGACGGGAGGGTGCTCGAGGAGGATGGCGGTATCCGGGATCGCGCCCTGCGACACCGCGCCTGCGAGGGAGCGCTGCAGCTCCCAGGCTTCGAGGTACGGCACCTCGCCGAGCTGAAGGACGTAGCCGCCGGTTGCCACGGACTCAGGCTAGCGTCGGGGCATGTCTGTCGTCCTTGTCGAGGGCATCACCGATCGGCTCGCGCTCGAGGCCGTTGCGCAGCGGCTCGGCCTGAACCTGGACGGGATCGAGATCGTCCCGATCGGCGGCGCACAGGCGATCCGTCGGGCGTTTGCGGAGTACGAGGGGCAACCGGTTGTCGGGCTCTGCGATGCCGGTGAGGAGCGCTGGTTCCGGCGCGTTCTCGGCGACGCGACGTACGTGTGTGACAAGGATCTCGAGGACGAGCTGATCCGCGCGCTCGGCGCCGAGCGTGTCCAGGACGTCGTCGCCGCGCAGGGCGAGCTCGAGACGTTTCGCAACTTCCAGAATCAGATCTTCTGGCGCGGCCTTCCGGTCGAGCGGCAGTTGCGTCGCTGGCTGCAGAACGGCGGGCGCTACCTCCGCTATCCGCCACTGCTCATCGAGGCGATGGGACGAAGCGAGATTCCGCGACCCCTCGCGGACGTGCTCGAAGCGGTCGCCTAGAGGCGCTGACCGAACATCCAGCGGTGGCCTTCGAGGTCCTCCGCCGTGTAGATGCGGTAGCCGATGCCGGGCTCGTCGAGCCCGCGGATGATCTTTGCTCCTCCCTCGGCCGCCCGCGCGTGGTGCGCGTCGACGTCGTCCACCTCTACCCACAGGCCGTCGATGACCCATGGGTTGTCGTGCATCCGGCGTTCCGTTTCGCAGCTCTCCCGGTGCTTCCGCGAGGCGACGTAGTCCGCCGGAGTCGAGAGGAAGATCGTGGAGCCCTCGATGTCGAGCTCGGCGTGCATGACCCTGCCGTTGGCGTCCGCCGAGCGCACCTCGGCCTTCTCGGTCGCGCCGAACGCGGCACAGAGCCAGTCGATTGCCGCGGGCGCGTCCTCGTAACCGAGGAACGGGACGAGCCGCTGCGCCACTACCCCTCTTCGCCCTCCCAGCCCTCGAGCCGCTCGCGCAGGTCGCGGAGGAAGCGGCCCGCGTAGGCGCCGTCGACGAGCCGGTGGTCGTAGGTCAGAGTGATGTTCATCACCGGACGGATCGCGATCGCGTCATTGCCGTTCTCGTCGGTGACCACCCACGGCCGTTTCACGAGCGCGTACGTGCCGAGGATCGCCGACTGCGGCTGGTTGATCACCGGCGTCCCGTGGAACGTCCCGTAGCCCCCCGGGTTCGTGATCGTGAACGTTCCGCCCTGGACGTCGTCCGGCACCAGCTTCTTGTTGCGCGCCTTGTCGGCGATCTCGACGATGCCCTTCGCGATGCCGAGCATGTTCAGCGTCTCGGCGTTGCGGATGACGGGGACGATCAGCCCCTTGCCCTCGGCGAGCTCGACGGCGATGCCGAGGTTGACGAAGTTGCGCGTGACGATCGAGTCGCCGCGCATCTCGCCGTTGATGAACGGGTAGTCGGCCAGCGTCTTCACCGTCGCGAACGCGACGAAGACGAGATAGGTCGGGTTGACGCCGTAGTTCGCCTGGAACTCCTTCTTCAGCGACTGGCGCGCCGCCACGACCTTCGTGAAGTCGACCTCGATCGCGCTCGTCACGTGCGCGGCGGTGTCGACCGAGCGGCGCATGTGCTCGGCGATGCCGCGCCGCATCGCGGTCATCGGCTCGACCGTCTCGCCCGGCAGCGTCTCACCGGCTGCGACCGGGGCGGGAGCGGGAGGCTTCGCCGGCGGAGGTGGTGGCGCCTGGGCGGGCGGCGGTGTAGGCGGCGCTTCGGGTGCCGCTGCGGGCACGGCCTCCTGCTGTGGCACGGCCTCCTGCTGTGGAGGAGGAGCAGCTTCCTGCGCTCCGCCGGATTCGACGAAGGCGAGGATGTCCTTCTTCGTCACGCGGCCGCCTGAGCCGGTGCCGGGAACCTGGGAGGGATCGATGCCGTGCTCGCCGGCGATGCGTGCCACGACCGGCGACACGAATGCCTTGCCGTTGCCGCTGGGCGTCGGCGCTGCGGGTGGAGCCGCAGACGGCTCGGGCGTCGTCGGCGCGGGGGTCTCGGCGGGAGACGCGGCGTCGGCTTCTGCTGCGGCCTCGGCGGTAGCTGGCTGAGCCGGCTCGGTCTCGGCCGGCGCAGGCTCGGTCTCCTCCGCCGGGGCAGGAGCTTCGCCTGCAGCGGCGCCGCCGATCTGACCGAGCTTCGTGCCGACGTCGACCGTCTGGCCTTCCTGGACGAGGATCTGCGTCAGCGTTCCGGAGGCCGGGCTCGGCACCTCGGTGTCGACCTTGTCCGTGGAGATCTCGAGCAGCGGCTCGTCGGCCTCGATCTGCTCGCCCGCTTGCTTCAGCCAGCGCGTGATCGTCCCCTCTGAGACGGAAACGCCCATCTGCGGCATCACGACGTCGTCTGCGGTCTCCGTGGCCATTCCTTCTCCCCTCTAGTACTCCGCGAGCTCGCGTAAACCCGCGACGACGTCCTCGACCTGCGGGATGAACGCCTTCTCGAGCGTGGGCGAAAACGGGACGGGACAGTCGGGCGCAGCGAGGCGCTTGACCGGCGCGTCGAGGTCCTCGAATGCCTCCTCGGCGATCGTCGCTGCGATCTCGCCGCCGAAGCCGCCGGTGCGCGTGTCCTCGTGGAGGACGAGCACCTTCGACGTCTTCCGCACGGACTCGAGGACCGCGGCCTTGTCCCAGGGCATCACGGTGCGCAGGTCGAGGATCTCGACGGAAACACCGTCGGAGTCCAGCTGCTGCGCCGCCTCTTCTGCGGTGTAGACCATCGCGCCCCACGTGACGACGGAGACGTCACTGCCCTCTCGGTGAATGCGCGCTTTGCCGAGCGGCGTCGTGTAGCGCTCCTCCGGGACCTCGCCCTTGATGCGACGGTAGAGGTGCTTGTGCTCGAAGTAGAGGACGGGGCTCGGATCCTCGATCGCGCTGATCAGGAGACCTTT
>JAICME010000105.1 GCA_025929425.1 Thermoleophilia bacterium | reverse complement strand
TGATTGTGCGTCGTCGTGCGGATTCGTGACGCCGACGTAGACGTTCGGTGACGGTGGCTGCCACCGGCCGTCGGACGTGCGCTCCCGCGCGAAGAGGTGCTCGAGCTCTACCGCGGCCGCGGTCGGTAGCCGCCGTACAGCGGGAGTTCGAGCCCGGGTCCGACCCGGTCCATCTCCTCCCACAACCGGTTGATCCCAAAGCTCCCTCGCTCGCGCACCCGCTGCACCTGGTCGAGATCGAGCACGGCGGTGACCACCTCCTCGGCGGTGCCCGCCTCGTAGCGCACGGCGCCCTCGGGGTCGATCACGAGGCTGCGGCCGTTCCCGACCGGGGCCGCCGCATTGACGTTCACGACCGCGACCTGGTTCACGATCGCGTTCGCCCGCGCGATCACGGTCTCGGCATCGCGGTCCGACGTCCCGGTCAGCGTCACCTGGAAGATCGCTTCGGCGCCCTCCCACGCGAGTGAGCGGAAGATCTCGGGGAAGGCGCCGTCGTGGCAGATCGCGATCCCGAAGCGGCCGACGCCGTCGATGTCGAAGCAGACCGTTCGCGTGCCCGGCTGCGTCGTCTCGTACGGCTGCCACGGAAAGCACTTGCGGTAGGTCGCGACGAGCTCACCGGTGGGAGAGACGACGAGCGCGGTGTTCGCTACGGCGTCGCCAGCGCGCTCGTACACGCTGCCGGGGATCAGCCAGAGCCCCGTGGTGCGGGCGAGCGCGCCGAGCCGTTCCGTGAGCTTCCCCGGCACGTCCACTGCGAGGTCGCCGGGTGCGACGCCGTCCTCGTCGAGCAGCGGTGGAAGCGCCATCAGATGCAGCTCCGGCGCGACGACGAGCTGCAGCCCCTCGAACGTGGAGTGGAGCGCCCGGACGTTGCGCTCGAACTGCCCGAGCGTCGCCTCCGGGTCGCCGGGGATGCCCACGGTCTGCAGCGCTGCGACGAAGAGCGACCGCCCCGACATGGCGTGAGATGCTATTCCGGTGACCGCGTCGCCGGAAGAGGTCCGCGAGGAGGGGCGCCCCGTTCCTCGACCTCTACGCCGGCTTCGCGGTGGCGAACGTGGGCTACTGCCATCCGCGCGTGACCGGAGGCGATCCGGGCGCAGGCGGGCGTCATGACGCACTGCCCGCCGGCTGCGCCGTCGGAGATGCGGGCCGAGCTCTACGAGCGGCTCGCCGCGATCGTGCCGCCCGGTCTCGACCGCGTCCTCCGGCATCACGGGCGCGGCGGGCGGAGCTCATGACGACGTGGGAGCCCGACGCCGTCACATCCACGTTCCTCGCCAACGCGCTCCCCGCGGCTGCGGGCTGTACGGCGATCGACGTGCTGCGGGAGGAAGGCTCGTCGAACGCTCCGCAGAGCTCGGAAAGCGAGCCCTCGCGCGCCTGCAGAAGCAGCTGACCGGGGCGGCCGCGCCGGAAACGTCCTGATCCTCGCCCCGCCGCTCGTGATCGAGGAGGACGTCCTCGACGCGGGCCTCGACGCGATTGCCGAGGCTCTCGGCTAGCCCTCGCGGGCGCGCTCTTCCTCGACCGTCAGCTCGGCGGTCGGGTGGATCTCGAGCCGTTCGTCGGGGATCGGATCGCCGCTCTCGACCGAGAGGCCGTATGCGCCGGCCGCGAGACGCTGCTCGGCCCGCTCGACCGCCGCGAGCTGTGCTTCGAGATCCGAGCGCAGGCCCTCGTCGAGCTCGTCCTGGTAGAGGTCGGACGCGAGGTTCCCGGGATCCTGGACGTCCGTCTCCTCGGCGGCGTCCTGATGCCGGCGCGTGACGAGCGCCCGCTCGATCCTCAGCCGTTCGGCGCGGAGCAGCTCGGCTGCGCGATCCGGCTTCATCCTCGAAGCCTACGCGCCTCTTGAACCTGTCCGCGGCATCCCCTAGCCTCGGGGCAGTCTTCGCATCGACCACAGGGAGTTGAGCCGTGAACACGTACCACTACGTCCTCTACCTGCACTTGCTCTCGCTGTTCGTCGGGATCGGCGCGGGCTCGGTGCTCCTCGCCTGCCTCTTGCGGCTCCGCGCCGCGCGCACGCTCGAACAGGCCGTGCCGTGGGGGATGATGGCGGGCCAGGTCGGGAAGTTCTTCCCGGTCGCGATTCTCGGTCTCTTCGGCAGCGGCCTCTACCTGACCACGGAAGACACCTTCCCCTGGTCGATGGGCACGGGCTGGGTCGACGTCGGCATCGCCGCTCTCGTCCTTCTGTTCGTCCAGGGCGGAGGGATCGCCGAGCGGACCGGGCACAAGCTCGGCGCGGCGCTGCAGGCGAACGGTCCCGGCCCGCTCGGCCCGGAGGCGCGACGGATGGCGCTCCATCCCGGCCTGTGGGTGGTCGAGTTCTCGAACCTCGGCGTCGTGTTCGCGGTCGTCTGGAACATGACCGAGAAGCCGGGCCTGGGCGGCGCCATCGCCGCTGTGCTCATCGGCTACGCGGTCGGTGCGGCGCTCGCGCTCCTCGTCACCCGCGCGCCGCAGGAGGAGCTCGCCCCCAGTGGAGAGCCCGCCGGCTAGGCCGAGCGCAGCGTGTCTTTGATCAAGCGCGCGTAGATGATGCACCCGTACGGCCAGGGGTGCGTACCGTCCGAGAGCATCTTGTTCGTCGAATGGCCGTACCAGTCGGCGAGGTGTGCCGCCCGCCAGCCGCGCAGCCACTGGCTGAGCGCGTGGTTCGACTCGTCCTGCCAGCTCGTGGCGTTGCGGACGTTGACGAAGACGATGTTCGGGATCCCACGCAGGGCATGCCGCAGATCGACGAGGTCGTGGTACCAGAGCGGGCCGTTGTTGCCGATCTGGATCACGACCGTCTTCGGCAGCTGGTGATGCTTCCGGAGGCTGTCGAGCTCGTCGATCGTGTCGGCAATCTGACGGCCCACCTTCGCATCGATGCGAGCGCGATGGTTGAGCGCAGCCCTCAGCGGGCGCTCGCAGTCGAGCATTACCGAGTCGCCGAGCGCGAGAATCCGGCCCGGCGGCAGAGCGTGCTGCTGCTGCGGAGCCGAACCGCTATGGCCGCCGTGCCGGGTGGTCGGGTGCGACGGTGGGTTCGTGACCGTTCGAGTCGGCTTCGTGGCGGCCCGCACCTTCGGCGGGTTCACGTAGCCCGTGATCGGATTCACCGCCTTCGGGATCACGAAGAGGACGGCGAAGGCCGCGACGAGGCCCATCGCCCCGGCGCCGATGAGCTCGAGTCGCAGCCGTCGCGGGCGCTGCGCGAGTCGCCGCTGCAGGCTCCCGGTGCGGATCGGCTGCTCGACGAAGCGGTACGAAAGCTCGGCCGCAGTGAGGACGATCGCGGCCTGCGCGACGACGACTCCCGGGCCGGTCCAGGAGATGTCGACCCCCGGCCGCATGAGCTCGACCACCGGCCAGTGCCAGAGATAGATCCCGTAGCTCCGCTCGCCGATCCAGCGCAGGGGTTGCACGCCGAGCGCCTCGCCGAGCCCGGTCCCGGGATGGGCAACGGCGGCGATCAGCACCATGAAGCAGAACGCGGCTGCGAGGTCCCCGCCCTGCCAGAGGGTGGGGTCGTAGTCGTGCATCTGCCGGAAAAGGAGGACGGTGGCGACGAGCGCGGCGACGCCGAGGAGCTCGAGCAGCGGCAGCGCACGTCGTAGCCGCTCGACGTAGGGCCAGACGAGCGCGAGGAAGATGCCCATGAGGAGGAGGAACGCACGCGTGTCGGTGCCGTTCCAGACGCGCGTCGGATCGGTCGGCTTGTAGAGGAGCCACATGAGGGTCGCGGAGCCGGCGATGCCGGCGACGACGAGGAGCGGCAGCCGCTTCCGTCCGAGGAGGACGAGCCCGGGCACGAGCAGCAGTGGCCAGATGACGTAGAACTGCTCCTCGACCGCCAGCGACCAGAGGTGCTGGAGCAGCGACGGCCGTCCCATGAGGTTGAAGTACGAGTGGTTGGCGATGATCTCGTGCCAGTTCGTGTAGTAGAGGAGCGAGCTGACCGCGTCGCCGCGGGTGCGTGCGAGGTCGTCACGCGCGAAGATGGCCGCGAGGACGAGCGCGGCGAGCACGACCACGACGAGCGCAGGCAGGAGCCGCCGCGCGCGGCGCAGCCAGAAGCGGCGCAGGTCGATGCGGTTGCGCGCCTCCCACTCCACGAGCAAGAGCGACGTGATCAGGTAGCCGCTGAGCACGAAGAAGAGGTCGACGCCGAGAAAACCGCCCGGTAGCCAGTCGATGCGGGAGTGGTAGAGGAACACGCCCGCGACGGCGATTGCGCGCAGGCCGTCGAGGCCAGGGCGATAGGCGAGATGTGGTCCGGTTCTCTCGACTGGCTTGGGCATTACGGCCCGCAGCTTAGGGTCCCTTTAGGCTGGTCGCTAGACCATTTTCGACCAGCTCGGCGAGGCACTTCGCCGTCTCGGCGAGCGCACGTTCAGGACCGTAGCGCTCCACCAGCGAGAGCGCGCCGATAGGCGCATTTGCCGCGACTTCTCCCGCGACGACGAGGGTCTCGACCCCGGCAGCTGCCGCCCGTTCGAGCACGCGGCCCACCACCTTGCCGGTGACGGAGGTGGCATCGATCCGGCCCTCTCCGGTGACGACGAGATCGGCCCCGGCAAGGTGCTCGGCGAGGTCGAGCCGATCGGCGACGAGGTCGAAACCGGGGAGAAGGAGGCCGCCGACAGCAGCCAGTCCGCCGGCGAGCCCTCCTGCTGCGCCGGAACCGGGGATGTCGGGCACGTCGAGCCGCGAGAGCCGATCGCGCAGGATCAGCACCTGCTCGGGTGTCGCTCCCTTCTGCGGCGCGAAGACCTCTGCCGCATCGAGGAAGCGCGCCGTGACGTCGCAGGCGACGGTGAGCGGTACCGGCAGCGGCGTGGGCAGCGCCTCCACCGCAGCCGCGCCGCCGTCGGTCGATGCGACACCGCCGACGGCGACGACGATCCGAGCTGCGCCCTCGGCGATCGCGGCGGACACGAGCTCGCCGACGCCGCGGCTCGTCGCCGCGAGCGGGTCGTTCCGCTCCGGTCCTCCGGCGAGCGTGAGCCCGCAGGCGAGCGCCGCCTCGACGATCGCGGTGCCGTCCTCTTCGAGGAGCCAGTCGGCCTCGACCGGGTCGCCGAGGGGCCCCGTGACGGTCGTCCGCCGGTTGCCGCCGCCCAGCACGGCGAGCGTTCCCTCGCCGCCGTCCGCAAGCGGGAGCTCGACCGCCGTCCAGCCTGCGCGGGCCGCGCCGGCGGCGATCGCCGCCGCCGCCTCGCGGGCGCTGAGCGTGCCGCGAAACTTGTCCGGTGCGGCGAGCACGTGCATGAGAGGCGAATTGTCGCTACCGTTCCCCTCGGCACGAGAACTAGAGCGAGACCCGGTCGCGCGCCCATGCGCCTCCCGTCCGTTCAGAACTTCCGCGGAGGGAGGTGTTTTTCATATGGCAACCGGAACCGTTAAGTGGTTCAACGACGCGAAGGGGTACGGCTTCATCACCCCGGACGAGGGCGGCAAGGACGTCTTCGTTCACTTCAGCGCGATCAGCTCCGAGGGCTTCAAGTCCCTCGCCGAAGGCGCGCGCGTCGAGTTCGAGCCGGCTGAGGGTCAGAAGGGCCCTGAGGCTCGCAACGTCGTCCCCGTCGGCTGAGCAGCCGGCGTCTGCGTCGTAGGGCGCCTCGCAAGAGGCGCCCTTTTCTCTCTACGACTTCTGTGCGGTGGCCTTGCCGCCTTTGCGGCCGGCGGCCTTCTTCTGCGCGGTGGTGCCGCCCTGGCTCGAGTTGCTCCGGGAGGAGGACGAGGAGCCGGACTTCTTGCCGCCGCGGCTCGAGGCGCCCGGCGAGTTCGCGATCTTCGCGGCGCGCTCCTTCGACATTCCCTTCTCCTTCAGCTTCTCGTACTGCTTCTCGTTCTTGACGCTCGGTCTCTTGCCGGGCATGCGATCCTCCTTGTGGTGGACGAGGTCCCTGAATCGGCAACGGGCATGGACGGGATCTCGGTTCGCCTGCTCGAGCCCGGCGACGAGCGCGTCGTGCGCGAGCTCGCCACCCACGACGGCCCCGGCGATCCGGAGGCACTGCTCGCGGATCCGCGCACGTTCCTGCTCGTCGCGTTCGACGGCGAGCGGCCGGTGGGGCTCGTCCTCGCCTATGAGCTGCCGCGCCGCCACGGCGATCGGGCGAGGCTCTTCGTCTACGAGGTGGACGTGGCCGAGAGCCACCAGCGCCGTGGCATCGCTTTCGCTCTCCTCGGACGGCTGGCCGATCTTGCCCGCGAGCGTGGCATCCGGGCCGGCTTCGTGCTCACCGATCCCGGCAACGGCCCGGCGAACGCCCTCTACCGGAGCGCCGGCGGGGCGACCGAAAGCGTGACGGTGCAGTGGGAGTTCAGGTACGAGGACGAATGACGGCGCTGCGTCCGGCCGACGCGAACGACGTCGAGCGTCTGGTCGCCTGGCACGCCGACCCCGAGGTTTCCCGCTACTGGGACGGCGAGACTTTCACCCTGGCTGAGATGGCGGAGCGGCTCGCGCGCGAGGATGTCGAGCCGTGGATCGTC
This sequence comes from Thermoleophilia bacterium, assembly GCA_025929425.1. Lineage (GTDB taxonomy): Bacteria > Actinomycetota > Thermoleophilia > Gaiellales > Gaiellaceae > Palsa-739. The sequence continues at coordinate 2,442 of JAICME010000105.1, read as the reverse complement.
GTGGAGAAGGACGAGCCGGTCGGTTTTCTCCAGGTTCACCGCGAGGGACTCGACATGTTCCTCATCCCCGCTGCGCGTGGTCACGGGCTCGGTCCGGACGCCGCGCGGGCGATGGCCGAGCACCTCGTTCGCGAGCGCGGTCGCGCTCGCGTGACCGTCGATCCGTATGCCTGGAACGAGGGCGCGGTCCGGGCGTGGGAGCGCGCAGGGTTCGTCGAGGTCTCGCGTCACGAAGCCGACGACGAGCACCGCGCGTCCTGGATTCTCATGGAGTTCCGTGGCTAGACTCGGGCTCATGCGCTCCGAGCGCATCACGACACCCCGCTAGTCGGCCTCCGGGTCGTTCTCCCCGTCCATCTCTTTCGCGGTCGGGTCGGGCACCGGAGACTCCTCCAGCTCCTCGTTCCTGTCGTCCTCGCGGGGGTGCATATCCTTGGCCGGTTCTTCTGACATGAAAGTCGTCCTTCCCGACAACTCGGAGCTCGAACTTCCCGCTGGCGCGACCGGGCTCGACGCCGCCCGCGCGATCGGCCCGAAGCTCGCAGAGCAAGCCGTTCTCGTGCGCATCGACGGGCGCGTCCAGGACGTGCGGCTGCCGCTCGCCGACGGCGAGAAGATCCAGTTCCTGACCACGCGCGACAAGCTGGACCCGGATGCGCTCTCGGTCTTGCGGCACTCGTCCGCCCATCTGCTGGCGGAGGCCGTGACGCGGCTCTACCCGGGCGTGAAGCTCGCCATCGGGCCGCCGATCGAGAACGGCTTCTACTACGACTTCGACTTCCCCGAGCCGATTCGCGAGGAGGATCTGGAGAAGATCCAGGCCGAGATCGACCGCGAGCTCGCCGAGGGACGCGAGTGGTCGCGGCGGGAGATCTCGCGAGACGAGGCAAAGGAGCTCTTCGCGCCCGACCCGTACAAGCTCGAGCTGATCGACACCGCCGAGGGAGACATCTCTCTCTACACGCAGGGCAACTTCACCGACCTCTGCCGTGGCCCGCACCTGCAGGACTCGAAGCCGATCAAGGCGCTCAAGCTCACCGGCCTCGCCGGCGCGTACTGGCGCGGCGACGAGCACAACAAGCAGCTCACGCGCATCTACGGCACCGCGTTCTTCGACCCAAAGGATCTCGACGCCCATCTCGAGCGGCTCGAGCAAGCACGGGAGCGAGACCATCGGCGCCTCGGTACTCAGCTCGACCTCTTCCACCTCGAGGATCACTCGCCGGGCTCGCCGTTCTGGCACCCGAAGGGGATGGTGATCTGGAACGAGCTCGAGGACCTGCGGCGCAGCGAGAACCTCAGGCGTGGCTATCTCGAGGTGAAGACGCCGTTGCTCTACGACGAGCAGACGTACGAGACCTCGGGGCACCTGCAGAACTACGAGGAGAACATCTTCTGGGTGCACTCCCACGGCGAAAGCGACCGCCGCATGGCGCTCAAGCCGATGAACTGCCCGGGCCACATGCTGCTCTTCGGCTCCCGCCTGCGCAGCTACAAGGACCTCCCGATTCGCTTCGCGGAATCGTCGACGCTCCACCGCGACGAGAAGGGCGGCACGCTGCACGGGTTGCTCCGGGTGAAGCACGTCACGCAGGACGATGCGCACATCTTCGTCACTCCCGAACAGATCGAGGACGAGATCTTCGGCTGCCTCGATTACGCGTCCTATCTGTACGACCTCTTCGGCATGAGCGCGCGATTCGAGCTCTCGACGCGGCCCGAGAAGAAGCTCGGAACCGACGAGGAATGGGACTTCACCGAGGGCGCGTTGCGCGCCGCGCTCGAGCGTCGCGGGATCGACTACGACCTGAACGAGGGCGACGGTGCCTTCTACGGGCCGAAGATCGACCTGCACATGACCGACGTCTTGGGCCGGTCGTGGCAGATGGGGACGATCCAGCTCGATTCACAGATGCCGCAGCGCTTCGGCCTCACCTACCAGGGGGCGGACAACGAGGAACACCATCCCTACGTCGTCCATCGCGCGCTGCTCGGCTCGCTCGAGCGCTTCATGGGCATCCTGATCGAGCACTACGCCGGCGCCTTCCCGTTCTGGCTGGCGCCGGTGCAGGTGCGCGTGCTGCCGGTCGGCGAGTCGCATTTCCCCGCGGCGCAAGACCTGACGCAGCGTCTGCGCGAGGCCGGTTACCGCGCCGAGTCCGCCGAGCCGACGGAGACGATCGGCAAGCGGATCCGGGCCGCCGAGCTCGAGAAGATCCCGGTCACGATCGTGTACGGCGACCGTGAGAGCGACGAGAGCCTCGCCGTGCGCGAGCGTGGCGGCGAGCAGTCCACGCTGTCGCTCGAAGACCTGCTCGCGAGGCTTGCTACCCTCTGAGGCCTGAAAAGCAGGGGCGGACCGTTCCTCACCTCCCGGGCCCACGGGGACCGCGGAGGTTCAACCGAGTCGCAGAACGACGAGGAAACGGGCCGCTGCATGTC
>JAICME010000014.1 GCA_025929425.1 Thermoleophilia bacterium | reverse complement strand
GGCATCGACTCGTCGAGTGCGCGCCAGCCGCCGCCGAGCTGCGAGAAGATGCTCGGCACCGCGAGCGGGTGCTCCGAGGGAGACCCGTCGTCGCTGATTCCCTGGGTCGAGCCCGATGTCATAGCCACGTAGTTCGGCAGGCTCGGATGCGCCAGCGCGGAGTAATTCGCGGCGAGCCCGCACTCGCGGGCGAGCGTGTTGAGATACGGCGCGTCCGACGAGCCGATGATCTCTCCGTAGCTGCTGTTCTCCATCACGATCCAGATCACGTGCTTGAAGGTCGAGGGTGGCTTGCGCAGACCGCCGCACGGACGAGCCGCGGCCCGGGCCGTCCCCGAGGCGATCGACCGGCCCGCCAGCCCAGCGCCCACAACCACGAAGCACGCCAGGAGCAGGAGCCAGTGACGCGGCCGAGGTAGCCGGGTGCGCGTCAGCTCGCGACCGAGTCGAGCAGTCCGTGGCGTTCCGCCCAGCGCGCGGCCCCCGTTCGATTCGAAACACCGAGCTTCTCGTACGTTCGAGAGAGGTGGTACTTGACGGTCGGCTCGCTGATCCACAGACGCTTGGCCACCTGTGCGTTGGGGAGCCCTTCGGCGGCGAGGCGAAGCACCTCGAGTTCCCGCGAGGTCAGCCTGGGCACGGAGGCACCGGCACCGCCGGGGTTCCGCGACGGTCGCGCGAACAGGTAGACCGACCGATTCACGGCCTGTCGAATCGCGCGGGAGAGGTCGTCTGGCCCCACCGTCTTCAGGATGTACGCGTACGCACCGGAACGGAGGCACTGCTCCACGAACTCGGGGTCATCGTCGTTCCCGACCACGATCGTCGTGAGTCCGCGCACCGATGCGGCGACATCCAGGAGTTCGTTGAGGAGGCTCGTCTCCATCGACCTGCGCTCGCAGCCGAGAACGAAGACGTTGGGCGCGCGCGCCGTCAGAGCCTCTTTCGCCGACTGCGGGCTCGTCGTGGCTGCCACGACCTTGATCCCGGCTCGTTCCGTGAGTCGTCTTACGGTGTCGAGCCACAGCGAGTACTGGTCGAGGATGACCGCCGTCACACGCGGCCTCGGGCCGGGCTTGCTCGCCCGCACATCGTCCACACTCGCCCCCTTTCGCAGGTCGCCCCATCTTGGCAATTCCAGACCTCTTCCACAAGGCGCCGTGGTCCAGTGCGACCCATCCGAAAGGAGGTCGATGATGCAGGACATGTTTCCGAAGCTGCGAAGGCTAGGAAGTCACAGAGGAGCTGATCGATGGACATCGCCGGCGCCAAGGCACTGAAAGAGAGGCTCGGTCCCAGGGCAGTGGAGGACCCGGCTCCGCCTGCGCGTGACGACGTTCACGAGGACGCCCCGCCCGTTTACCGCTGGATGGGGATCGGACAGACCGGTTCGGCAGTGGCTGGCCGAGACGATGAACCCGCCGACCAGGCGGCGAAGTCTCTGCGGCTCCGCCTGGGCTTCCGCTAGCAGTGACGATCGCCCAGGTGCGCAACGCCGCGGGCGATGTCGTCTGCGAGCGCTGCGAGGTCCCGAAGAGCTCGTTCGCGCGCGCGCGTGGCCTCCTCGGCCGCAGCGGGCTCGAGCCCGGGGGCGGCATGCTCATCGACGCAGCCCCGTCGGTGCACATGTTCTTCATGCGCTTTCCGATCGACGTCGTCTTTCTCGATCGTGACCGGAAGGTCGTTCGCGTCGTCCACGGGCTCCGGCCGTGGCGCGTCGCCGGCGCTCGACGCGCCGTCGCGGCGCTCGAGCTTCCCGCCGGGGCGGCCGCCGAGGCGGGCATCGAGAAGGGCGACGTGCTCTCCCTCGAAGAGCCCGTGGCCGGCGAAGACGGCTAGATCGTTCAATTTCTGAACGAGAGGAAGCCGGGGGTGGGGTGTGGAATACCTGTGCAGCACGCTTCCGGGGTGTTCAATGCGTCTGGGCCGATAGCGGGTAGAGCAGGACCTAGACCCCACATCTGGCGTGGTTGAGCGCTGGGATGAGGCAGCGCCTTTTCCGGCTTGCCAACGCGGAACCGCTCCGGCCGGCCGAAAAGCGGCGTTCAGGAAGCTGATCGACGGCTGGGCCTCCGGTCCCATTGTCGATCAGGGCGATTGAACGCACAATGCGAGTGTGGAAAGTGTGGACGCTGGCGAGGCTCGGGTCGCGCCCTCGGGTGCGACCCTGGCTTCTGAGCTGATCGCCCGTGCGGCGGCGATCGGCGTCGGAAAGCCTCGAGCATCCAGTACGGCGCTCCTTCCACGCGACCTGCGTGCCGCGCTTCGTGCCTCCGAGGTGCGAGCGCGGCGCCTGGCCGACGGCTGGGGCCAGGGCGCGGCCCTCGACTTCCTCGGCGATGCGATCGTCGCCGTCGCCGTGGAGCATCCGTTCGAGCCGGGGGAGGCCCGGGCTGCGGTCACGGCCGCGGCGGACGAGCTCGGGCTGCCTGCCGAAACCGCGGCCTTCGCCGTCTTCCGCCGCGCGCTGGGCGGCAATGAGTTCGCCCAGCTGCCGCCGATCGTCGCGGCCGAGCTCGCACTCATGCTGCTCGTCGAGCTCGCACCCGCCGCGGCCGGCTCGCTCTGGATCGTCGACGCCGCCGGCGGGACGACCTGTCTCGTCTCGCACGGCAAGGCACCGCGCAGCCGCCGTCTTCGCGACGTTGCGCGCGCGGCGCTCGACGGTGTCATCGCCGGCTCGGCTCAGGTTCACGTCCGGGTCGTCGAGCGGTGGGATCGCCCTCACGCCGCACTCGTCGCACGCGGACGTGGTGTGGACTCGGCGCACCTCGACGAGTACCTCGCCGAGGCTGCGGCCGCGCTCGCCCCGCTGCTCGAGCGCGCGTCGCTCTTCGACCGGAGAGTGCAGCGCGAACACGACCTCGCTGCGGCCGGCGAGCGCCGTCTCATGCGCCTCGGCTTCGACCTGCACGACGGTCCCCTGCAGGAGATCGTCACGCTCGCGGAAGAGCTGCGGAGCGCCGCGGCCCAGATCTCGACCGTCGTTCCCACCGATTACAAGCAGCGCGTGAACGGGCGCTTCAACGACGTCCATGCCCGGCTCAGCGCGCTCGACGAGAGCCTGCGCGAGTTCGCGCACTCCATCCGCTCGACCACCGCGGTCGCCCGTCCCGTGGCGGAAGCGGTCGAATCCGAGCTTCGCTCGCTCGAGAACACGACCGGCATCAAGACGAGCCTCGAGGTGGACGGCGGGACGTGCGACCTCAGCGACTCCCAGAAGATCGTGCTCTTCCGCGTCGTCCAGGAAGCGCTGTCGAACGTGCGCAAGCACAGCGAGGCGACGAGCGTCTCGGTCGTTCTGCGCTGCAAGCGCACCTTCGTCGACGTCTCCGTGGTCGACGACGGCCGCGGCTTCGACCCGCGCGGACTTGGCCACGACCGGCTCGGGCTCGCGGGCATCTCCGAGCGCGTGCGGCTGCTCGGCGGCGCCGTCGAGATCGAGACGAGCCCCGGGCTCGGAACGACTCTCCGGGCGACGCTCCCTCAGTGGAAGCCGTCGTCCCCGGCGGGCGCTACCGTCTACGCAGCAACGTCGTGAGTCGTCGGATCCTCAGCATCGCCGCGCTGGTCGGCTGCGCCGGTTTGGTCGCCGCGGCAGCTGCGACACGCGCCGGCGCCGACTCGTCGGCGCCGAGCAAGATCGAGTCCGTCTTCCCGGCGGCCGGTTCCCTGCTCGTCCACTCCGTGGCCGTCCGCAAGTCGCCCGACCCGAACTCGAAGGTGATCAAGGTGATGCACGACTTCCGCGCCGACTTCCGGCCGCAGGAGATGTTCGCGACCGGCGAGCAGACGGGCGCCGACGGCAACCCCTGGTACCACATCAGCATCCCGATGCGCCCGAACGGCACCTACGGCTGGGTTCCCGCCGCCAACGTGTCGCTCGCGCCGACCAAGGGGAAGATCAAGATCAGGCTCAACCGGCGCACGATCGATCTCTACTGGAAGGGCAAGCACGTCTGGCACGCCAAGGTCGCCGTCGGCGCGCCCGGCAGAGAGACGCCGCTCGGGGCCTACTACGTCGCGGCCCGCTTCGTCCCGTACCACGATCCCTTCCTCGGCGTCTTCGCCGTCGAGACGAGCGCCTACTCGAAGCTGACCGAATGGCCGGGTGGCGGCGTCGTCGGGATCCACGGCACGAGCCTGCCGCAGCTGCTGGGCCAGGCCGTCTCGCACGGCTGTGTCCGCGTCGCGAACGTCACGGCCGTCAAGCTCAAGCGCTACGCGCCGCTCGGCACGCCGATCTCGATCACGAAGTAGCGAGCCTCGGCGAGACCAAACGCCCTGGTGGGCTAAGAGGTGATCGAGAGGAACTGGAAGGCCGGCTGGCCTTCCGCCGCGAGGAAGGCTGCCGCACCCGGGGAGTGCCTGACCTTCGTCGTCGCGCTCTTGATCGGGAAGGCGTTCGAGAGCGGGTGCCACCCGCCGCCCGCCGCGTGGGCGATCGAGACCTTGCGGAAGCGGTAGAGGAAGGTGTTGCAGGTGCCGCCGGTTCCACCGTCCCAGCTCTCGGCGGTGGCGATCGGGCTCCAGCGGTTGTGGCTCTGGGGCAGGTGGATCGCGGGGGAGACGGCCCTGTGGTTGAGCCACACGCGCCACCAGTCGGGCCGGTTGCGCATCTCCAGCACGGTCACCTTGGCCACCGTCCCCACCGGGAGGTTGGCGGCGACCTGGTGGTACGTCGGATAGCGACCCGGCTGCGCGACCTCGTAGTAGATGTCGCTGCCGTCGATGCCGGGGAACCCGCTCAGGCCGATCTGCAGCCACTCGTTCGTGCCGCCCGGTCCCTCGCCGGGACCGCCGACGCCGACCCAGCCTGCGACGTGGCCGTTGAGGATGTCGAATGCGTCGAGGGGCGAGATCAGTGCCGAGATCCCATACGCGTTACCGGGTGATGCCAGGCCGGCGTACGAGTAGCCATTCGAGTTGCCGCAGGCGTTTGCGCGTGCCGCACCGCCGCCGAGAGCGACGGTGGCGGCGGCTGCAGTGAGGAGGAGGAGGCGGAGGAAGGTCTTCGTCATGAGGGAGGTGAGCCGCGATCTCGTGCAGGCATGGGATCGGCTGCGCGGGCGGCGAGTAGCTCCCTCGTTCGAGTGAGAGGTTTCCGCGTCTAGGCGAAGGTTCGGCTCCGACTAGCCGGAAGACCTGCCGCTGACTTCTTGCCGGCACCACTTCCGTCGTATGCTGCGGAGGCTGGGCCAGAGCCTTCTCCGGCCCGGCGGCGAAGGGGAGGAGCGTGCGATGACCAGATTCAGGCCGGGGTCGGCCGTCCGACGGCGGGATCGGTCCACCGGCGTCTTCATGCGGCCGGCTACCGGATGAGCAATACGCCGAACGGCGCGGGATCAGCGGTCGTCGATGGGGCTCTCGACGAGCCCGTTCTGGTACGCGAGGCGTGCGGCCTCGGTGCGATTCGAGACGCCGAGCTTGCGGTAGATGTTCGTGAGGTGGAACTTGACCGTCTGTTCCGCCACCCAGAGCTCCTTGCCGATCGCCTCGTTCGAGAGGCCCCGGGCGAGCGCCGCGAGGATCGCGGTCTCGCGCTCGGTGAGGCCGGCGGCGCGCGCCGCGCTCTCGCCGGGATCGGGCAGGCCGATCGCGCTGTAGACGGTGCCCTCGACCGCCTGCCGCAGCGCGGAGGGCAGGTCGATCGGGTTGATGCTCTTGACGATGAAGGCGCTCGCGCCGCGCTTGAGCACGGTCTGGATGACGTTCTCGTCCGTGGAGACGGAGAGGACGACGACCTTCACATCGGGATGCTGCTTGCGAATCCGGCTCAGGCACGCGAGCCCGTCGGCGCCCGGCATGCGCAGGTCGAGCAGCACGACGTCGGGATTCGTGCGGCCCACCATCGGCAGCACCTGGGAGCCGGAGTTGCATTCTCCGACGACCTCGAAGTCGGGCGCGTCGTCGAGCGCGCGCTTCACACCCTCGACGATCAGCCGGTGATCGTCCGCAATCAGAACCTTCATAACAACATCGTAGTCGGCGAACCAGTCGTCCTCCTTGAGGTATCGAGGCCTTGAGCGCAGTCGCCCCGCCAAGGCGCACGCACGTGCTCATCGCGGCGGAGCGGTTGCCGACCCGCGTCGGGCTGCGTCTGGCGCTCGAGCCGGAGGCGCGCTGCACGGAGGCCGCCGACGCGGAGTCGGCGGTGAACGCGGCGATCCGCGATCGTCCCGACGTCTGCCTCCTCGGGCTCGACTCTTCCGGGCAGGGGCTACGTGCGGCGAACGAGATCGCGGCGCGTGTTCCGACCGCCGCGGTGGTGATCCTCACGGACCGGCTGGACGAGGAGGAGTTCATGGCCGCCGTGCGCGCCGGCGTGAGCGGCTACCTGACCACCAGCCTCGACCCCTCGCGACTGCTGCCCGTCGTGCAGGGCGCGCTGCGCGGAGAGCCCGCGGTGCCGCGGAAGTTCGTCTCGCGACTGCTCGACGAGCTGAGAACGCGCGAGCGCCGGCGCTCGGTCGTCCTCGAAGGGCGAGGCCGCGTCGCGCTCACCACGCGAGAGTGGGACGCCGTCGAGCTGCTCCGCCGCGGTGCCACCACTGCGGAGATCGCGGACGAGCTCGGCGTCGCCCCGGTCACCGTCCGGCGCCATCTGGGCTCGGTCGAGCAGAAGCTCGGGGTCACGACCCGCGCCGAGGTCTTGAAGCTGCTCTCGGAAGCCGCGGTCGGCGCGCCGGCGATCTAGGTCTTGCGGTAACGGGCGAGCTAGGCCGCCGGCAGGGTAAAGGAGATGCACGCCCCGCCCTGGGGGCGGTTCTCGGCCCAGATCCGGCCGCCGTGCGCCTCGACGAGGCCGCGGGCGATTGCGAGCCCGAGCCCCGCTCCACTGCCGCTGCGTGCGCGGTCGGCTCGCCAGAACCGTTCGAACATCCGCGCCGGGGCCTCCGCCGACAGGCCCTCGCCGCTGTCCTCGACGCGGAGGAGAAGGTCTGACGCCCGTCGCTCGACGCGGATCGCGACAGAGCCGTCCGAGGGCGTATGGCGGAGCGCATTCGTGACGAGATTGAAGAGGACTCGCTCGAACTTGTCGGGCGCGAGCTCGGCCTCGACCTGCTCGTCCACCTCGGCGCTCAACACGACGCCGCGCGCCTCGGCCTCCGGCTGGAGCACCCGCAGCGCCGAGGCGACGAGCGGGGCGATCGGCATCCGGCGAAGCTCGAGGGTGAGCGCTCCGGCGTCGATCCGCGCCAGCTCGAACAGGTCGTCGACGAGCGCCGAGAGCGTCCGCACCTGGTCTCGCAGGGTCGGGAGGTAGTCCTCCGCCGACGCGAGCCCGTCCTCGATCGCCTCGAGCATCGCCTGCAGTGACGCGATCGGAGCGCGGAGGTCGTGACTCGCCCACGCGACGAGCTCACGGCGCGCGTCGAAGAGTTGCTCGAGGCCCGCGGCCATCGCGTTGAAGGAGCCGGCGAGCTCCGCGATCTCCCTGGCTCCGCCGGACGGTGCGCGGGCCGACAGGTCTCCGGCGGCGAGCGACTGTGACGCAGCGCCGACGCGGCGCAGCGACGCGGTGATCGAGCGTGCGAGCAGCAACGCCGCGACGACAGCAGCGGTGGCAGAGCCCGCGGCGACGGCGAGGATCTTCACGTCGGCTCCCATGTGGAACATCACCCAGCCCGACAGCAGGACTGCCGCGAGAGGCACGCAGACCGCGATCAGGGCGAGCCCCGCGAGCTGGACGCCGACGGTCGGTGCGCGGCGCAGAAGGAAGGCGAGGACGAGCCCCGAGACGAGGCTGCCGGCGGCGACGACGAGAGCCAGCTGGATCATGGGTCGAGGCGGTAGCCCACGCCCCACACCGTGTGCAGGTGCACGGGCCGGCTCGGATCGGTTTCGATCTTCTCCCGCAGGCGCCGCACGTGGACGGTCACCGTGCCCGTGTCGACCGCGGCTTCGTAGCCCCAGACGCGGGCCATCAGCTGGTCGCGCGAGAAGACGTGGCGGGGATGCGAGGCGAGGAACCAGAGGAGCTCGAACTCCTTGGCAGTGAGCTGCACCGTCGAACCCGCGCGGCGCGCCTCACGGCTCCCTCCGTCGAGCTCGATCTCGCCGAAGGAGATCGTCTGACGTGGGGGCGAGGCTCCGTCGCTGCGCCGGAGGACGGAGCGCACCCGCGCCGCGAGCTCACGCGGGGAGAACGGCTTCGTCACGTAGTCGTCGGCTCCGAGCTCGAGGCCGACGATGCGGTCGGCCTCCTCGCCGCGAGCGGTGAGCAGGATCACGGGCAGGCTCGAGCGGCCGCGGATCCAGCGGCAGAGCGAGAGTCCGTCCGCACCGGGCAGCATCACGTCGAGCACGACGAGGCTCGGCTCGCGCTCCTCGATCAGAGCGCGCGCGACCTCTCCGTCCGCCGCCGTCAGCGTCCGGAAGCCGTCGCGTTCGAGGTAGCGAACGACGACATCGCGGACGATCGGCTCGTCATCGACGACGAGAACGGTCTGCATCGGCGAATTGTGGCTTCCACGGTGCGTGATGTCGCGTTCGCGGCCAGTCGACCTGGACGTCGTCCGGCTGCCACTTCGGGTGATGGTGCACCGCCCACTCGACGCGGACGTCGCCGACGGTCATTCCGCGCAACGCGTGGCGGGTCGCCGGATGGATCAGCGCGAGATAGAGGTGGCCGACGAGCAGCAGGAGCGAGACGTACATCAGCCCGTCGTGAAGGATCACGGTGCTCGCGAAGCGGAAACGCGTGTCGCCCTCCCCGACCCAGAGGAGCACGCCCGAGATCCCGAACAGGACGGTGAAGGCGGCCGTGAGGATCGCGTTGACCTTCTGGCCCGCGTTGAACCTCCCCTGTGGAGTCCTGCGGCCACGGAGCCAGCGGAGGTCGTCCTCGTCGAACCGCTCGATCTCGCGGGCGGTGGCGAACAGCCGGCGGAAACCGAGCACGACGACGGCGGCCAGCGCGCAGAGCCAGCCGACCCCACCCCAGAAGTGGATGCCCTGGATCGTCTGTCTGCGCGAGACGAGCATCGACAGGCTCGGCAGGTAGAGGATCAGCCCCGTGGCGAGCAGGAAGAAGAAGCCCGCGGCGTTGACCCAGTGCAGCACCCGCTCGGCCGCCGAGAACCGCTGCACGTAGCCGGCCTTCACGAGCTGTACCCGTTCGAGCGGCCCACCCAGGCGTCCCGGTCGTAGCCGAGGTTCTCCCAGTAGCCGTCGATCGACTCCGGAACGACCTGGATCTCCTGCAGCCACTTCACGTTCTTGTAGCCGTACATCTCGGGGATGACGAGCCGCACGGGTGCACCGTGCTCCTGCTTGAGGGGCTTGCCGTCCATCTCGTAGGCGAGCATCACGTCGTGCATCGACGCCTGGCCGAGCGTCAGGTAGTCGACGTACGGGACCTCCATCGAGACGAACTGGAGCGCGTGCCCGGCGTCTTGCGGCCTCGCGGCGGCGAGGACGTCGTGCATGCGGACGCCGCCCCAGTGGACGTTGTTCACGGTCCAGCCGGTGACGCAGTGGAAGGTCGAGACCTGCTCGACGCGGGGGAGGGCTCTCAGCTCGTCGTACGTGAGCGAAAGCGGCTGGTCGACGAGGCCGCCGATCTTCAGTCGCCAGGTGGCGCGGTCGAAGGTCGGCATGCTCCCGGAGATGGTGTAGATGCGCCAGCCGCTCGAGGGGATGATCGGCGCGATCGCCTCCGCGACGGGCGAGACCACGCCTGTCACGTGATCCCACGCGGCCTTGCCCCAGTAGAGCGAGGAGACGCCGCCGACGACGGTGGCGAGAAACAGCCTCCGGCCGTAGCGGCGGGGCCCGGGATCCTGCTCGGTGACGGGCGGGGTGTCCATCTACATGTGTGCCATGCCGGCGTGGATCCTCCCGCGCAGCTCGCCTGGATGGTTCTTCGTGGCGACCCAGACCCAGTAGCGGCCGGGCTTCGACTCGATCAGGGCGAGGGATTTCGCTTTCACCATCGCGCAGCCCTTCGCACGGTACATGTGGCCCAGGCGCGCGACAATCATCCCGTCCGAGGCGCGAACGGTCGCGCCGAGCAGGTGCATCGTGCTCAGCTCGAACTTCCAGCAGAGCTCGTGCTTCGACGCGTGCGCCTGGAGGTTGACGATGCCGTGCTCGCCCATGCCCGAGAGGCGCGCGCCGAGGGTGGGGTGCATCATCCCCGCGGCCGCGACCGGAACCGCAACGAGCGCCGCCGCGGCGACGACCGCCGAGGCCCATCTCTTGGAGCGCATCAGTACTCCTTTCGACCCGAGGACTCCGTTGGATCGAAGGATCGGCCGGGCGGATTGCCCCCGCGTTAGCGATGCCTTACGGGTTCCTTAAATCGAGAGGCCGGTGGCAGCCACTGCACGTCTGCTGCACGTCTTCGTAACGTCCTGCAGTCCTTCTGGCGTCCTCTTGGCGGCAGACCGCGAGATCGGGCCAGATAGCTTCGACGATTACGCCCCAGAGGCGTCACCGTTTTGTGATGGTGGCTGCCACCGGTCTATAGATCGGCCTGCCTCGAATCGATGCACATCAGAAAGGCCCGGACGGTCGCGAGGTAGCGCTCCGTCTCCTCGACCGGGGCCATGTGCGCGCTCTCCTCGAAGATCACGAGCTCGGCGTCCGGCAAGGCCTGCGCCATCGTCGCGGCCTGGAGCGGCGTTGCCTCGTCGTGCCGCCCGCACAACACCAGCGCGGGTACGTGGATCTCGCCGAGCCGTGCCGTCACGTCCCAGCCGGCGAGCACTCCGGTCGGGTGAGTCTCGCTCGGCCCCCACATGGTGTTGTAGACCTCGAGGTTGGTCGAGCGCAGCGCTTCCTCGACGAGCGGCGGCCACGGGTCGAGCCGGCAGAGGTGGCGATGGAGGAACCCCAAGATCGCGCGTTCGTACTCCGGGTCGTCCGTCGTGCCCGCGGCTTCGTGCGCGTCGAGCGGCTCCCGAATCTCGGAGGGCAACGCAGCGCGCAGGCGAAGCGACTCCTCGCGCCAGCGCGCGGCGCTCGACAGCGACGACGAGAGGACGAGGCAGACGAGTCCTCGGGGCTGCGTGAGCGCGTACTCCTGCGCGAGCATGCCGCCCCACGAGTGTCCGAGCAGGTGCACCTGCTCGAGCCCGAGCGCGTCTCGGAGGTTCGCAAGCTCCGCGAGGAAGAGCTCGACGGTCCAGAGCGACGGATCGGACGGCTTCGACGAGTTGCCCGATCCGAGCTGGTCGTAGAGGACGACGCGCCGCTCGTCTCCGAGCTGCTCGAGCGACGTGAGGCCGAGGTGCGTGGAGCCGGGGCCGCCGTGCAGGCAGAGGAGCGGCACGCCCGTCCCGTCTCCGACCGAGCGGTACCACGTCTCGTGGCCGCGGAACGGGATCCGCCCTTCCTCGACGCGCACGACTACTCGGGGGTGACGTAGGCGGCGGTGAGGCCGCCGTCGACGACGAACGTCGCCGCGTTCACGTAGCTCGACTCGTCGCTCGCGAGGAAGAGCGCGGCGTTGACGATCTCCCGCGGCTTCGCCATCCGGCCCATCGGGACGTGCACGAGGCGGCGCTCGGCCGCCCCCGGGGTCTCGCTCCAGATCCGCAGCAACAGCGGCGTCTCGACGGGGCCGGGGCAGAGGGCGTTGACGCGCACCCCTTGCCGCGCGAACTGGACACCGAGCTCCTTGCTCAGCGAGAGGACGGCGCCCTTCGACGCGGTGTACGAGATCTGCGAGGTCGCCGCGCCGACGAGCGCGACGAAGGAGGCGACGTTGATCACCGAGCCGCCGCCGCGCTCGAGCAGATGCGGGATGCCGTGCTTGCAGCAGAGGTAGACGCCGCGCGTGTTCACGGCCTGTACACGCTCCCACGCCTCGAGGTCCGTGTCGAGGATCGAGTCGTCGTCGGCGGGGGAGATGCCTGCGTTGTTGTAGAGGACGTCGATGCCGCCGAAGTGCTCGGCCGCCGCCGCGTACATCGCCTCGACCGAGCTCTCGTCGGCGACGTCGACCTGCACGGGGAGGCCGTCCACCTCGCCCGCGACCTTCTCCGCTGCGGCGGGGTCGACGTCGGCGACGACGATCTTCGCGCCCTCCTCCGTGAAGCGGATCGCGGCGTCGGCTCCCATGCCTCCGCCGGCGCCGGTGATCACGCAGACCTTGCCCTCGAGCCGTCCGGCCATCTAGTCCTCCGTTGCGTAGTAGACGTTCTTGAGCTCGCTGTAGCCGGCGAGGCCGTGCATGCCGAGCTCGCGGCCGAAGCCGCTGCGCTTGAAGCCGCCGAACGGCGTCGAGACCCGCACCGACGAGTTCGAGTTGATCGAGAGAACGCCCGTGTCGATGGCTCGCGCGACGCGCAGCGCGCGACCGCCGTTCTCCGTCCAGATCGAGCCCGAGAGGCCGTAGTCGGAGTCGTTCGCGATCCGGATCGCCTCGGCCTCGTCGGCGAAGGGGATCAGGGCGGCGACCGGGCCGAAGACCTCGTCGCGCGCGATCCGATCCTCCGGTCGCGCCTCGACGAGCGTCGCCGGGTACCAGAAGCCCTTGCCGTCCGGTGCGTCGCCGCGGAAGAACGGGTCGCCGTCGACGAAGCTCGCCACCGTTTCGCGGTGGGCCGCCGAGACGAGAGGGCCCATCTCGGTCGAGTCGTCCTCGGGATCGCCGACCTCCACCCCGCGCGTCGCCTCGACGAGGAGCTCGGCGAAGCGGTCGTAGGCGCTCGCCTCGACGAGGATCCGCGATCGCGCGCAGCAGTCCTGGCCGGCGTTGTCGAAGACGGCGTACGGCGCGGCGGCCGCTGCCTTCTCGAGGTCGGCGTCGGCAAAGACGACGTTGGCCGACTTGCCGCCGAGCTCGAGCGTGACCCGCTTGATCGTGCCCGCGGCGCCGCGCATCACCTCCTGGCCGACCTCGGTCGAGCCGGTGAAGCCGATCTTGGCGACGTCCGGATGTTCGACGAGTCGCGTGCCGACGACCGAGCCCTTGCCGGGGAGGATGTTGACGACGCCCTCGGGGATCCCGGCCTCGAGCGCGAGCTCGCCGAGGCGAAGGGCCGTGAGCGGCGTCAGCTCGGCCGGCTTGAGGACGACGGTGTTGCCGCACGCGAGCGCCGGCCCGAGCTTCCACGAGGAGATGTTGAGCGGGAAGTTCCACGGGACGATGAGGCCGACGACGCCGAGCGGCTCGCGGAGCGTCAGGTCGATGCCGCCCGCGACCGGGATCGTCTCGCCGAAGTGCTTGTCGACGGCGCCGGCGTAGTAGTGGAAGACCTGCGCGACCATGCCGACCTCGCCGCGCGCGCCCGAGATCGGCTTGCCGACGTTGCGCGACTCGAGCCGTGCGAGCTCCTCGCCGTGCTCCTCGACGAGTGTCGCGAGGCGGCGCAGGAGCCGCGCGCGGTCACCCGGGGCGACGGCGCGCCAGGCCGGAAACGCTTTCTTCGCGCGGGCGACGGCGGCGTCGGTCTCCTCGGCACTCGCCGGCGCGATCTCGGCGATCGTCTCCTCGGTGGCCGGATTGAGGATGGCCGTCATCGGCGCTTCTCCCGGTAGCTGCGCGCCTCGGCGACGAGCGCCTCGAACAGGCGTGCGTCCTCGCCGGCCTCCGGGTGCCAGAGGACGCCCAGCGCGAACTGGTGGCTCGGATCCTCCAGCCCTTCGACCGTCCCGTCGTCGGCCCAGGCGACCTCGCGCAGACCTTCGCCGATCCGCCCGAACCCCTGATGGTGGCTCGACATCACGGGACCGTGGGCCGGGATCAGCGCGCCGAGGCGCGAGTCGTCCTCGATACGGACGGGATGCTCGGAGAAGACGCCCGGCGTCTCCCTGTGGCGCTCGTCGCCGACCACCTCGGGCAGATGCTGCACGAGGTCTCCGCCGCGCGCGACGTTGAGGATCTGCGAACCGCGACACACGGCGAGTACCGGCATGTCCCGGGCGAGAGCGCCCTCGAGCAGCGCAAGCTCGGCCCGGTCCCGCGCGGGGCGGACGTTGTTCGTCGCAGGGTGCGCCTCGGCGTCGTACCCGGCGGGATCGAGGTCGGCGCCGCCCGAGAGCAGCAGCGCGTCGAGCGCGTCGAGCGTCTCCTCGACCCCGTCCTCGCTCGGCGGTACGACGAGCGCCCGGCCGCCCGCTCGTTCGATCGCCTCGACGTACATCTGCGGGATCAGCGCAGCCTCGAGGTGCCAGGCACCCCAGGCTGCCTCCTCGACGTAGCTCGTGATCCCGACTATCGGTCTGGTGGTGCGTCCGGTCATGAGCGTGGATGTCTGGGTCGCGAGCGCCAAGCGATGCAAGGACACAGGGAGCGCCGATAGCGGTGTTCTATCGGCGCGACTGAGGACGCGGCAGCGCGCCGTGCGATCGCGGGCCAGAGGCCGGGATTCATGGCCGGACGCACCACCTATCCACGTTCGAACATGCGCTCCCGCTCGTAGCCGGTCACGGTCTTGTCGAAGACCTCCTGCTCGGTGCGCGCGTAGTTGAGGTAGTGGTCGATCACCTCGTCGCCGAGCAGCTCGCGCGCGACGGTGCTCGACTCGAGGCGCGCGATCGCCTCGCGCAGCGCATGCGGGAAGCGCTCGGCGTCGGAGGTGTACGCGTTGCCCTCGAGCGCCGGGCCCAGCTCGAGCTCGTGCTCGATGCCGTAGAGGCCCGCCGCGAGCAGCGCGGCGAACGCGAGGTACGGGTTCGCGTCGGCGCCGGGGATCCGCGTCTCGGGACGGCACGACGAGCCATGCCCGACGACGCGGAACCCGCAGGTGCGGTTGTCGTAGCCCCACGCGAGCGTGGTCGGCGCCCAGCTCCCGGCCGAGAAGCGCTTGTACGAGTTGACCGTGGGCGCGACGAAGACCGCAAGGTCTGCGAGGCAGGCGATCTGGCCGGCGAGGTAGTGCTTGAACAACTCGGACTCCCCGGCGAACGCGTTGGAGCCGTCCTGCCAGAGCGAGGAGTGGATGTGGCAGGAGGAGCCGACCCAGTCGTGGTGGGGCTTCGCCATGAAGGTGACGGAGCAGCCCTCCTGAAAGGCGATCTCCTTGACCCCGGTCTTGTAGACGACGTGGTCGTCGGCCGCGCGCAGCGCGTCGCGGAAGCGGAAGTTGATCTCGTGCTGGCCCGCCCAGGCCTCACCCTTCGAGGACTCCACGATCATCCCGGCGGTCTTCATCGACGTCCGGATCCGGCGCAGGAAGGGTTCGTCGAAGCTCGCCGCGAGGATGTGGTAGTCGAGGATGTACGGCACCGACGGCGTGAGGTGGTGGTAGTGCTTCGCGTGCGCTTCGGCGTAGCTCTCGCGGAAGAGGAAGAACTCGAGCTCCGAGCCGAACATCGGGTCGAAGCCCGCCGCCCGCGCCTTCTCGATCTGCGCCTTGAGCACCTGACGCGGCGACGGCCCGACCGGCGTCCCGTCGTGCCACTCGACGTCGCACTGCACCATCACGGTCGCCTCGTGCCACGGGATCCGACGCAGCGTCGACAGGTCGGCACGCAATCCGAAGTCTCCGTAGCCGCGCTCCCAGCTCGCGATCGCGTACCCCGGGACCGGATCCATCTCCATCTCGAGAGCGAGCAGGTAGTTGCAGCCCTCGCCCGGGTGGCCCGCTTCGTTCTCCGAGAGGAAGAACTCGGCGTCGAGCCGTTTCCCCATCAGGCGGCCCTGCATGTCGGTGAAGCAGGCGATGACCGTCTCGACTACGCCTGCGGCGACGTCTTCCCGCAGTTCCTCCAGGGTCGGCATCGCTGCCGACACTACACCGGTCGCCCTGGTTGCAACGTCCGCCACATCGCGTTAGCTTCGCGCGAAGCACGACAATCTAAGGAGGCGGACACGTGAGCTCAGCAGCGCCCGGCGCGGTGCACGACGACGACACCGCGCATCTTCACCGGCTCGGCTACGCCCAGGAGCTGTTCCGGTCGATGGGGGGCTTTCAGAACTTCGCGATCTCGTTCACGATCATCTCGATCCTCGCCGGCTGCCTGACGTCGTACGCGATTGCCTACAACCAGGGTGGGCCGATCGCGATCACCTGGGGCTGGCTGATCGTCGGCGGCTTCTGCATCATCGTCTCGCTCGCCCTCGGTGAGATCGCCTCGACGTATCCGACGGCCGGCGGCCTCTACTTCTGGTCGTCCAAGCTGGGGAGTCCGGCGTGGGGCTGGTTCACCGGCTGGTTCAACCTGGTCGGCCAGATCGCGGTCACCGCAGCGATCGGATTCGGGTGCGCGATCTTCATGACCTCCCTCTTCAACCTGCTCTGGAACTACCCGAACTCGTACGGCTGGATCTACTTCCTCTACGGGATGCTGATGCTCGGTGCCGGCCTGATCAACATGTTCAAGATCTCGATCACGGCTTTCCTGAACACGATCTCGGCCTGGTGGCACATGATCGGTGTGCTCGTGGCCGTCGTGATCCTCGGCGTCGTGCCCGACCATCACCAGTCGGTGAGCTACGTGTTCACGCAGACGGTGAACAACACGGGCCTGAGCGGCACGAGCACGCACGGGATCGTCTTCATCTACGTCTTCCTGACAGGCCTGCTGATGGCCCAGTACACGATCACGGGCTACGACGCCTCGGCACACATGAGCGAGGAAACGCGGAACGCGTCTCTCGCAGCGGCGTGGGGCATCGTGATGTCGGTCGTGGTCTCGGTCATCTTCGGCTTCATCCTGCTGGTCGCGGTCACGTTCGCGATCCCGGGGGCCGGCCCGTCCGACACCGGAACGTTCATCGTCCAGCACATCTGGCAGGACTCGATGGGGAACAAGTGGGCGGAGTTCCTGCTGCTCATCGCCGTGGTGGCACAGACGTTCTGCACCATCGCGTCGACCACCTCGGCGTCGCGGATGATGTTCGCCTTCTCGCGCGACCGCGCCGTCCCCGGGCACCAGCTCTGGCGGAGGGTCTCGAAGCGTGACCGCGTGCCGGTCTACACCGTCGGTGCGATCGTATGTCTCGCCTTCATCACGCCGCTGCCCGCGCTGTGGTGGGGCTACGTCGGCTACGCAGCCTCGACCGCGGTGGCCGTGATCGGGCTCTACATCGCGTTCGTCCTGCCGATCATCCTGCGCCTGCGTGCGGGCGAGAGCTTCGAGCGGGGAGCCTGGAGCCTCGGCAGGCACTACAAGTGGATCGACTGGCTGGCGATCCTCTGGATCTTCTTCATCTGCATCGTGTTCCTGCTGCCGGCTTTCCAGGGCGGCATTCCGTTCAAGTCGAACTTCGACTGGAACCTCCTCAACTACACGCCGCTGCCGGTCTTCGGAGCGTTCCTGCTCTTCGGCGGCTGGTACCTGCTGTCCGGCCGCAAGTGGTTCAAGGGGCCGATCCGGCAGGGAACCGAGGAGGAGCTCGCACGGATCGAGGCCGGCTTCGAGTCGCCGGGCACCCCGGTGTCCTCGCCCGCGGGCCAGGCGTAGCACTCGTGTCACGGTGGGCGGGCGGCGGGCGCCCGTCCACCGTGAAATCCGCTCAGACCGTGACGAGGCGCTCGTCCTTGGCGGCCGGCGCCTTGGTCCCCTTCGACGGCGGAACCACGAGGACAGGCCGTCCAGCCGTGTGGGTGAGCGCGCGGGCGACGCTGCCGATGATCGCCGCGGCGATGCCGCCGTGGCCGTGGGT
The DNA here is from genome assembly GCA_025929425.1 of Thermoleophilia bacterium. GTDB lineage: Bacteria > Actinomycetota > Thermoleophilia > Gaiellales > Gaiellaceae > Palsa-739. The sequence continues at coordinate 18,532 of JAICME010000014.1, read as the reverse complement.
GGCAACCACGATCAGGTCGGCGTCGACCTCGTCCGCTGCGTCCGCGATGAGCTTCGCGACGTCCTTGGTGCCCGTACGGATCACGAGCCTCGCGTCGATCCCGACGGTGCGCAGCTCCTCGACCTGCTTCCCGATCTTCTTCTCCAGATCGGGCTCGTCCGCGAAGACCGGAGATCCTCCCGCCCGGCCCTGGAGAAGCTCGTTGGCATGGACTGCGACGATCCGCGAGTTGTGAAGCCGGGCCAGCTCGCGCACGTGCTCGAGCGCGCCGTCGGCGAGCTCCGAGCCGTCGGTGGCCCAGACGATCGTCTTGAACATGGTTTCCGTCCTTTCCTTGTTGCACAGAGGATCGGCCCGTTCGGTTCCCGGCGCATCGGGTTTCGCGCGCAGGCGTCGTGCGGCTAAGCCGCAGCCTGGCCTATGCTCGAAATGTGGCCGTCGTGGAGGTCGAGGAGCTCGCGCGGACCTACCGCACGAGTACGGGGATACTGCGCCGCCGGACCGTCGAGGTGGAGGCCGTGCGCGGCGTGTCGTTCGAGATCGCGAAGGGCGAGCTCTTCGGGCTGCTCGGGCCGAACGGCGCCGGCAAGACCACGACGATCAAGATGCTGATCACGCTGCTCCTGCCCACCGCGGGCACGGCGCGCGTCCTCGGGCTCGACGTCGCCCGCAACGCGCGCGAGGTCAGGAAGCGGATCGGCTACGTCTTCGGGGGCGATCGCGGTCTCTACGAGCGCCTCTCGGGCCTCGACAACCTCCGCTACTTCGCCGAGCTGTACGGAGTCGAGCCGCGCGTGCAGAAGCTCCGCATCCAGGAGCTCCTCCAGCTGGTGGGCCTCGCCGGGCGCGAGCGGGAGAAGGTCGAGGGCTACTCGCGCGGCATGCGCCAGCGTCTCCACATCGCGCGCGGACTGCTGCACGACCCGGAGGTCGTCTTCCTCGACGAGCCGACGATCGGCGTCGACCCCGTCGGTGCGCGCGAGCTACGGGCCACGATCGCCGCGCTCACGGACGCGGGCAAGACGGTCCTCCTCACGACGCACTACATGTTCGAGGCGGACGCGCTCTGCGACCGGATCGCGGTGATCGCACAGGGCCGGATCGTCGCCCAGGGCACGCCGCAGGCGCTCAAGGCCGGCGTCGGGGAGGGCACGGTCGTCGAAATCGAGGTGTACGGGATCGAGGACGCGGTCGTCGAGCGCGTGCGTGCTCTCGACGGCGTCTCCAACGTCGGGCTCGAGGCTCGCGACCAGAAGCAGGTGCTCGTCGTGCAGACGCTGCCGGGCCGCGAGCTCGTGCACGCGATTCTCGGCCACCTTCACGGTTCCGAGGTGGGTCGCGTCTCGTCGCGCGAGCCGACGCTCGAGGACGCCTACGTCGCGCTGGTCGAATGAGAGTCGCGCGTGTCCTCGCGTACGGCTGGTTCTTCCGCATGAAGATGCTGATGCGCTCGTCGTTCAACAGCTGGCTCGGCGTCCTCTATCCGCTGTTCTTCGCGACGGTCGCGTTCTTCATGTTCAAGGCGGGCGCCGACTCGAAGCCGCTCCTCTACTCCTCGCTCGGAGCCGCCGTGATGGGTGTCTGGTCGAACACGGCCACGCCCGCAGGAAGCGCGTTGGCGCAGGAGCGCTGGCACGGGACGCTCGAGCTCGAGGTCGCGGCTCCCGTGAACTTCGCCTTGATCCTGCTGCCGCTCACGATCGCGATGTCGACGATCGGCATCTACAGCATGGCCGCCACCCTGCTGTGGGGGTGGGCGGTCTTCGGCATCCCGTTGCAGATCACCGACCCCGTCGCCTTCGTCCTCGCGGTGCCCGCGACGGTCGCCTCGATCGGGGCGCTCGGCTTCGTTCTGGCCGTCGCATTCGTCCGCTTCCGCCAGGCCTGGGCGCTCGGGAACATGCTCGAGTACCCCGTCTGGCTGATCTCGGGATTCCTCGTCCCGTTGTCGCTCTTTCCCGGTTGGGTGCGTCCGATCTCCTGGCTGCTCGCGCCGACCTGGGGGATCCGTGCGATTCGCGGCGCCGCGCTCGCGGGGCCGTCCTACGGTGACATCGGCATGGCGCTCGGGGTCGGCGCCGCGTATGTCGTGCTCGGTCTCCTCCTCGTCCAGCGCGCGCTCCACGCGGCGCGCGCCAAGGGAACCCTTTCTCTCACGTGAAGTCGGTCCGCGTCTTCTTCGTCGGTGGGCTGATCAGCTATCGCGCGCTCTTCAGCTGGCTCAACCCGTGGGTCTACGTCCCGTCGTTTCTCGTCATGCCGATCTTCCAGATCCTGCTCTTCGTCTACATCGGCCGCTCGGCGAAGCTCCAGTCGGACAGCTTCTACGTGATCGGCAACGCGCTCCAGTTCGCCGCGATCCCGTGCCTGTTCGCGATGGCGAACACGATCGCCGGCGAGCGGAACCAGCAGACCCTCGGGTACATCCTCATCACGCCCGCGCGGAGACTGCCGCTCTTTCTCGGGCGGGCCTTGCCGGTCGCGACGAACGGGTTCTTCGTGGCGCTGTTCGCGCTCGTCGCGGGCAGTGCGATCGTCGGCACGCACGTCGCCGCTTCGGGATATGCGCCGATCGTCCTCGTCATCGCCGTGAGCGCGTTCGCCTGCACGGGATTGGGACTGATCAACGCCGCGATCGGCCTGGTCGCCCGCGAGACCGCCGTCCTCTCGAACATCCTCTTCGGCGGGCTCCTCGTCCTCTCGGGAGCGAACGTGCCCGTCCACGATCTGCCGATCGTGCTGCGGCAGGTCTCCGAGGGCGTCCCGCTCACACACGGGATCGCAGCTGCGCGGAAGCTCGCCTCCGGCAGCTCGGTCGGCAGCGTGCTGGGGCTGCTGGGCGCCGAGGCGCTGATCGGTCTCGCCTACGCGGCGCTCGGGTACGCCCTCATCCGTGGCACCGAGACCCTCAGCCGCAGGCGCGCGACGCTCGAACGGGCGTGACGTGCACGAGCTGACGGCCGAGCAGGCGCGCCGGATCGCGGTCCGAGCCCAGCTCCTCGCTGCGCCGCGGCCGCAGAATCTGCTGGCGGTCGTCGAGCGGCTGGCGTTCCTCCAGATCGATCCGACCGCCGCGGTGGCGCCGAGCGCCGACCTCGTCGCCTGGAGCCGCCTCGGATCGTCCTACCGGCCGGAGCACCTGACGCAGGCGCTCGAGCGAGATCGCACGCTGTTCGAATCCAACGCCCTCATCCGGCCCATGAGCGACGTCGGCCTCTACCTCGCCGGCGCCCGCGGCCGGCGCACCCACGAGCGCGTGGAGGCGTGGCTGCGCGACAACGACCGCTTCCGGCGAGACGTCCTCCGGCTGCTGAAGCGAAAGGGGCCGCTGTCCTCACGGGACATCCCGGACACATGTGCCGTTCCCTGGGAGTCGAGCGGTTGGACGAACAACCGCAACGTCACCCAGATGCTCGAGTTTCTGCAGTCCCGGGGCGAGGTCGCCATCGCGGGCCGGGTCGGGCGGGAACGCCTGTGGGATCTGCCGCAACGCGTGTATCCGACCGACGTCGAGATTCCGTCCTTCGAGGAGGCGGAGAAGATCCGGGACGAGCGGCGGCTCGCCGCCCTCGGCCTCGCGCGGGCGCAGGCGCGGGCGATGCCGATCGAGCCGATCCACGTCGGCGGGGTGGGGGAGCCCGCAGTCGTCGAGGGCGTGAAGGGCGAGTGGCGCGTCGATCCGCGCTATCTCGACGACGGCTTCAAGGGGAGGACGGCGTTGCTGTCGCCCTTCGACCGGCTCATCCACGACCGCGTCCGGACGAAGGAGCTCTTCGGCTTCGAGTACACGCTCGAGATGTACAAGCCGGCCGCGAAGAGGCGGTGGGGCTACTTCGCGCTGCCGATCCTCCACGGCGACCGGCTCGTCGGGAAGCTCGACGCGACCGCCGACCGCAAGGCCTCGGTGCTCCGGGTGAACGCGATCCACGAGGACGTGACGTTCAGCCGCGCGATCGCGACGGCCGTCCGGAAGGAGATCGACGATCTCGCCGCCTGGCTCGGCCTCGCCGTCTCCTAGCCGCCGATGAGTTCGCGCGCCGGGCGCGGTCTGAGCTCTGAATCCCGATCGAAAGGACGATCGATGCAGAAGATCACGACCTGGCTCTGGTTCGACACGGAGGCCGAGGAAGCCGCCGAGTTCTACACCTCCATCTTCCCCGACTCGCGGATCACCGAGGTGACGCGCTACGGCCCGGCCGGGCCGCGGCCGGAAGGCACGGTGATGACCGTCGGTTTCGAGCTCCATGGCCGCGAGTTCTACGCGCTGAACGGTGGCTCGAACTACAAGATCGAGGGTCCGGCGATCTCGCTCATGGTCGACTGCGAGTCGCAGGAAGAGGTCGACCGCTACTGGAGCCGGCTCGCCGAGGGAGGCCAGGAGATCGCCTGCGGCTGGGTCACCGATCGCTACGGCCTTGCGTGGCAGATCGTGCCGCGGCGCTTGCGCGAGCTCCTCGGGGATCCCGACCCCGAGAGGGCGCAGCGCGCGATGGGCGCGATGCTGAAGATGACGAAGATCGAGGTCGACGAGCTCGAGCGTGCTGCAGCCGCGTAGAATGGGGGACGTGGCGACCGTCCAGCCGGCCACAACGGGGGATCTCGAGCAGTACCGGCACGACCTGACCGGTTACTGCTACCGCATGCTCGGTTCCGCCTTCGAGGCGGAGGATGCCGTGCAGGAGACGATGCTGCGCGCGTGGCGCTCGCTCGACCGCTTCGAGGGGCGGTCGGCGCTCAAGTCGTGGCTCTACAAGATCGCCACGAACGTCTGCTTCGACCAGCTGAGCGGCCGCGAGAAGCGCGCACGTCCCATGGATCTCGGCCCCGCGCAGGAACCGCTGTTCGAGAACCTGGCGGAGCTGCCGGAAGTGACCTGGATCACGCCGCTGCCGACGCCGGACGAGCTCGCAGAGCAGCGCGAGACCTTGCGGCTCGCGTTCGTCGCCGCTCTCCAGCACCTCCCGCCGAAGCAGCGTGCGGCGCTCATCCTCTGCGAGGTTCTGAAGTGGCAGGCGAGCGAGGCTGCCGAGCTGCTCGACACGAGCGTCGCCTCGATCAACAGCGCGCTGCAGCGGGCGCGCGCGACCCTCGCCACGGCGGACACGACCTCCCCTGCCGAGCTCGACGACCAGACGCGGGCCCTGCTCGAGCGCTACGTCGCCGCGTTCGAGGCCTACGACATCGACCGGCTCACCGACCTCCTGCACGAGGACGCCGTCCAGTCGATGCCGCCGTTCAGCCTCTGGCTGAAGGGCCGCGACGACATCTTCACGTGGTGGTTCGGCCCGGGCATCGGCTGCAAAGGGTCGAAGCTCGTGCCGGCCGGCCTCGCGAACGGCATGCCGGCCTGGGGGCAGTACAAGCCTTCGCCGGACGGCGGCCACGAGCCGTGGGCGGTGATCGTTCCGGAGGTGTCAGACGGCCGGATCGTCGAGCTGACGTTCTTCCTCGACACCGCGCAGCTCTTCCCGCTCTTCGGGCTGGCCGACCGCCTCCCGTAGGCCGCAGAGCTCGAGGAGATCCCACAGTTCGCGCGGCGCACGCACGAGGCGCGCCCCGGTCCGCAGACGGAGGCGCGCCAGGAAGTCGACCGTCCGCAGGTCGGCGGGCGTGATCAGTTCTGCGGCTCGACGACGATGAGCGAGTTGCCGTCCGGGTCGCGCACCCAGAACATCGGCGGCACCGGCCCGCCGTAGCGGCTGACCTCGTCGTCCACGTCCGCCCCCGCTTCCTTCAGTGCGGCATGCGCCCCGTCGACGTCGCTCGTGTCGAGGCAGATTCCGGTCTCGCTCTCGCCGGCCTGCCGGCCCTGCGGCGGCGGGGCGAGGGCGATCGTCGTCTCCGCGTCCGAGACCGAGACCTCGACCCAGCGCATGTCCGGGCCCAGCGGCACGTCGACGACCTTCTCGAAACCGAGTGTGCCGACATAGAAGTCGAGCGCCCGGTCGGTGTCGGCAACGGTCACGCACACCCGGCCGACCCTGCTGATGTTGAGCTTCGACGCCACGGTGGACATCTCGCGCGCCTCCTCGTTTCGGTGTCGAAGCTACGACCGGCGAGCGGGCGGGAACTCATCGACGGTTCCCACTTGACAGACCTCGTGGAGTGTGAGAAGTTACTCAGCGTCAAAGCCCGGGAACTGCGCAAGCGGTTCGCGGGCTTTGGCATTTCCGGCGAGGATTCGCTCGACTGTCGGCGCGACCTCCGTCCCGAAGAGCTCGATCGCGCGCATCACGTCGCGGTGGGGGACGGCGCCGATGCTGATGTGCCCGAGGTAGCGCTCCGGCCGGAAGAGCTCGTGGTAGGCGACGATCTTCTCGGCGACCTCCTCGGGCGATCCGATGGCGAGCGGCCCGGCGGGCGAGGCGAGCGCCTCGAACTCCGCCTTTCCGGAGGGCGGCCAGCCCCGCTCGCGGCCGATCCTGTTCATCACTGCGAGGTACGGCGCGGCGAATGCGCGCTCGGAGTCCTCGCGGGTCGCCGCGACGAAGGCGTGCGTGTTGATCGCGATTCGCGGGTCGCCGCTGTGGCCGGCCTCGTGCCAGGCCTGCCGGTAGAGGTCGGCGAACGGCTTGAACCGTGGGTACTGCCCGCCGATGATCGCAAGGGCGAGCGGGAGGCCGAGCCGCGCTGCGCGGACGACCGACTCGGGGGTGCCGCCGACTGCGATCCAGACGGGAAGCGGATCTTGCACCGGGCGTGGCCAGACGACGGCATCCTCGAGCGGCGCGCGGTGCTTTCCGTGCCAGGTGACGCGCTCGCTGTCGCGGAGTGCGAGCAGCAGCTCGAGCTTCTCTGCGAAGAGCTCGTCATAGTCGTGCAGGTCGTAGCCGAAGAGCGGAAACGACTCGATGAACGAGCCGCGCCCGGCCATGATCTCGGCCCGCCCGTTCGAGATCAGGTCGACGTGCGCGAACTGCTCGAACACCCGAACCGGATCCTCCGAGGAGAGCACGGTCACGGCACTGGAGAGCCGGATGTCCTTGGTCTGCGCGGCGATCGCGGCCAGGGCCGTCGTCGGAGACGAGACGAGGTAGTCGGGGCGATGGTGCTCTCCGACCGCGAAGACCTTCAGCCCCAGCTCGTCGGCGAGCCTCGCCTCCTCCAGGAGGTCGCGCATCCGCTCCTCGGCGCTGACGCCGGGATAGAGGTCGGCAAAGGTGACGAGTCCGAGATCCATGGAGATCGCAACGAACGTTGCGCCCGCAAGTATTACTGAAAAGCGGCTGACGCCTGCGGCGCTCTCTGCGAGACTGCCCGCATGGATCTCGACGGTTATGTCTGGATCACGACGCGGAAGCTGAAGCCGGGCGCACATGACGAGTTCAGCCGCTCGTGGCGGCCGCGCGACTTTCCCGAGGGGATGCTGCGCGCGTACGAGCTCGTCTCGCCCGACGGGAACGAGGTCGTCGGCGTCTCCGTGTGGGACTCGGCCGAGTCACGGGACGCGTACCGGCGCTCGGACGTGGAGTCGGAGAGGCGGAGCGCGATGGCGCCCTACGTCCTCGAGGAGGTCTCCGGCTTCTACGTCGGGCGCGAGCTCAAGATCCCGCGCGATTGAGCTCGGCCAGCCCGCGGGCGACGGCGGCCGCGGCATGCGCAAGCTCGGCGGAAGCCCGGGCGTCTCCCCCCACCGCCCTGCTCAGCTTGCGGGCCGCGCGCTCCGCGAGCTCGACGACCTCGTCCGCTCTGCGTGCCATCTCTTCGGGGATGCGAACGATCTCGGCGCGCGTCTCCTCGTTTCGGTCCGCCATGAAGGCCGTGTAGGCGGCGTCGTCGTCGTCCCCCAGCCGGACGAGCTCGCCGGCGAGTTCGTGCGCGCGCTCCGCGTCGGCGTCGTTGCCGGCGAAGCGGGCGGAGAGTTCGGCGAGGGCGGCCGCGAGCGCGGCGGTCAGAGCGGTCGCAGCGCCGCTGGCGGGCGCGGGCGTCCGCTCGCCGATCGCGGCGAGGAGTTCATCGACTCGGAGCTCGTTCAGCATGGCGGTAGAAGTCGGCGTACATGGGCTCGAGCGGTGCGTTCCCGCGGATCAGGTCGGCGGCTTTCTCCGCGACCATCATCACAGGCGCATAGATGTTGCCGTTCGGGACGAAAGGAAAGACCGAGGCGTCGACGACGCGAATTCCGTCGAGCCCGTAGACCCGCATGGTCTCCGGGTCGACGACCGTTCCCATCGCGCACGTGCACGAGGGATGGAGCGCCGTCTCGGCGTCGCGGGCGACCCAGTCGAGGATCTCCTCGTCGGTCTGAACCGACGGCCCGGGCGAGAGCTCGCCTCCGTCGTACGGCGCGAAGGCCGGCTGACCGAGGATCGCTCGCGCGACGTGGATCGCCTCGATCCACTCGCGGCGGTCGTTCGGCGTCGAGAGGTAGTTGAAGCGAAGTGCCGGGTGCGTGCGCGGGTCGGAGCTCGTGATCTTCACCGTGCCGCGCACGTCGGAGTACATCGGACCCACGTGCACCTGATAGCCGTGCTTCGCGGCCGGCTGCGAGCCGTCGTAGCGGATCGCGAGGGGCAGGAAGTGGAACATGAGGTTCGGGTAGGCGACCTCGTCGTTCGAGCGGACGAAGCCGCCCGCCTCGAAGTGGTTCGTCGCGCCCGGCCCGCTGCGCAGGAAGAGCCAGCGCGCGCCGATCTCCGGCCGTCGCCACTTCTTCAGCGCCGGCTGCACCGACACGGGCTGCGTCGAGGCGTGCTGGATGTAGACCTCGAGGTGGTCCTGCAGGTTTTCGCCCACTCCAGGCAGATCGTGGACGACCGATATGCCGATCGCCTCGAGCTCCTGAGCGTCGCCGACCCCGGAGAGCTGCAGGAGCTGCGGTGAGTTGATCGCCCCGCCACAGAGGATCACCTCGGCGGCCCGCACGACCTCGCCGCCGTTCACCTCGACGCCGACCGCCCGCGTGCCCTCGAACACGACGCGGTTGACGAACGTCCTGCAGCGGATCCCGAGGTTAGGGCGGTTCCCGGCGGGGTGCAGGTACGCACGCGCCGCGCTGAGTCGGCGGCCGCGGTGGATCGTGCGGTCGAATTCGGCGAAGCCCTCTTGCCGGTACCCGTTGACGTCCGTCGTCACCTCGTAGCCCGCCTGCAGGACGGCCCGGAAGAAGGCGCCGAAGAGGGGAGAGGACGCCGGCCCGCGCTCGAGCACGATCGGTCCGTCGCCGCCACGCCACTCATCGGCGCCGGCCAGGCAGGTCTCCATCTTCTTGAAGTACGGGAGGCAGTGCGCGTAATCCCACTCATCGAGGCCGGCCTCGATCGCCCAGCGCTCGTAGTCGAGCGGGTTGCCGCGCTGGAAGATCATCCCGTTGATCGAGCTCGAGCCGCCGAGCACCTTGCCGCGGGCGTGGTAGACGTGGCGCCCGTTCATGAAGGGCTCCGGCTCTGAGCTGTACATCCAGTCGTAGCGCGGGTTCCCGATCGGGAAGGAGAGCGCCGCCGGCATGTGGATGAAGGGATCCCAGACGTGGTCGCGGCGTCCGGCCTCGAGCACGAGCACCCGTGTCGAGGCGTCTTCCGTCAGGCGGGCCGCGAGCGCGCTCCCGGCCGAGCCGCCGCCGACGATCACGTAGTCCCAGGTACTCACGCAATCACCTGAGTTGCCGGAGCGCCGCACCGAAGGTGGTGCGCTCCGCAAGGGGGAACCTCTCGGTTCCCCCGAGTCCCCCTCCCCGGTGATTGCGTGCCCAAGTTCACGCAATCACCACGGTCTGCAGCTCGGTGAACGTCTCCATGGGCGCGGAGCCGCCGACGCGGCCGATCCCGCTCGCGCTCCCGGAGCGTCCGCCGAAGGGCAGGTGCGTCTCCCAGTAGTTCGACGACTCGTTGACGTTGACCCAGCCGGTACGGACCGCGTCCGCGTAGCGCAGGCCCTTGGCGAGGTCGCGCGTGAAGATCGCGGAGAGGAGCCCGTACGGCGACGCGTTCGCGAGCTCGATCGCCTGCTCGAGCGAGTCGATCGCGACCACGGGCGCGACCGGACCGAAGGTCTCCTCGGTCGCGATGAGCGCATCGGGTGGAACGCCGTCGAGCACGGTCGGCTGCCAGAACAAGTCGGTTGGGAAACCCGTGGCGCGCTCGCCGCCGTGCACGGCCCGCGCTCCACGTTCGAGCGCATCGGCCACGTGCTCGTCCATCTTCGCCGCGACTCCTTCGTTGTTGAGCGGGCCCATGGTGGTCTCCTCCGCGAACGGGTCGCCGAGCAGGACGCGCTCCGTGACGAGCCGCGCGAGCTTTGCCACGAACTCCTCGCGGACGTCCCGGTGCACGAGTAGCCGCTCGCCGGCGGTGCAACTCTGGCCGGCGCAGAGGAAGCAGGCGGCGACGGTCGCCTCCGCCGCCAGGTCGAGGTCGGCGTCCTCGAGCACGACGACGGGGCCGTTTCCCCCGAGCTCGAGCACCGCCGCCTTGCCGGCGGCCGCCTCGGCGACACGGCGTCCGGTCTCGGTCGAGCCGATGAAGCCGACGCCGTGGATCCCCGCGTTCCGTGCGATCTCGTCGCCGACGGTCGCGCCCGGCCCGGTGACGAAGTTGAAGACGCCCGGCGGGAGGTCGGCCTCGGCCACGCACTCCGCGAGTGCCGCACCGGCGACCGCCGTCGTGGAAGCGGGAGTCCAGACCACGGTGTTCCCGCAGGCGAGCGCGGGCGCGACGAGCTCCGCCGGCATCGTGTACGGCCAGTTCCACGGCGTAATCACGCCGATCACCCCACGCGGTCGCCGCAGGAGGAGAACGCGCTTGTCGCCCGAGACCGAGTTCGGCACTCGGCCTTCGAGCCGCTTGGCGTCCTCGGCCGCGTTCCGCCAGTAGTGAACGAGCTCGTCGACCTCGTCCCGCGACTCCGAGAGCGGCTTGCCCTGGTCGAGGGTCAGTGTGTGCGTGAGAGTGTCGCGCCGCCGCTCGACCTCGTCCGCAACGCGGTGCATCGCCGCCGCGCGCTCGAACGCGCCCGTGCGAGCCCAGGCCTCGGCCGCCCCGTTGGCCGCCGCGATCGCGCGTTGCGCGTCCTCGCGGTCGCCCTCGGGCACCTCGGCGATGGCCTCTCCCGTCGCCGGCGAGGAGGCCGTGAACGTCACGCCCGACGCCGCCTCGACCCAGGCGCCGTCGACGAACATCCGAGCGGCGTCAGCCACCCTTCGGCGCCTCGTCGTCGATCACGAGTCGCATCAGGTCGCGGATCGAGATGATCCCGACAGGGGTTCCGCCGTCCAGCACCGGCAGGTGCCGGAAGCCGCCGTGGATCATGATCGCCGCCGCGTGGCCGGGGCGCTCGTCCGGCCCGACGGTGTCCGGGTCGTGCGTCATCCAGGCACCGACCTTCGTCCCCTCGACTCCGCCGGTCGCGACGGCGCGGAGCACGTCGCGCTCGGTGAGGATCCCCGAGAGTCGCTCGCCGTTCATCACGAGCGCGGCGCCCACCCCGCGCGCATCCATCTGTGCGGCCGCATCGGTCAGCGCCGCCGTCGCGTCGACGGTCAGGAGAGTCGTCGACATCACCTCGCCCACGGTCTGCATCTCAATCCCCCAGTTCGGTCCGGCGTCGATCGACGAACGCCTTGAGCTCCGCCTCGAGGTCGGCGTCGATCGGCGGCTTCTCGTAGTCGGAGAGTGTCTTCTTCCAGATCTCGGAGGCTCGCGCGGCGGTGTCGTTGCCGCCGTTTCGGTTCCAGCGCTCGTAGTTCTCCGTCGAGGAGACGAGCGGGCGGTAGAAGCAGTCGCGGAACCGCTCGAGCGTGTGCGCGGCGCCGAGGAAGTGGCCGCCCTGCCCGACCTCCTGGTGCGCCGAGTACGCGAGTGCCTCCTCGTCGACCCGGAGCGGCTCGAACGCCGCGTACAGCATCCGCAGCTGCTCGACGTCGACGACGAACTTCTCGTAGCAGGAGACGAGGGCCGACTCGAGCCAGCCCGCGGAGTGCATGACGAAGTTCGTTCCCGCGAGGAACGTGGGCCAGAGCGACATCATCGACTCGTAGCCCGCCTGCGCGTCCACGACCTGCGAGGACGTGAGCGCGCCGCCGCCGCGGAACGGCAGCCCGTAGTGGCGCGCGATCTGGCCGGTGCAGAGCAGGCCGACGGCCGACTCCGGTGTGCCGAAGCTCGGCGAGCCCGACTGCATGTCGGTGTTCGAGAGGAACGAGCCGAAGACGACGGGGCAGCCGGGGCGGATCGTCTGCACGAGCGCGATTCCCGCGAGCGCCTCGCCGACCTGCTGCGCGAGCGTCGAGACGATCGAGACCGGCGACATCGCGCCCATGAGCAGGAACGGCGTGATCACGGTCGCCTGGCCGGCCTTCGCGTATTCGAGCAGCGCCGAGAGCATGCGGTCGTCGTAGCGGAGCGGCGAGTTGACGTTGATCAGCGAGATGATCGCCGGAGTCTTCTCGAGCGACTCGGAGCCGAAGACCATCTCGGCCATCGCGATCGTGTCCACCGCGTTCGGGCCCGAGGTGACCGAGCCCATGAACGGCTTGTCCGAGAGGGTCAGGAGCGCGAAGACCATGTCGAGGTGCCGCGAGTCGAGCGGCCGGTCGTTCGGCTCGCAGATCGTCCCGCCGGGCGAGTCGAGCTGCGGGAACGACTGCGCGAGCTTGACGAGGTTCTGGAAGTCGTCGTAGGTCGCGTCTCGGCGCTCCATCCCCTCGCGCACGAACGGGCACCCGTAGACCGCGGAGAAGACCATGTGGTTCCCACCGATGTGGACGGTGCGCTCGGGGTTGCGCGCCTGGAGGTCGAACTCCGCCGGCGCCTTCGCGACCTGCTCGAGGATCCAGTCGGGATCGAAGCGGACGAGCTCGCCTTCGACCTCCTGGCCGGCGCTCTTGAAGAACTCGAGCGCGTCGGGGTGGAGGAACTCGATCCCGAGCTCGCTCACGATGCGGCGCCAGCCGCGTTCCAGCTCTGCCAGGGCGGCCTCGTCGAGGATCTCGTAGCGCGGTAGGTCGTTGATCAGCACAGCAGCCTCTCCAGTTCTCGCTCCAATCCTCCCATGCCGGTCTCCCTGATTTCGAGTGGTAGGCGAAGGCGCTCGGCCGCGTGCTCGGCCGCGGCGCGCAGGTCGTTGGTCGGCGCCTGGGCGAGCCAGACGACCTTCTCGTAGTGGCGGAAGTACTCGTCGCGCAGCTCCGGGTAGCGGTCGAGGCCGAGCCCGCGCCAGACGACACGGTCGAAGCTGCGGACGAGGAAGTCGGTGAGGAAGTACGTGCCGGGCTCGTGCTCGGCGCCGAAGACCTCGTAGCAGTGCGCGCCTCTGAGGCGCGGGTAGCCGTCGAGGGCGGCGCCGCAGTGCGCGTAGGCGACGACTGCGTCGTCGCCGGCGGCCGCCTCGTCGACCGCGGCGCGGATCCGTTCGGGCCGGTTGTGGAGCTCGGGCGGCACCGGCCGGACGTCGACCTCCCAGCCGCGTCGAGCCGCGATCTGCTTCACGTGCAGCGCGAGCGCACCACAGCTGACGACGACCTGTGTCATCCGGGGAAGGCGAGCTGGTCGATGAAGAGATCGTTGAAGTCCTCGCGGCCTGAGAGCTCGACGTACTCGACCTCGTCGAGCACGGCGTTCGCCGCCGCGCGCTCGGTCACCGACAGCGCGGCGATCTTCGCGCCCTCGCCGGCGACGTTGCCGGCGGCGACGATCCGCGTGACCGGGAGCTTCGGCACGAGGCCGATCCCGATCGCGCTCGCCGGCGTGAGGTACGAGCCGAACGAACCGCCGAGCAGCACCTGCGCGATCTCGCTCGGCTCGATGCCGAGGTCGCGGCAGAGGATCTGCCAGCCGGTCGCGATCGACGCCTTCGCGAACTGGAGCTCGCGTACGTCGCGCTGCGAGAGGTAGACGTCGTCGCTCAGGTAGAAGACGTTCTCCTCGCCGATCGTGCCGAAGCGATCGGAGTTGTCGAGGATGAACCGTCCGGAGTGGTCGAGCATCTCGGCCTCGACGAGCTCGGCCACCGCATCGACGAGCCCCGAGCCGCACAGGCCGACCGGCGCGACGTCCCCGATGACCGTGAGCTCGACGTCGCCGTCGACGATTCTCACGCCCTCGATGGCGCCGTCGGCGGCGCGCATGCCGCAGCGGATCTGCGCGGCCTCGAACGCAGGCCCGGCCGGGGCGGCCGTCGCGAGCGTCCGCGCAGACGAGCCGAGCACGATCTCCGAGTTCGTGCCGACGTCGATGAAGAGGCGCACGCGGCGGTCGAGCGTGATGCCCGTCGCGAGAATGCCGGCGACGATGTCGGGGCCGACGTAGGCGCCGAGGGCAGGGAACGTGACTGCCGGTGCGCGCCGGTGGACCGTGACACCGAAGTCCGCAGCGGTCGCCTCGGGCATGCGCCTCGTGGCGACGGTGAAGGGCGCCATCGACAGCGGCTCCGGATCGATGCCGAGCGCGATCTGGATCATCGTCTGGTTGCCCGCGACGACGATCTCGTAGACCTCTGCCGGATCGACGCCCGCCTCCGTGCAGACCTCGTCGGTGAGCTGCTGGAGCGTCTCGTGCGCGTGTTGTTGCAGCCGCTCGAGCGCGTCGTCGTCCATCATGATCGCCGAGATCCGGGAGATCACGTCGGCGCCGAACGGCTGCTGCGCGTTGAGGACCGAGCGCACCGCCTTCGGCAGTCCCGTCTCGAGGTCGAGCAGCGTCGCGACGACTGTCGTCGTGCCGAGGTCGAACGCGATGGCGTGCCGATCACCCGACGTGTCGCCCTCCTCGACGTCGATGAGCAGGTCGTCGACGAGGACGGCGGTCACGTTCCAGTTCGCCCGGCGCAGCGTGCCGCCGAGCTCGCGCAGGATGCCGAGCGGGACGCGCGGCTCGACGTCGTCCATTGCGGCGAGCAGGCGCTCGAGATCCGACTGCTGGTCCTCGAGCGTCGATTCCTCGAGCTCGACGAAACGCTTCTGGACCGCGGGTCGAAGGATGATGTGTCGCCCGACGCCTGCGAGCGCCGCCTTCGGCCTCGTCTGCAACGGCGGCACCTCGATCGTCATGTCCTCCTGCGCGGCGGCGCGGCACGCCAGCCGCCAGCCGCTCTTCAGTTCCTCGACGGAGAAGGCGCGGGGATCGACCGGACTGACCGGCGCCTGCCCGGAGACGACCTTGACCCTGCACTTCTTGCACGTTCCGTGGCCGCCGCACGTCGAATCGACGGCGACGCCGTTCCAGCTGGCGGCGTCGAAGATGGTCGTGCCGGCGAGCACTCGCGCCTCTTTGACGGCGCGGTCTTCGCCCGACTGGAGGAAACGCAGGCGGACGCGGTCGGGGTGCTGCTCCTCCGGAAGATCCACGACCGCGCTCAAGCGGTAGCTCTCTGCTTCGCGCGGTAGCGGCGGATCCACTCGGCGCCCCACTCGTCGCGGCCGAGGAGGAAGTCGGTTGCGCGCACCGCTTCGACGGTCTCGTCGCGGCGCGCGTCCATGATCGCGCTCGTCAGCCCGTGGCTCTGCGCAACGGCGAGAAACGCGGCACCGAGCGTGTGACGCCCGGGCAGCCCGAACGACGTGTTCGAGGCGCCGCAGGTGGTGTTCACGCCGAGCTCCTCGCGCAGGAGGTGCAACGTCTCGATGAAGAGCGTGACCGCGCGCGGCTCCGCGCCGACCGGCATCGCGAGCGGGTCGATGATCACGTCCTCCGGCGGGATCCCGTGATCGCCGGCGACGGAGACGATCTTCTTTGCCACCTCGACCCGCCGCTCGGGTTCCATCGGGATCTCGTCGTCGTTCGCGAGCCCGATCACTGCCGCGCCGTGCTTCGCGACCAGCGGGAGGATCGCCTCCAGCCGCTCGTCCTCGCCGGTGACGGAGTTGACGAGCGCCTTGCCCTCGTAGGCGGAGAGCCCGGCTTCGAGCGCCTCGATCACGGAGGAGTCGATGCAGAGCGGCAGGTCGCACAGCCCCTGCACGAGCGGGATCGCCTTGCTCATGAGGTCGACCTCGTCCGCGAGCGGGTCGCCGACGTTCACGTCGAGCATGTCGGCGCCGACCGCGACCTGCTGCGCGACGTCGTCCTCGAGCTGGGAGAGGTCGCCGGCCTGGAGTTGCGCCTGGAACGCCTTGCGCCCGGTCGGGTTGATCCGCTCGCCGATCACGCAGAACGGCTGCTCCGGTCCGATGACGACCGTCCTAGACGGCGACTGGACGGTTGTGTCCACTCGTCTCCCTTTCCGCTCGTGGGGGTATGCCGAGGCGCTCGCAGAGCCGGGCGATGCCGGCCTCGCGGCGGAAGCTGATCAGGTGGAGGCCGGCGACTCCCGGCAGGGAGCGCGCATGCTGCGCGAGCTCGAACGCGACCTCGAAGCACTCCGCCTCGGGGTCCGACGCGCGCTCGCAGCGTTCGATCAGCTCGGCCGGGACCTCGATCCCGGGGACGTGCTCGTCGATGTACCGCAGCGCGGCGGGCGAGCGCGTGAGGCAGATCGAGGGCAGGAGCGCGCAGTGCTCGGTCAGGCGCTTCTCCCGCGCCTCGGCGAAGAAGGCCTCGAGCTGCTCCGGCCGGAAAGAGACCTGCAGCTGCAGGAAGCGCGCGCCGGCGCGGACCTTCTTCAGCGCGCGATCGACCCGGTAGTCGTGCGGCGGGGCGCCGGGGTTCTCGACCGCGCCGAGGAAGAGTCGCGGGGCCGGGTCGATCGTGCGGCCCGAGAGGTACGTGCCGCGCGCCATCGCGGCACCGAGCGCGAGCAACTGGATCGAGTCGAGGTCGAAGACACGCCGCGCTTCGGGCTCGTCGCCGGCCGTCACGTCGTCGCCCGTCAGGCAGAGGACGTTCTCGATCCCGTGCAGGGCGGCGCCCGCGATCTCCGCCTCGAGCGCGAGACGGTTCCGGTCGCGGCACGTGAGCTGCAGGATCGGCTCCATCCCCAGCCGCCCGAGCGCGATCGCGACGGCGAGGGGAGACGCGTGCGCGTGCGCCGAGGTGTTGTCGGTCGCGTTCGTCGCGTCGACGTATTCCTCGAACGGCGCGAACCGCTCGTGTACCGCGTCCAGCCCGCCCGCGTCCACCGAGAGGAGCTCGGAGGTCACGACGAAGCGGCCCGCTGCGAGCGCGTCCTCAAGCCGCGACATGCCAGCCCTTCGGCGTCTGCTTGTCGCGCCCCGTCGCGAGATTGACCCACGAGGACGTCCCTTCGAGCCGGTTGTCGACCGGCGGCCGCACGTCGTGGATCTCCTCCGCCCAGGGCAGGCGGCGCGAGCGCTCGACGGCCTTGACCCAGACGCAGCGCATCTCGGGCTTCACCTCGCAACGGCCGTCGGGACGGACTCCACCGCAGGGGCCGTTGCGCAGCGTCTTCGGGCACTCCATCGGGCACGTCAGCCCGGTCGAGTGGAGGACGCACTGGCCGCACATGTGGCAGCCGAAGATCGGCTTCTTCACCGCTGCCTCGAGGAGCGCGACCGGCTTCACGCGGGAACCGCGCTCCGCTTCCGCTCGATGAGATCCTTCGCGAGCCGGACGGCGGCCGAGGCATCGGACGCGTACCCGTCGGCGCCGACCTTGTCCGCGTACTCCTGCGTGACGGGCGCCCCGCCGACCATCACGATCACGTCGTCACGGATCCCCGCCTTCTCGAGCGCGTTGATGTTGGCCTTGAACATCGGCATCGTCGTCGTGAGGAAGGCCGAGAAGCCGACGATGTCCGGGTTGTGCTCCTGCACCTGCTCGACGAAGGTCTCCGGCGCGACGTTGACGCCGAGGTCGTGGACGGTGAAGCCGGCGCCCTCGAGCATGATGTTGACGAGGTTCTTGCCGATGTCGTGGACGTCGCCCTTGACCGTCCCCATGACGTAGGTGCCGACCTGCTGGGCGCCGGTCTCGGCGAGCAGGGGGCGGAGGATGTCGAGCGCGCCCTGCATCGCTCGGGCCGCGATCAGCATCTCCGGCACGAAGAAGTCGCCGCGCTCGAATCGCGCGCCCACCTCCTCGAGCGACGGGATCAGAGCGTCGTAGAGCATCTTCTCGGGCTCGAGCTCCTCTTCGAGCCCGCGGTTCGTGAGGTCCTTCACCTCGGGCGCGTTGCCGATGAGCGTGTTGTCGTACAGGCCCTGCAGGATGTCTTCGTGGGTCATGCGGCACCTCGCAGTCGTCGGGTGAGGATCGCGGCCTCGTCCCTGAGCGGGGGCGCGAGCTCCTCGATGCGCTCCGCGGTGAGCCGGGACGTGGGGCCGGAGATGGAAAGGGCGGCGATTGCCGTGCCGTCGGCGTCGAGCACCGGGGCGGAGAGGGCCGACAGGCCGACCTCGAGCTCGTCGATCGACGTCGCGTAGCCCCGGGACCGGATCAGCGCCGCGTCCTCGATCTCGCCCCCGCCGAAGGCGAGGAAGCACTTGCCGTTCGCGGCAAGCTCGAAGGGGACGCGGAGCCCGACCCAGTCCGTGACGCCGACGAGATGCGCGGTGTCCTCCTGGGCGAGATGCTCGACGCCCTCCGGCCCGGGGACGGCGAGGTTGATCGTCTCGCCGCTCGCCTCCGCCAGCGCGTCCAGCGGCTCCTCGGCGAGCTCGACGAGCGTGCGGTCGCCGGCGCCGCGGTGCGCGAAGCGCAGG
>JAICME010000117.1 GCA_025929425.1 Thermoleophilia bacterium | reverse complement strand
GACGAGATCGGGCGGCGCTCTCCCGAGAGGCTCGCGCTCATCCACTTCGGCGTCGCCGAGGACGTCGGACGCCACCTCACCGAGCTGCGGCTCAATCTCCTCGACTGGGCCGAGTCGGTCGAGGGGGGCGCGACCGAGGAGGAGTTCGTCGAGTACGCCCACGCGGAGCTCGCCGACTCCCGTGAGGACGCACCCACCTACGACTTCGCAATGCCGCTCTGGCAGTCGTACGCGGGCCTGAAGCGCTGGGCCGACAAGCGGGCGGCCCGCGCGTGAACGGCCCGCTCGGGCTTCCCCAGTTTCGCCTCCTCTTCGCAGCCCGCGCGACCTCGTACGTCGGCACCTACCTCGCTCCGATCGCCGTCGCGTTCGCGATCCTCCGCAACGGCGGCGGCGCAACGGCCGTCGGCCTCAGCTTCGCGGCCTGGACGCTGGCGCAGGTGGCGATGCTCTCCTTCGGCGGCGTGGTGGGCGATCGGCTGCCGCGCCGCGTGGTCATGGTGGGCTCCGATGCCGCGAGCACCGTCGTCCGCACCGCGATGGGCCTGCTCCTTCTCTCGGGCCACGCGCAGGTATGGGAGCTGATCGCACTCCAGGCGTGCGGCGGCGCGGCCGTAGCCTTCTACTCCCCCGCGTCCTACGGGCTCGTACGGGAGGTCGTGCCGGAGGAGCAACTCCAGCGGGCGAACGCCCTGCTGGCGATCGCACGGTACGGGGCGTTTCCACTCGGAACGGCGATCGGCGGTTCGATCGTGGTGCTGATCGGCACGGGGACCGCGTTGCTCGTCGACGCCGGCACCTATGCCACGAGCGCGCTCCTCCTGTCGCGAATCGACGTCGAGTCGATCGCCAAGGCCGGCGCGGGCTTCTTCCGCGAGCTGAAAGAAGGCTGGAGCGCCTTCGTGGAGCAGACGTGGGTCTGGGTGCTCGTCCTCTATGTCTCGCTCTACTTCCTCATCACCTACGCGCCGTTCTTCGTCCTCGGCCCGTACGTCGCGCAGCACTCGATGCACGGAGCTCGCTCGTGGACGTTCGTGGCCACCGGCGAGGCCGTGGGCTCGTTGCTCGGCGCGCTCGTGGGGCTGCGCTGGAGGCCGCGGATGCCGATGGTCACGACCGGGTTCTTCCTCATGGTCAGCGCCGTCCAGAACCTCGTTCTCGCCTTCCACCCCACCACGGTCCTGCTCACGCCGGCCGCAGCCGGATCCGGGTTCGCATTCGCCCTCGGCTCGATCGTCTGGGACACGACGCTGCAGCGGGCGATCCCGCCGGAGAAGCTTGCGCGCGTCGCCTCGTACGGCTGGATGGGGGCGATGGTCTTCCTGCCCGCGGGCTACGCTCTGGCCGGGCCGATCTCGATGGCCATCGGCCTCAAGGCCGACCTCCTGATCGCGGCCGGCTGGATCGTCGCCAGCACGCTCTTCGTCGTCCGGCTCCGCGCAGTGCGCGAGGTGGGGCTCGACGGGCGGACCGAGGCGCAGGTCGTGCCCGCTCAGTAGGCTCGCTGCGTGCGTAGGCTCGACGGAGCACGCCCAGGAGCGGAGGTGCCGGCCTAGCCGGCACCGAAGCGGAGCATCAGTGCCACCCGTCCCCGTTCCAGCCGAGATCGATGCGTTCCTCGCCGAGCCGAACCCGGCCGTCGTCGCGACCGTGAGCCCGAGCGGCACGCCGCATACCGCCGCCACCTGGTACGACTGGGAGGACGGTCGCGTCTTCCTCAACATGGACGAGGGCCGCCTCCGCCTCCACTACATGCGGCAGAACCCGGCCGTGGCCCTGACGGCCCTCGGAGCCGGGAGCTGGTACGAGCAAGTGACCCTGCTCGGGCGCATCGTCTCGTTCGAGGACGACCCCGATCTCGCCGGCATCGACCGGCTCGCGATCCGCTACGACGGCAAGCCGTTCGGCAACCGCGACGCCGTCCGCGTCAATGCGTGGATGCAGCCGGAGCGCTGGACGAGCTGGCCTCTTCCTCGCTGAGCTCCTCGGTCGCCACCAGCCACAGCGGCGCGTCGCCGCACTCGAGCCGCCGCGCCCCGTCGACCTCCGTCAGCGAGGTCTCGAGCGCCCGCACCGGCGTGCCGTCGAGTTCGAGCAGCGCTCCGGGCGTTGTGTTCGGCGCCATCCCGTACCGCCACGCCCACGTGAGCCGGTGCACCTCGGCCGCCGGACGCGAGAGGTCGAGCCAGACGTCGTCCTCGCCGAAGAACGACTCGTAGCTGCCGCCCGACGATTGCGCCGCTCCCTCCTCGCCTGCCGCTATCCGCCCGAGTGCCTCCGCGAGCGCCTCGCCGATGACCTGGCCGAACTCGGCGTAGAAGGTCTCCGGCGCCTGGAGCTCTCCGAGCGGGTAGCGACGCTGGGAGAAGATCGGTCCGGTGTCGAAGTCGGCGTCCATGCGGTGGAACGTGATGCCGATCTCGTCGTCACCGTTCCGTATTGCCCACGCAACCGGGATCGGGCCCCGGTGCCGAGGCAGGAGCGACGGGTGGCCGTTGAGCCAGCCGAGTCGGGGTACCGCGAGCGCGTCGGGCGGAATCTTCCAGGGGAAGCCCATGCAGACGACGAGATCGGGACTCACCGAGGCGAGCAGCGGTGCAATGGTGCTCCGGCGCGCCGGCAGGAGGACGTCGAGCTCCTCCCGCGCATCGAACACGAGCTGGCCCATCGCGTCGGCGGGGCGACGGAGGCCGAGGATCACGCGGTTCGTGAGGAGCGCGACCGTCTCGTGCCCCAACTCCTGCACGATGGCGTCGAACCCGGCGAGCACCGGCGGGATACGGGTGACGATGACGACCCGCAGGCTCATCCGTCGCGCAGGATCCGCCCACCCGAGGATTGGTTTCGCGCCTTGACGACGATCTCGTCGACGTTCACGTGCCACGGCCGCGTGAGCGCGAAGAGGATGCAGTCGGCGATCTCGTCCGGCTGGATCGCCTCTACGCCGCGATAGACGGCGGACGCCTTCTCCTCGTCGCCCTTGAAGCGGACGAGCGAGAAGTCCGTCTCGACGAGGCCCGGATCGACCGTCGTGATCCGGATCGGGCGCCCGAGGAGATCCTCACGCAAGGCGTAGGTGAAGCCGCGCTCGGCGAACTTCGCGGAGACGTACGTGGCCCCGCTCTCGTATGCCTGCCGGCCCGCCACGGAGCCCATGTTCACGATGTGTCCCCAGTCGCCGAAATGCGGGAGGCAGAGCCGCGTCATCCGGACGAGGCCGGTCACGTTGACGGCGAAGACCGTCGCCTCGTCCTCCTCGCTCGACTCGTCGAACGGGGCGCGGCCGAGCGCCAGGCCGGCGTTGTTGACGAGGATGTCGAGACCTCCGAGCTGCTCGACCGCCTTGGCGACGAAGCGCTCGGAGCTCGCCGGGGCGGTGACATCCAGCTCGAGCGCGATCTCGGACTCGAGCCGTCCGACACGGCGCGCCCCGCCGGCGACGCGCACGCCCGCATCAGCGAGCGCCGCGGCCGTCGCCCGGCCGATGCCGGACGAGGCGCCGGTGACGATGGCGCGCTTACCGGTGAGGTCGAGTCCAGCCACGGCAGGACTCTATGCGCCGCCGAAGGTGCGTAACCGTTCAGGGCCCTTCGCCGTTTTCTGACCCGAACCCGAAAGTGATCCCCACTCGGGCGAAGGGAGGGGTGAGAATGCTGTTGCTAGTCCTGTTGGCGATCCTGGCGCTTATCGCGTTCGGCGTCGGATTCGTCGTCCACTGGCTGTTCATCGTGGCCATCGTGCTCGCGGTGATCTGGCTGATTAGCCTCTTTACCGGCGGCTTTGGCCGCGCCGGCGCTCGACGCTGGTAGGTCGCATCCGCCGAAACGATGAGCCGAGCGGCCCATTGCGGGCCGCTCGGTCTTGTGTCACCGTGCAGGTGTGTCGCGGACGGCGATTCTTCTCTGGATCCTCGCGCTCCTCTTGCTCGAGGTGCAGCACCTGAAGTGGATCTGGTGGGAGCACTGGGATTGCCGGGGCTGCTCCGCGAAGCACAAGGACTGCGGCTGCGGCGCGACGCGCTCCTGGGTCATGTTCCTCTAGCGACTCTCTGAGTCTCATCTGGCTCTCAAGAACGCGCCGTAGGCTGCGCGCGCGTTGAAGAGGGTCTTGGTCGTCCTTCTCGCGGGGGCCGTGCTTGCGGGCGCGCTGCTCACGTCTGCCGAGCTTCCGGGCCACAGGCACGAAGCTCGGGCGGCCGCGCATGACGGGATCCACAAGATCCGCCACGTCGTGATCATCATGCAGGAGAACCGCTCGTTCGACTCCTACTTCGGCACCTACCCGGGAGCCGACGGGATTCCGGGGCTGGCGGGGAACCCGGGCACCGTGCCCTGCGTCCCCAACCCCCGGCAGCACGACTGCATGCGCCCCTATCACGATGCCTCGGACCGAAACGCAGGCGGGCCGCACGGGCACGGGAGTGCGATGGCCGACATCTCCCGCGGCGCGATGGACGGCTTCATCGCGCAAGCCGAGCTCGGACGGACGAACTACTGCAAGGCGCACTTCGACGATCCGCGCTGCTCGTACATGCCGACGGCGCCCGACGTCATGGGCTACCACGACTGGCGCGAGATCCCGAACTACTGGGACTACGCGAGCAACTTCGTCCTCCAGGACCACATGTTCGAGTCGGATTCGTCCTGGAGCATGCCCGAGCACCTCTACCTCGTCTCGGGCTGGTCGGCGAAGTGCACGCGCCAGGCCGACCCGATGAGCTGCCACTCCGCCCCCCAGGATCCAGGGTCGCCCCCCGGCGAGCCTCAGAACACGACCGGCGCGACACCGGATTACGCCTGGACCGATCTCACCTATCTGCTGCACCACTACGGCGTCAGCTGGCGCTATTACGTCGACAAGGGAACGCAGCCCGATTGCGCGGACAACGCGATGTTCTGCGCACCGGTGCCGCAGAACTCGAACACGCCCGGCATCTGGAACCCCCTCCCGTGGTTCGACACCGTGCGGCAGGACGGCCAGCTGCAAGACATCGTGCCGCTCCAGAGCTTCTTCACGGATCTCGCGCGGGGCAATCTTCCCGCGGTTTCGTGGATCGCACCGGGGGACAAGGTCAGCGAGCACCCGCCCGCCCTCGTCAGCGACGGCCAGTCGTACGTCACTGGCCTGATCAACTCGATCATGCGGTCGAGCGCCTGGGACTCGACGGCGATCTTTCTCTGCTGGGACGACTGGGGCGGCTTCTACGACCACGTCAAGCCGCCGGTCGTCGACGATCAGGGGTACGGGCTACGCGTTCCCGCGCTCGTCATCAGCCCCTACGCCAGGCGGGGCTATATCGACCACCAGGTCCTGAGCCAGGACGCCTATCTCAAGTTCATCGAGGACGACTTCCTGCACGGGCAGCGGATCGACCCGCGCACCGACGGCCGACCCGACCCGCGGCCCGACGTGCGGGAGAACGCCAGGATCCTCGGCAACCTCGCGAGCGACTTCGACTTCAGCCAGAAGCCGCGGCCGCCTCTCTTGCTCCCGCTTCACCCGCCATTCAGCTGAGACACGTCACACCGCTGGCCGTCCTCGCGCTCGCCGCTGCGGCGGCCGGGTGCGGCGGCGGCTCTCCGATGCGGCACGCCCGAGGCACCGGCGACATCCACGAGATCCGCCACGTGATCGTGATCATGGAGGAGAACCGCTCGTACGACTCCTTCTTCGGCACGTACCCGCACGCCGACGGGATCCCGAGGAAGCACGGTCGACCGACGGTGTGCGTGCCGAACGGGGTCGGCGGCTGCGTCCGGCCGTTCCTCGATGCGAACGGTGCAGACGACTCGGGCGGCCCGCACGGCCCGCTCGCCGGGCAGCGCGACGTGAACGGCGGGCGCATGGACGGATTCATCCGCGTCTCGGGCGGCGCGCTCATCCGCCGGTGCCTCCGCAATCGGCACAGCTCGGCATGCGCGCATCTCCGCCGGCCGAACGTGATGAGCTACCACGACGGCGGCCAGATCCCGAACTACTGGGCCTACGCTCGGAGCTTCGTCCTGCAGGACCACATGTTCGAGCCGAACTGGGGCTGGAGCCTGCCGGCGCATCTCTGGCTCGTCTCCGGCTGGTCGGCCCGGTGCACGGACCCGTACCGCGCGAGCACGTGCACGTCGAACCTGGGAGGCCCACGCGACGGGCCGAGCGCGACACTACGAACTCGTCCGCACGGCCCGCTCTTCGCGTGGACCGACCTCACGTACCTGCTTCACCGCTACCACGTCACGTGGGCGTCGTACGTCGAGCGCGGCGCGGCGCCGGACTGCATGACCGGCCCGATCGACTGCTACACGAGGCTCAAGGGCGCGAGCACGCCCGGTTTCTGGAATCCACTGCCGAACTTCACCGACGTGCGCCAGGATCACCAGCAGGCCGCCTCGCAGGAACGGCTCTCGCGCTTCTACGCCGCGGCGAAGCGCGGCACGCTTCCCAACGTGTCGTGGGTCACTCCCGACTGGGCCGACAGCAATCACCCCGGCGCCTCGATCGCGCAGGGACAGGCGTGGGTGACGAAGCTCGTGAACGCCGTGATGAGCGGCCCCGACTGGAAGAGCTCGGCAATCTTCCTCGCCTGGGACGACTGGGGCGGCTTCTACGACCACGTCGAGCCGCCGGTCGTCGACGGCCAGGGGTACGGGCTACGCGTTCCCGCGCTCGTCATCAGCCCCTATGCGAAGAAGGGCTACATCGACCACCAGACCCTCAGCTTCGACGCCTACCTCAAGTTCATCGAGGACGACTTCCTGCACGGCCAGCGGATCGACCCGCGCACCGACGGCCGACCCGACCCGCGGCCGGACGTACGCGAGAACGAGCCGATCCTCGGCGACCTCGAAAGCGACTTCGACTTCGCCCGGAAGCCGCGGCGACCGGTTCTCCTGCCGCTCCACCCCGCGTAGGGCGGGGTACCCCGAACGGGTGCATTTCGGAGCGCGGCCAATCCGCCGCGCCGCCGCCAGCCGTAATGCGCCACGTGGGGTCCGACGAACGGAGGCAAGCTCGATGATGAAGCTGACGACGGTGGTGATCGCGGGGATTGCGGCGGTTTTCTTCACACCGGCACTCGCCCACGCAGGAACGATTCGCGGCACGGTCGCGGCCAAGCAGGCGAACCGGCACGTCCTCGTCCTCGCCACGCGGCATGGGCAGGTGACGACGGCGCGCGTCTCGCCTCTGCAGGCGCAGAGGGCGAAGATCGGCAGTCGGCTGGCCCTCGCCGGGAAGCGCCTTGCTGACGGGTCATTTCGGGCGACGCGCCTCCACAAGCTCGGAACGGCGAAGCGAGCGCGAGTCTCGGTCGTCGTCCTGCGGGCGAAAGCTCGGCGCCTGCTCGTCGCCGGCGGCGGGAGCGCCTTCTCGATCCGGCTCACTCGCGGCACCCGGCTCCTCGCGAGCAGCAGGGGAAGTGTGCATGCGGGCGAGAAGATCGACGCCGAGGTCGAGCTCTCCGACGACGGACTGGTCGGAACGACGATGAACGTGACCGGCGACGCTCCGTTGATCGACTTCTCCGGCGTCGTGACCGCGATGGACGCGACCAGCATCACCGTCACGACCGAGGACATCGCCACCGTCGTGCAACTGCCCGACGGCCTTGTCCTCCCACCGATCGTCCACGTCGGCAGCAAGGTGGAGATCGTCGCCTCGATCACGGGCTCGACCCTGACGCTGACCGCGATCAAGCTCGACGACGACCACGAAGGCGATCAGGGCGGTAGCAGCGTCGACGATCAGGGACGCGTGGAGGCCGAAGGCACCGTCACGACCTTCGACTCGCACACGGTCACGGTTCAACCCGGCGACAACGCGACCCCCGTCACGTTCGCCGTTCCCGACAACTTCACCCTCCCGGCCGACCTCGCGGACGGCAGCGTCGTCGAGGCGCGCGGCGAGCTGGTGGACGGCATCCTCACCCTGACCAGGCTCGAGCTCCAGGATCGGGGCGGCGACGGCTCCGGCGACGGCTAGGTGTAGTTCCTGAGAGCGTTGTTCCATCCGGGTCTCCTTGGAGGCTGGAGCTGCCAAGCCACCAGCTCCAAGGAGGGTGATCCGGATGAAGTTGCACGCTAACGCGAGGACCTGTCCGCACAGCCGTCGCCTGGCGGTGGAT
>JAICME010000052.1 GCA_025929425.1 Thermoleophilia bacterium | reverse complement strand
TTCCAGCTCGCCCGCGCGAACGGGATGCTGAACACCGCGTACGGACGCCACGGCTGGGTCGTCGCCTCGATGGTCGTCGTCGCCGTGATGGCGATGGTCGCCCTCGCACTGCTGCAGCCCGCGAACGTCGCGGTTCTCTTCGAGCTCCGCAAGCCGCAGCCGAATCCCGCGATCGTGCAGCTGCTGATGCGCCGCTTCATCTATGCCGCCGGGATCACCGGCGCGATGCAGGTCGCGACGCTCGTGATCATGACGAGGCTCGCGACGTGAGCCGGCCCGAGCCTCAGGACTTCTCCGGTCCGCCGGTCACCGAGCTCGGGATGCTCTCGATCGGTCTCGTGGCCGCGGGCGTCATCTATCTCGCCGCCTATCTGCCCAAGCGCGCGCCGCTTCTTCCCCCGGTGATCCTGCTCGCCGCCGCGGTCGCGGTGCTCTCCGTCAACATCACCCTGATCCTCCGCCGGCCCGGCTTTGCCCAGTGGCGTTTCCGCCAAGTGGCCGGCTGGATGCTCCTCGTCTACCTCGTCGTCGCGGGGATGCTCGAGTTCACCTTCCTGCGCGACCACACGCACGGCTCGATCCTCGTCGTGATGACGCTCCTGCTCGCCACGTTCACGCTCAACGTACCCGTGCTCGCCGGCTACACCGTCGCACGCTTCGAGCCGAGCGCCGTCTAGCTCCGCGGCCGGGCTCTCGTCGTTGGCACGATGAGCTCTCGTGCAGCTCTTCCACTATCACCTCGTCACGAGCCGCGTCCGCGAGGTCGAGGCGCGCTACATCGGCAAGCTCGCGTTCCAGCTCGTCGCGCGGCACGGGCGGATCGGCGAGGACCTCACGTCGTACGAGCCGGGGATGTCCTGGAGCGAGCTCGACGCGATGGGCTTCAAGCTCCGGCTCACCGAGCTGGAGAAGGGCGCGGTCAACGTCGTGGTGCAGCCGGGTCAGTGGCCCACCCCGCGCGTCGACCATCTCGGGTTCGTGCTCGACGAGGACGAGTTCGAGACGGCGCTCGAGCGCGCCGAACGGGACGACCTCCGCGTCCAGGAGCACGGCGGACGGCGGACGTTCGTCTCGACGAACGCCGGCTACCGGCTCGAGCTCCATCCGCCGCGCGAGTGGATCCAGGAGCTGCTCGCGCAGGGAGACGAGCTGCAGCTGTCCGAGCTGCACCTCAAGGCGGACGACCCCTCGGGCAAGGCGAAGGCGCTCGCGCACATCCTCGACGTCGAACGCGACGGAGCCGACGTCGAGGTGGGCGACACGGTCGTCCGTTTCGTCAGCGGCGGCCCGCAGGGCCGGCCGGAGCTCTTCGGCGAGCTGTTCATCTAGCGGCCTTCGTAGACTCGTCCCGTGAGCGAGGAAAGAGGGACGTACCAGGACGCCGGCGTCTCGCTCGCGACAGCCGACGCGGTGGTCGATCGCCTGCGCGCCGCGGTCGAGTCGACGGGCGCCACGGGATTCGGTCAGTTCGCGGCGCTCCACGCCCTCGGTGACGGGCGCTTCGTCGCCGCCTCGACCGACGGCGTCGGGACCAAGCTGATCCTCGGGAAGCAGCGCGGAGCCCTGCGCGCCTGCGGCGCCGATCTCGCCGCGCACTGCATCAACGACGTGCTCACGTGCGGGGCCGAGCCGCTGATCCTGCTCGACTACGTCGCGGCGTCGCAGGTGGAGCTCGAGGAGGTGGCCGAGCTCGTCGAGGGCGCAGCCGAGGTCTGCCGGGCGGCAGGCGTGGCCCTCGTCG
Source organism: Thermoleophilia bacterium (assembly GCA_025929425.1). Lineage (GTDB taxonomy): Bacteria > Actinomycetota > Thermoleophilia > Gaiellales > Gaiellaceae > Palsa-739. The sequence continues at coordinate 15,325 of JAICME010000052.1, read as the reverse complement.
GCGGCGAGACCGCAGAGCTGCCGGGCATCTACCGCGAAGGAGAGCTCGACTTCGCCGGGACCTGCGTCGGCATCGTCGACCAGCCGCTCGACGGCTCTGCGATCGAGGCTGGCGACGTCGTGATCGGGTTTCCCTCCGCCGGAGTGCACGCCAACGGATTCACGCTCGTCCGGCGCGTGCTCGAGATCGAGGACTACGACGGCAACGACCTGCTCGCGCCGACCAGGCTCTACCTCGATGTCGCGCGTCGCCTCCGAGGACGGGCGCTCGCCTTCGTGCATGTGACCGGCGGCGGCATCGCAGGCAACCTCGAGCGCGTCGTCCCCACCGGCCTGCGGGCCGAGATCGACTGGGACGCATGGGAGCGGCCACCCGTCTTCGGCTGGCTCGCGCGTCACGTCGACGAGGACGAGATGCGCCGGGTGTTCAACCTCGGAATCGGCTGGTGCGCCGTCGTGCGCCAAGCCGAACGGGGCGAGCTCGTGATCGGGCGGATCGTGTGATCGGCGTGCTCGTCAGCGGCGAAGGAACGAACCTCCAGGCACTGCTCGACGCCGGCCTCCCCGTCGTGGCCGTTGCGTCGAACAGGCCCGGCGTGCGCGCGCTGCAACGCGCCGAAGCGGCGGGCGTCCCGACCGCGGTCTTCGACGCCCACGACTACGCCAGCCGCGAGGAGCGCGACGCCGCCCTCGCCGAATGGCTCCGCGACCACGACGTGGAGCTCGTGGTCTGCGCCGGGTACATGCATCTCTTCCGCAAGCCCTTCTTCGACCACTACGGAGGCCGGATCGTGAACACCCACTCGGCGCCGCTGCCCGCGTTCCCGGGCGCCCATCCCATCGAGGACGTGCTCGCTGCGGGCGTCGACGAGACCGCCGCGACCGTCCACTACGTCGACGAGGGCATGGACACCGGCCCGGTGATAGCTGCAGAGCACGTTCCCGTCCTGCCGGACGACACCGTCGAGACGCTGCGCGAGCGCGTGCAGGCGGTCGAACACCGGCTGCTCCCGAAGGTGGTGAGAGAGCTATGCGCGCGCTGATCTCCACGTACGACAAGACCGGACTGGACACGTTCGCGCGGGGGCTCGTCGAGCTCGGCTGGCGGCTGGTGGCGAGCGGGAACACCGCGGCGGCGATCGAGGCGATCGGTCTGCCGGTGGAGCACGTCGAGGCCGTCACGGACTTCCCGGAGATGCTCGGCGGGCGCGTCAAGACACTTCATCCGCGGATCCACGCCGGGATCCTCGTCCGCCGAGACCTGACCGAAGACATGGAAGTCCTCGGCGAGCACGGGATCGAGCCGTTCGACCTCGTCTGCGTCAACCTCTACCCGTTCGCGCAGACGGTCTCGCGGCCGGACATCCGTGACCACGAGGCGATCGAGATGATCGACATCGGCGGCCCGGCTCTTCTGCGCGCCGCCGCGAAGAACCACGCCTACGTGGCCGCGGTTTCGAGCCCGGCGCAGTACGGGCCGATCCTCGACGAGCTGAAGCGCGGCGGCGCGCTCTCGCCCGAGACACGGCGGCAGCTCGCGGCGGACGCATTCGCCACGACGGCCGGCTACGAGGCGGCGATCTCGGGCTGGTTCAACGTGCCGGCGACGTTCCCGGAGACCCTCGTGCTGCCGCTGGAGAAGGAGCGCGAGCTCGCCTACGGCGAGAACCCCCACCAGCGCGGCGCCTACTACGTCGAGCACGCCGTCCGCTCCCACCTGCTCTCGCGGGTGGAACAGCTGCACGGGAAGCCGCTCACCTTCAACAACCTCAACGACCTCGACGCGGCTCGGGCGTTGATGCGGGAATTCGCGCAGCCGGCCTGCGTGATCGTCAAGCACGCGAGCCCGTGCGGCGTCGCGGTCGGCGCGAACGCCGAGGAGGCCTACGACAAGGCGCTCGCCTGCGACCCGACGTCCGCGTACGGGGGAGTCGTGGTCTTCAATCGTCAGATCGAGGAGTTCCTCGGCGCCAAGCTCGCGGAGCAGTTCGTCGAGGTGCTTTTCTCACCGGGCTACGACGACGCTGCCCTCGAGGCGCTGCGACAGAAGCAGGGCACGCGGATCCTCCTCGACACCGAGCGCCGCCGAGCCGATCCGGAGGCCCGCCATTACAAGCGTGTCCGCGGGGGCATGCTCGTGCAGGATCCGGATCCCGACCTCGAGGAGCGTGACGACTGGCACGTCGTCAGCGGTGCAGTGGAGGAGGGCCAATGGGACGAGATCGTGTTTGCCTGGCGGGTCTGCAAGCACGTGACGTCGAATGCGATCGTGCTCACGAAGGGGCTCGCGACGATCGGGATCGGCGGCGGCCAGATGAGCCGCGTCGACGCGGTGCGGATCGCGGTCGAGAAGGCCGCGGAGTTCGGTCACGACGCCACGGGTTCGGCCCTCGCCTCGGATGCGTTCTTCCCCTTCCCCGACGGACCGCAGATCGCCCTCGATGCGGGTACGAGGGCGATCATCCAGCCGGGTGGGTCACGCCGCGACGACGAGGTGATCGCCGCCGTCGCGCAGGCCGGGGCGGCGATGGTCTTCACCGGACGACGGCATTTCCGGCACTAGCCGGCCTGTCGATTTGGGGCCAGGTCCTTCGTCTTTCTAGGATGGCCATGGCCGTACCGAGATGGAGGGGAAATCGATGACCACCGCTGGACCCGATCCGCATCGCTGGCAGGCACTCGCACTCGTCTGCGTCGCCTTTTTCATGACCGTGCTGGACGTGTCGATCGTCAACGTCGCACTGCCGTCGATCAAGAACTCGCTCCACGTCACCGACGTCACCGTCCAGTGGGTGCTGATCGCGTACACGATCACCTTCGGCGGCTTCCTCCTCCTCGGCGGGCGCGCAGCCGACCTGCTCGGGCGACGGCGGATCTTCATCGTCGGCGTCGCCCTCTTCTCCGCCGCGTCGCTCGTCTGTGGGCTCGCGAGCTCGATCGGAGTCCTCATCGCAGCGCGTGCGGTCCAGGGCCTCGGCGCCGCGATCGTCTCGCCCGCGACCCTCGCGATCATCACGACCACCTTCGAGGAAGGCTCCGAGCGGAACAAGGCGCTCGGGATCTGGGGAGCGATGGGCGGTAGTGGAGCCGCGGCCGGCGTTCTCTTCGGCGGCATCCTCACGAAGTACCTCGGCTGGGAGTGGATCTTCTTCGTCAACGTTCCGGTCGGCGCGCTCGTCCTCGCGCTCACGCGGCCGCTCGTACGCGAGAGCCGCGCGCAGGGCGTACGCGGATTCGACATCGGCGGTGCGGTCACCGTCACGGGCGGGCTCGCACTCCTCGTCTACGCGATCTCGAAGGCGCCGGACGACGGCTGGGGAACCGGACGCACGATCGGCGAGCTCGTCGGCGCGGCAGTGCTGCTCCTCGCATTCGTGGGGATCGAGCTGCGGAACCGCCAGCCTCTTGTCCCGTTCGGGATCTTCCGGACGAAGACGCTCGCGGGCGCGAACGTCGCGGGGTTTCTTCTCGGGGCCGTGATCTTCGCGAACTTCTTCGTCCTCACGCTCTACGTCCAGCAGGTGCTGGGCTACTCGCCGCTGAAGACGGGAGTCACGTTCCTGGCGACCGCGGGAACGGTCGTCCTGGTCGCCGGCATCGCACAGGCGCTCGTGACGCGGATCGGCGTGCGCCCCGTGCTGACGGTCGGACTCGCCCTGGTCGCAGGTGCGATGTTCTGGTACGCGCAAGTCCCGGTGCAGGGCTCGTACGCGAGCGACCTGCTCCCGGGATACCTGATGATGGGCTTCGGTCTCGCCTTCTCGTTCATCCCGGTCTCCATCGCCGCGCTGGCCGGGGTCGAGCATCACGAATCGGGGCTCGCGTCCGGGTTGCTCAACACCTCCCAGCAGATCGGCGGGGCCCTCGGTGTCGCGATCGCCTCGACGGTCGCCTTCACGCACGAGCGGACGCTGCTCGCCTCGGGACATTCGCTGCCGCAGGCCCTGACGAGCGGCTTTGCGCTCTCCTTCTGGGTGCTCGGGGGCCTCGGCGTCGCCGGCGTGCTCGCGGCGTTGCTGCTCGTCCGCTCGAGCGAGGTCCCGATGGAGGCAGAAGGCGCCGCCCTAGCGGGCTGAGCCCGCGGGGCTCGGCTCCCCCCTCGCATAGGCTTGGGCCCGATGTCTCGGGAGTATCCGACCCTGCTCGACCTCGTCGGGGGCACGCCGATCGTCCGGCTCGACAAGCTCTCGCCGCCGGGCCACGCGAGGATCCTCGCCAAGCTCGAGTACCTCAATCCCGGCGGGTCGGTCAAGGACCGGATCGGCCTCGCGATGATCGAGCAGGCGGAGCGCGAGGGGAAGCTCAAGCCCGGCGGGACGATCGTCGAGCCCACATCGGGCAACACCGGCGTCGGCCTCGCCATTGCAGCGGCGAGCAAGGGGTACCGCTGCGTCTTCGTCATGCCCGACAAGATGAGCCAGGAGAAGATCTCGAGGCTCCGCGCGTACGGCGCCGAGGTCGTGATCACTCCGACCGCGGTCGACCACGACTCGCCGGAGTCCTACTACTCCGTCTCGTCGCGGCTCGCGGAGGAGATCCCCGGCGGCTTCAAGCCCGACCAGTACTCGAACATGGCGAACCCGCAGGCCCACTACGACGTCACCGCACCGGAGATCTGGGAGCAGACCGGCGGCGAGATCGACGCGCTCGTGATCTCCGTCGGCACGGGCGGGACGATCTCCGGCATCGGTCGCTGGTTCCACGAGCGCAAGCCGGAGGTGAAGATCATCGGCGTCGATCCCGAGGGGTCGATCTACACCGCCGAGAACGACTCCGACCTTCATCCCTACCTCGTCGAGGGAATCGGCAAGGACACGTGGCCCGACACGATCGACCTCGACGTCGTCGACGAGTGGATCCAGGTCTCCGACCGCGACTCGTTTCTCACCGGGCGGCGGCTCGCGCGGGAAGAGGGCATCCTCGCCGGCGGTTCGGCGGGCTCGACCTTGTGGGCCGCGATCAAGGTGGCCGAGCGGCTCTCGGCGGACGCGACCGTGCTCGCGATCATCCCCGACTCCGGCCGCTCCTACATGTCGAAGTTCTACGACGACAACTGGATGCTCGAGCACGGCTTCGTCGAGCGGCAGGCGCCGGTGCCGACGGTGGACGAGATCCTGACCGCAAAGCACGGCGGCGAGGTCCCCGAGCTCGTCACGATCACCGCGCACGCGAAGGTCGGGGAGGGCATCGACACGATGCAGCGCTACGGCATCTCGCAGCTGCCGGTCGTGCGCGACGGAGAATGCGAGTCGCTCGCGGACGTGATCGGCTCGCTGCAGGATCGGGCGCTGCTCGAGCGCGTCTTCGGCAACCCGGACGCGCTCCACGAGGACGTCGCCGCGGCGATGCAGCCGCCGCTCGCCGCGGTCGAGGCGTCGGCGACGCTCGACGAGGTGTTCGCGACGCTCACCGGCGGCATGAACGCTGTCGTCGTCGCGCGCGAGGGGAAGCCGGTCGGCGTGCTCACGCGCTCGGATCTCCTCGACTTCCTCGCCCACCGGCGTTAGCGTCAGAGCGTGATCGTCTGCTCGCAGTGCGGAGTGGAAAATGCCGCCGGCCGCAAGTTCTGCGGCGGCTGCGGAGCTCCGCTGGCGCTGAGTTGTCCGTCCTGCGGCGCCGCGAACGAGCCCGGAATGCGCTTTTGCGGGGAGTGCGGCAACGCATTGGCCGCCGACGCGCCGACGCCCGCGCAGGCCGCTCCGGCAAAGGCCGCCGAGCGCCGTCTCGTCTCGGTCCTCTTCGCCGACCTCGTCGGCTTCACACCGCTCTCGGAGTCGCGTGACCCGGAGGAGGTGCGCGAGCTCCTGTCGCGTTACTTCGACACGTGCCGCCGCCTGATCGGGATCTACGGCGGGACGGTCGAGAAATTCATCGGCGACGCGGTCATGGCAGTCTGGGGGACGCCGACCGCTCAGGAGGACGACGCCGAGCGTGCGGTGCGCGCAGCGCTCGATCTGGTCACCGCGGTCGCAGCCCTCGGGGAGGAAGTCGGTGCGCCGGACCTCGCGCTTCGAGCGGGCGTCCTCACGGGCGAGGCGGCTGTGAATCTCGCCGCGGAGGGCGAGGGTATGGTCGCCGGCGATCTCGTGAACACGGCGGCGCGCGTGCAGGCCGCGGCGGATCCGGGCACGGTCCTCGTGGGCGACGCAACGCGACGCGCGACCGCGGCGGCGATCGCATACGAGCCCACCGGCGAGCACGAGCTCAAGGGCAAGGCGGAGCCACTCTCGCTGTTCCGCGCGCTCCGAGTCACAGCGGTTCGTGGCGGCGCGCGAGGCTCCGGCGAGCTCGAGCCGCCGTTCGTCGGCCGCGCGCGCGAGCTTCGCCTCGTCAAGGAGCACTTCCACGGCTCGGCGGAGGAGCGGAAGGCGCACCTCGTCTCGGTCGTCGGCATCGCCGGGATCGGCAAGTCGCGCCTCGCGTGGGAGTTCGAGAAGTACCTCGACGGGCCGGTCGACGAGGTGTTGTGGCACCGGGGCCGCTGTCTTGCCTACGGAGACGGGGTCGCCTACTGGGCGCTTGCCGAGATGGTCCGGATGCGGGCGCTCATCGCAGAGGAGGACACCGCAGACGAGGCGCTCGCGAAGCTGAGCACGATGCTCGACCAGCGGATCCAGGATTCAGCCGAGCGCGGCTGGCTCGAGCCTCGCCTTGCCCACCTGCTCGGACTCGCGGAGCACGTTTCCGGCGACCGCCAGGATCTCTTCTCCGCGTGGCGGCTCTTCTTCGAACGGCTCGCCGAGCAGAGCCCGGTCGCGCTCGTGTTCGAGGATTTGCAGTGGGCCGACTCCGCCCTGCTCGATTTCATCGAGCACGTCCTCGAGTGGTCGCATTCCCATCCACTGTTCGTGCTGGCGCTCGCCAGACCGGAGCTCGCGGAGCGGCGACCCGGTTTCGCCGCCGCCGGGCGCAACGCGACGACGCTCTCGCTGGAACCGCTTTCGCCTGCAGCAATGGAGGAGTTGCTCGAGGGCTTCGTCCCGGGACTCCCGAACGACCTGCGCGCGCGAATCCTCGAGCGCGCCGAGGGCGTCCCGCTCTACGCAGTCGAGACCGTGCGGATGCTGCTCGACCGCGGTCTCCTCGAGCGCGAGGAGGGCGTCTATCGCCCGACCGGCCCGATCGAGGCACTCGAGGTGCCCGAGACGCTCCATGCACTCGTCGCGGCACGGCTCGACGGCCTCGCGGCAGACGAGCGGCGGATCCTCCAGGACGCGGCCGTCCTCGGCAAGAGCTTCACGAAGGCGAGCCTCGCAGCGCTGTCCGGGTCGAGCGAGCCCGAGCTCGAGCTGCTTCTCGGCTCGCTCGTCCGTAAGGAGGTGCTGTCGGTGCAGGCCGACCCGCGCTCCCCCGAGCGCGGCCAGTACGCCTTCCTCCAGGACCTCCTGAAACAGATCGCGTACGAAACCTTGGCGAGGGCCGACCGGAAGACACGGCATCTCGGCGCCGCCGCCTATCTCGAGGAGACATCCGCCGGAACGGAGCAGGAGCTGGTCGAGGTGGTCGCGGCGCACTACGTCGACGCCTACGAGGCTGCGCCCGATGCGCCGGACGCCGCGTCCATCCGCAGGGCCGCTGCCGAGCGACTCGCCCTGGCCGGAGACCGCGCCGCCTCGCTCGCTGCGACGGAGGAGGCGGAGCGCCACTTCGAAAAGGCTGCGGCGCTCGCCGAGGAGCCGCTGTGGCGAGCGGATCTGCTCGAACGTGGAGGCCGCGCCGCGCAGGAAGGCGGGCGCTATCCCGAGGCGCTGGCGCTGTTCGAGCGCGCGATCGAGCTCTTCCGTGGCGAGGGCGAGGCAAGACGCGCAGCACACGTGACAGGCGCGATCGGTATCACGATGGGGTACAGGGGCGATCTCGCCGGCGGCGCGGAGCGGATGGAAGAGGCGTTCGCAGCCCTCGCCGACGACGAGCCGGGCGAGGAACTCGCGGAGCTGGCCGAAGCTCTGGCACGGCATCGCTTCTTCCTGGCCGACTTCCCGGCGGCGAGCGAGCGGGTCGAGCGCGCGCTCGAGATTGCGGAGGCGCTCGTTCTTCCAGACGTTCTCGTGCATGCGCTGAATACGAAGCACCTCGTTCTCGACGAGGCCGGACGCCATGAGGAGGCACTCGCGCTGCTCGAGCACGCGATCGCGCTCGGCCGCGAGCACGATCTCGGCGAGCCCTTGGCGCGCGCCCTCTACAACCTCTCCTACCAGTTCGCCTGCCGCGACCGCTTTCGCGAGTCGGCGGCGGTCGACCTCGAGGGGCTCGAGCTGGCGCGCAGGAGGGGAGATCGCGTCTCCGAGCAGCGTTACCTCGGGCATCTCGTGTTCAACCGCTTCGACCTCGGCGAGTGGCACGAGGTCGAGCAGCTCGTCGGAGAGCTGACGGTCGACGACATCCGCACGGTCGGCGAGCGGATGGTCGGCGTGGTGAACCTCGCCCTGGCCAGAGGAGACGTCGCAGCAGCGCGTACGGCTTTCGACGCGGGCTCGAGAGATCTGGACTCGGATGAGCACCAGACGCGCTTCTTCCTCCGTCTCTTCGGGGCGCAGCTGTCGCGCGCGGAGGGGCAGCCGGCCTCCGCGCTGGCGGCAGCTCGAGATGCGCTGGGCATCGAGGGAGTGTCAGCGCTTCATCCGCTCTACAAGCTCGCCTGGATCGAGGCGTGCGAGGCGGCATTCGACCTCGGCGACCAGGAGCAGATCGAGGAGCTGCTCGGCGAGGCCGAGCGGCTACCGCCGTCGGAACAGACTCCCCGGCTCGTGGCGCAGTCCGCGCGCTTCCGGGGCCGGCTGCTTGCGCTCCGCGGAGATCGCGACAGCGCCTCCGAGCTGCTCTCGCGTGCCGTCGACGGCTTGCGCGCACTCGAGATGCCGTACTACGTCGCCATCTCCCTGGCGGAGCAGGCCGAGCTCGGCGTGGACGATCCAGCGCCGCCGCTCGCCGAAGCGCGAGAGATCTTCGAGCGGCTCGGCGCGAAGCCGTGGCTCGAGCGAGTGGACGCGGCCGGGCGCGCGGTCACCGTCTAGCCCACGGCTACTCTCCAGGCATGGCCGCCGAACGCCTCGAGTCGCTGCTCCAGGTCGCGTTTCCCGACGCGGCGGAGCTGCGCGTCGAGGATCGCACCGGCGGTGGCGACCATTTCCAGGTGACCGTCTCCAGCCCGCAGTTCGACGGGCTGCCGCTGCTCGAGCAGCACCGGCTCGTCAACGACGCGCTGGCCGGGCCGCTGCGCGACGGCACCATCCACGAGCTTCGAATCAAGACGAAAGGGACGACGTGAGCGAGATTTCGAACCGCATCAAGGACGTGATCGAGAACGAGCCGGTGGCCCTGTTCATGAAGGGGACGCCGCAGTTCGTGATGTGCGGCAACTCGGGCCGGGCGCTCGAGGCGCTCCGCGCGGCGGGCGCACCGGTGACCGCGGTCGACATCCTTCCCGACCCGTCGATTCGCCAGGAGCTGTCGGCCGTGTCCGGCTGGCCGACGATCCCTCAGGTGTTCGTCAAGGGCGAGCTCGTCGGCGGAGCGGACATCACGCAGGAGCTCGCCGAGACGGGCGAGTTGCGCAAGCTCCTCGAGGAAAAGCTCGGCGCGGGTTACGGCGAGGTCGCGGAGGAGCACGTCGTCGACGTTCTCAGCGGCGCCCGCGCCTAGCGCGAATCCAAACGAATTTTGCGAACGGCGGGCCCCCGCCGTAGGGTTAGGGCATGGCGGGTCGAGGGGGCCGTAGCTGATCCACTTTCTGATCCGGCGGATCTTCTGGACCGTCTGGCTCTTCCTCGTGGTCACGGCCGCCGTGTTCGTGATCTTCTATCTCATCCCCGGAAGTCCCCTTCACATGACCGCGATGGGGATCAGCGATGCGCAGGCGGAAAATCGCATCGCGACCGAACTCCATCTGGACGTGTCCCTTTACCAGCAGTACTGGATCTTCCTCTGGAACATCGTCCGGCACGCCTCGCTCGGCTACTCGTTCTACGACGGCGCTTCGGTGCGCTGGATTCTCGGCCAGGACGCGCCGGTCACCGCGTCGGTCGTCTTCGGCGGCCTCTTCTTCTGGCTGCTGATCTCTGTGCCGGTCGGGATCTTCTCGGCGCTGAAGCCGCGCTCGCTGCTCGACCGCGCCGGGACGGCGTTCGTGCTCATCGGCATCTCGGCCCCGACCGTCTGGTTCGGTCTCATGCTCGCGTACACGTTCGGCTACAAGCTCGGCTGGACGCCGATCGCCGACTACTGCAACTTCTTCCCGGACTCGAGCGGAACGTGCAGCGGTCCGGCCAGGTGGGCCTACCACCTGCTGCTGCCCTGGGTCACCTTCACGTTCCTCTTCGCAGCGATCTATGTCCGGATGATCCGGTCCACCATCATGGAGACGGTCAACGAGGACTTCGTGCGTACCGCGTGGGCCAAAGGCGCTCCACGCCGTCGCGTCGTGACCCATCACATCCTCCGCAACAGCCTGCTGCCGGTCGTGACGATGCTGGGCATGGACATCGGGGTCGCGCTCGGAGGCTCGATCTTCATCGAGAAGGTGTTCACCCTGCACGGGCTCGGCCTGGAGCTCGTGACGGCGACGAACCGCGACGACGTGCCGGTCGTCGTCGGCATCGTCGTGTTCGTCTCGCTCGCCGTGATCGCGGCGAACTTCCTGATCGACCTCGCCTACACCTGGCTGGACCCGCGGGTCCGGCTGCGCTGACGCGCGCTACGAGCTGCCGGAGACGATGAAGGCGACGAGGTCGTTCACCTGCGACGACGAGAGCTTCGAACCGAAGTCGGTCGGCATCAGGCCCTTGCTGAACCCCTTCGCGATGTAGGCGTCCGGATTGACGATCGACTCCTTGACGAACGCCGCGAGAGCCATGTTGTTGTTCGCCTTCGCGTCGGCTGCCGGCGCCTTGTCCAGATCCGGGCCGATCGTGCCGTTCGCGCCCGCCGGCTTGAAGGTGTGACACGAGGCACAGCCGTTCGCGGCGAACACGGCCTTGCCCGCGGCTGCATTGCCGCCACCGCCCCCGCCTGACGAGGTCGTGGTCGCTGAGGAGGTCGTCGTCGCCGCCGAGGTCGTCGTCCCGGCGGAGGTCGAGCCGGCGGCCGTGACCGTGTGCACGACCGTCGCCGACGGCTTCCCGAGCGAGGTGTAGTGACCGACCGCGTAGCCCGCGAACCCCGCGGGGAAGAGAAGCACCGCGAAGAGGATCCAGACGAGGACCTCACCGGTCGAAGACCACGGGTTCTGGCGTCGAGGGCGCGGCACGGGCAGGAGGCTATCGACTCGCGTGGCGCTGCGTAGCACCTACCTGCTAGGTAGGGGTCATGGGGACCGCCGTTGCAAGCCTCGCCGCGATCCGGCGGCTCGTCGTGTCGGCGCAGGCGTACGCGCCGCGCTTCCGCCGCGCGTCGTCCGGCGAGGTCGAAGGGGCGATCCGCCGCCTCGGCGCGGTCCAGCTCGACTCGATCTCGACGGTCGACCGTGCGCATCGCCTCACCCTCACGAGCCGCCTCGGCGCGTACGACGAGACACAGCTGCAGGATCTGCTCGCGTCCGGACGCATCTTCGAGTACTGGGCGCACGAGGCCTGCCTCCTCCCGATCGAGCTCTGGCCGCACTGCCGCCGCACGATGGAAGGCAAAGGACATTGGGGGTTCCACGAGCGAGCACTGCAGGAGCACGGCGACCTCGTCGAGCCGGTGTTGGAGCGGATCCGGGCCGAGGGCCCGCTCGGGTCGCGCGACTTCGAGGGAGCCGGTGGGAAGGCGGACATGTGGGACTGGAAGCCCGCGAAGCTGGTGCTCGAGGCGCTCTTCGACCGTGGTGTGCTCGTGGTCGCGGGTCGCCAGGCCTTCCAGAGGCGCTACGACCTCGCGGAGCGTGTGATCCCCCACGAGCTCCACGCCGCGCCGACACCGAGCGAGGACGAGACGCTGCGGACGTTCGCGCTCCTCGCCGTGCGCGCCCGGGGCGCGCTGACCGAGCCGGCGATTCGTGAGCACTGGCGACTGAAGGGAGGCCGCGCACGGCTCCATCACCATGTCCTGGCGCTCGTCGACGAGGGCCTTCTTCGAGAGGTGCCGGCCGACGACGACGGCCCGCCGTTCTACGTCGACGCCGGAGCCGAACTCGACGGCGATCCTGCGCCACCCGTCCTCCTGTGTCCCTTCGACAACCTGCTGTGGGACAGGCCGCTGCTCGAGCGGCTCTTCGGCTTCCGCCACGTGATCGAGGTCTACAAGCGCGAGCACGAGCGCGCGTACGGGTACTACGTGCTGCCCCTGCTCGCCGGCGACCGGCTCCTCGGGCGCGCCGACCTGAAGGCGGATCGCCGCGAGGGCGTGCTGCACGTGAAGGGATTCCATCCCGAGCCCCGCATTCGCGGGAACCCGGCCGCGAAGCTCGAGCGCGCGGCGGCTCGGCTCGCCCGCGTGCTCGGGCTCGAGGAGGTCCGGCACTCGTGAGGGATCGCTGGAGCCGAACCGCGGGCGGCGTCCCGGTGTCCCTCGAGGAGGCACGGCGGATCGCGGTGCAGGCGCAGTGGCTCGACGGCGGCGCGCGCGGCGTCCTCCAGACCGTCCGCCGGCTCGGCTTCCTGCAGCTCGACCCGATCTCCGCCGTCGCTCCGCCGCAGCATCTCGTCCTCTGGAGCCGGCTCGGGCCGTTCGACACACACAGCCTCGACCGGCTGCTCTGGAAGGAGCGAAAGCTCGTCGAGTGGGACGCGTTCCTCTATCCGGCCGAGCACCTGCCGATCCTCAAGGCGTTCATGCGCCGCCGTGACCGCCCGATGGACGGACACATCGTGGCCTGGCTGAAGGAGCATGCGGCCTTCCGGCGCCATGTCCTCAGGGAGCTCCGTGAGCGGGGGCCGCTTCTTTCGCGCGAGATCGAGGACGCGCCGAGCCACAAGCGCGAGGAGCATCGCTGGTGGGGCCAGCGGAAGATGGGGCTGATGCTCGAGTGCCTCAGCGTGCGCGGCGAGGTTGCCGTCGTCGGGCGCCAGGGAAAGCAGCGGCTCTGGGATCTCGCCGAGCGCTGGTATCCCGAGACGGAGACACTGCCACTCCCGAAGGCGCGGCGCCTGTACGAGGAGCAGCGCTTCCGTGCGCTAGGCGTACGGCTCGACCGCGGCCGCCTCGTTGCGCACCCGGGGGCCGTCGACGGCCCCGTCCCCGACCGCGTCACCTTCCTCTCCCCGTTCGACCGGCTGATCCACGACCGCGACCGGACCGAGGCGCTCTGGGACTTCTTCTACCGGCTCGAGATGTACGTGCCGGCCGCGAAGCGCGAGTACGGCTACTACGTGCTCCCGATCCTGCACGGCGACCGGCTGGTCGGCCGGATCGAGCCGGTCTTCGACCGCCGCGAGAGGGTGCTGCACGTGAAAGGGCTTTGGTGGCAGGCCGGCCAGAAGCCGATCGACCTCGAGGAGCCGCTCGAGAGCCTGGCCGCGTTTCTCGGGGCTACGCGCGTGACTCGAGCTCGGCGGTAACCGCATCGCGCAGCTCCTCGAGCGCGGCGCGCAACTCGTCGACGCGTCCCGAACCGAGACGTCCCTCGACCGCGAGCGCGTAGTCGCGGAACGCGGGCCGCGCGTCGCCGAGCAACCGCTCGCCCGCCTCCGTGAGGCGGATCAGGTACGACCGCCGGTCGTCGGGATTCGGGACGCGCTCGGCATGGCCACGCCGCTCGAGCCGGCCGAGGCGGAAGAGCATCGTCGAGAGCGGCATCTCCATTCGCCGCGCGAGACCGGTCGGGGTCCAGGGCCCTTCTGCGCCGACGAGCACGTAGACCGGGTAGTCCTCCGGGGGGAGCTCCGTCTGCGCGAGCGCCGCCTCGATCATCTGCTTCCGCCGCTGGTTCGTCAGGAAGACATCGAGCAGGATCGTCGGGCCGCTGCTGCTCATTTACAACAATCTTGTGGTATAACGGCACAACCTTGCGGTATCTTCGCACGTTCGGAATCTTGGCGGCGACAGCCGTCCTGGGAGTCTCGGCAGCTCTTGCGGCTGCGGCACCGACGACGATCCCGATCGGCACGACCGGAGGGATCCTCGTGTCCGCGTACGGGTCGGTGTGGACGACCGATCTCACGTCCGACCACCTGATCCGGATCGACCCGAAGGCGGGCGACGTCACCGGTCAGCGTCGCCTCGGCGCGAGGCCGTACGGGCTCGCGGCCGGTGCCGGCAGCATCTGGGTCGCCAGCCAGGCCGCCGACACCCTCGCGCGCGTGAACCCGCAGACGCTGAGAATCACGAAGCGGATCCGCGTCGGCTTCCAGGCGTTCTCGGCGGCCTTCGGCGCCCGGAGCGTCTGGGTCTCGCTCGAGTCCGACGGGACAGTCGCGCGAATCGATCCCCGGCGAAACAAGGTCGTCGCGCGGATCCGCGGCTTCGCCGATCCGAACGGCCTCGTCTACGCGTATCGCGCCGTCTGGGTCAGCGACCTCGCAGCCGGTCGCGTGGTGCGCGTCGACCCACGCACGAACCGGATCACCGCGCGAATCAAGATCCCGAGGGCCGACTGGATCACGCCCGGCGCCGGCGCACTCTGGGTGTCGAGCGAGAAGAACCGGGTCTACCGGCTCGACCCCCACGCCCGCAAGGTCACGGCAACCGTCGCCGTCGGCGCGAACCCCCTCGCGAGCGCCTGGGTCGCGGGCGAGCTCTGGGTGCCGAACATCGACTCGAACTCGATCTCGGTCGTCGACCCCGCGACGAACGCCGTCTCGCGGACGATTCCGGCCGGCAACGCACCGCTCGGCGTGCTCTCGACCCCCGACGGCGTCTTCGTCTCGATGTCGAACGACGGCGCAGTCTGGCGTTTCCCGACCGGTAGCTGACCGGGACGAACGGCCGGTGGCAGCCACCATCACAAGACCGTCACAGAAGCGTCACGGGTAGAGCGGCTGGAAGCAGCCAGAACAGCAGCCGCGTGAGAAGACCCGTGCAGTTTCGTCACAGAGACGTAACAGTGGCTGCCACCGGCCGGTGCTGCGAACGACGCGCGGTCTGGCGTTTCTCGACCGGCCGCTGATCCCTAGACTCAGCGCGTGGACTTCGAGACGCGCGCGATCCACGTCGGCCAGGAGCCGGATCCCGCGACCGGTGCGGTCATCACGCCGATCTACCAGACGGCGACGTATGTCCAAGACGCGGTCGGCAAGCACAAGGGCTACGACTACTCGCGCGTCGCGAACCCGACGCGGCACGCGCTCGAGACGGCGCTCGCCTCGCTCGAGTCGGCCGAGTACGGCGTCGCGTACTCCTCCGGCCTCGGCGCGACGACGACGCTCTTCCACCTGCTCAACCCGGGTGACCGCGTCGTCCTCATCGCCGAC
>JAICME010000058.1 GCA_025929425.1 Thermoleophilia bacterium | reverse complement strand
CGAGCGCTCGGGATTGATCACGAGCTGCACCTTCCCCGCGGCGTCGCGCAAATCGACGAAGACGAGCCCGCCGTGGTCGCGGCGCGCGTCGGCCCAGCCGGCGACCGTGACGCGGCGGCCGGCGTCGTC
This sequence comes from Thermoleophilia bacterium, assembly GCA_025929425.1. Lineage (GTDB taxonomy): Bacteria > Actinomycetota > Thermoleophilia > Gaiellales > Gaiellaceae > Palsa-739. The sequence goes on along the minus strand of JAICME010000058.1, from coordinate 15,875 downwards.
CGCGCGCAACTCCCCGCACATCGCATCGCGCCAGCTCACGGCCGAAGCAGCTCCTCGAGGCTCGACTCGTCGGCCTCGACGTCGGGCTCTCCGCGACGCCGAAGCGTCATACCGCCTTCGGTCACGACGAGGGTCGAACGTGCGCGCTTCAACGCTAGGGCGATTTGGCCCTTCATCGAGCGGCCAGCGTAGTCGGCATCCGCCGAGATCCCACTTGCTCGGAGCCGATCCACGAGAGGCCCCACGGACCGTCCCGGCTCGGCGACTACGAAGACCTCGAGCAGCTCCGCGTCGGCTGAGATCTCCTCCAGCTCGAGCGAGAGGAGAAGCCGCTCGATTCCCGCGCCGAACCCGACGCCGGGGGTCGGCGGCCCGCCGATCTGCTCTATCAGATAGTCGTAACGGCCGCCCCCGGAGATCGTCGACGCCTGGCTCGAAGAGTCCGGGCCGAGGAACTCCCATGCCGTGCGCGAGTAGTAGTCGAGTCCGCGCACGAGGGTCGGGTCGAGGACGTACCGGATGCCAGCTTCGTCGAGCGCGGCACGAACGCCGGCGAAGTGCTCCTCGCACGCCGGACAGAGCGACTCGCCGATCTTCGGTGCATCCTCGAGCAGAGCGCGAACCTGAGGGTTCTTCACGTCGAACACCCGCAGCGGACTCGTCTGGCGCTTCTGACGCGCTTCGGCGTCCAGCGAGTCGGCATGCTCGTCGAGCCAGGCATTCAGCTTGTCGAGGTACGCCGGGCGGCACTCGCGGTCGCCGATCGAGTTCAGGTGGAGCTCGTAGCGGGTGATCCCGAGGTTCCGAAGCAACGAGTCGTAGAGCCCAATCACCTCGGCGTCGACCGCAGGAGCAGCCGAACCGATGCACTCGACCGAGAGTTGGTTGTGCTCGCGGTAGCGCCCCCGCTGCGGCTTGTCGTACCGGTAATACGTCGCGAGCGTGTAGAGCTTCACCGGCTGAGGCTCCTGCTGCATCCCGTTCTCGAGATACGCGCGGGAGATCGGCGCCGTTGCCTCCGGCCGGAGCGCAAGCGTGCGGCCTCCTCTGTCCTCGAAGACGTACATCTCCTTCTGGACGATGTCCGAGCCTTCGCCCGCGGTGCGCTGGAAGAGCGCGACGTCCTCGAAGACCGGCGTCTGGATCCGCCGGTAGCCGTAGAGCGCGCACAGTCGCTCCATCTCCGCCGTCACCTTCCGCCAGAGCGGCTGCTCGGACGGAAGGATGTCGTGCGTGCCCCGCGGCCGCTCGATCTTCACGACGTCGGCGCGCGGAGTTCTACGAGGAACGGGTTGCGTGCGAGCTCGACGCCCAGCGTCGTCTCGGAGCCGTGGCCGGGATGGATCACCGTCTCCGGCGGCAGGCGGTCGGCGAGCATCCGCACGGAGGCGAGGAGCGTGTCCCAGTCGGAGCCGGGCAGGTCGACGCGGCCGACGGAGCCGGCGAAGAGCAGGTCGCCGCTGAACAGCTCGCCGTTCGCATGGAAGGCGATGTGCGCCGGCGAGTGACCTGGCACGGCGAGGCACTCGAAGGAGATCCCCGCTACCTCGACCGTCTCTCCTCCGCTCAACACGTGCTCGGGCGCGTGCGGGCGTCCGGGCACGCCGGCGGGCGCGAACTCCGGGAAGCGCTCGAGCCGCTCGCGCTCGCCCTCCGGCATCCAGACATCGGCGCCGGTGCCCTCGGCGAGATCGGCGACTCCGCCGAGATGGTCGAAGTGCCCGTGGGTGATCAGAATCCCTACGCAGGTCGTATCGAGACGCGCGAGCTCGAGGCGCAGCTCCGTCGCGCCGCCGCCCGGATCGACGACCGCGCACTCCGGAGCGCCTCTCTCGCGCCGCACGACATAGCAGTTGGTCTGCAGCGGACCGAGCGCGTATCTGTCCACCGCGAGCGGCATGGCGGCGAGTCTAGTGGACCGCTGGTTAGTGCCCCGGCGGATACGGGAACAGGCTCCCCGTGCGTCACTGGAAGCTTCCCGAGATCGAGACGACGGATGGCACACGGTCGCCTGTCGTCCTGCATTCCACGGACAGCGTCCGTCGTATCGTGCTCATCGGGCTCAAGCCCGGCGAGGCGCTCGGAGATCATCGTGTGAAGGAGTCGGCGCTCGTCCTCGTGCTCGACGGGACGGTCCGTGTCGAGGCCGGCGACGAGACGATCGAGGCCGGCCCCGGCGAGCTCTTCGAGTTCGACCCCGACGAGAAGCATTCGGTCCTGAGTGCCGGCGGTGCCAGAGTCCTCCTGCTCCTCGCACCGTGGCCCGGCGAGGGCCACTACCGCGGCGACCAACCGGCCGCCTCGGGCGTCAGCGCTTCCTAGGCTGCTGCGCCGTTCGCCGCAGCCAGCGGTTGTACGCGAAGCGATCGATCATGAACGAGAACGGGATGAAGAGGGCTGTGTAGAGCACCGAGACGAGGAGCGCCGAGCCGAGGTTGTGGTGACCCTTCGAGCCGGCGAGATAGAAGAAGGCGAAGACCACGACGCCGAGGATGAGAGAACGCTTGCCGGCGCGCTGCCACGAGGGTGCCGGTGGCTCGCGAAGCGCGCGGCCGCCGCGCTGCGGGCCCGCTTTCGCCTTCGGCTTCGGCTTCGCGCCGTTGCCCTTTCCGGACGGCGCGGCCTCGACCTCCTCCGGGGCTTCCTCGAGCTCGTTCCCCTCCGCGTCCACCCAGACGGTCTCGTACTCGTGCCGCCGTTCCTTCAGCGCGCGACGCCGTTGCTTCCTCGTGGGCATGGACGGCTAGCGTAGCTCGCCCCCGACGACCACCCTGGCCACGACGCGGCCGCCGAGGTGGTACGCGAGGTAACGCCAGTCGGGTGCCTCGAGGAGCGTGACGTCGGCGCGGTAACCGGGCGCGAGTCGGCCGATGTCGTCGGCGCGACCGAGCACGTGGGCTGCGTTGACGGTGCACGCTGCGAGTGCTTCGGCCGGTGAGAGGTGGAGCTGCGTCGCCGCGAGCGAACAGACGAGCGGCAGGCTCTCGCAGAAGGCACTGCCGGGGTTGAAGTCGGTCGCCAGCGCGACGGCCGCTCCCGCGTCCACGAGCGTCCGCCCCGGCGGCATGGGCCGGTCGAGAAAGAGCGCGCTCGCAGGCAGCAGCACACCGGTGACGTCGCTCGCTGCAAGAGTCCTGATCCCCTCCTCCCCGGTGGCTTCGAGATGGTCGACCGATCGTGCCCCGAGCTCGACCGCCAGCGGAATCGCGCCCGACTCCGTGAACTGGTCGGCGTGGAGGCGCAGCGCCAGACCGGCGTCGCGGCACGCCTCGAGGTAGCGCCGTGCCTGGGAAGCGTCGAACGCGCCGCGTTCGAGGAACACATCGGCGGCCTCGGCGAGTTCGGCAGCGTCCGGAAGCACGTCGGCGAGCGCGAAGTCGAGGTAGGCGTCGGCGTCGGCGAACTCCGGCGGCACCGCGTGCGCGCCGAGCCAGGTGGGAACGCCGCCAGCGTCTCGGATCGCCCGGAGGGAGGCGAGCTCGGTGTCGCGGTCGAGCCCGTAACCCGACTTCGCCTCGAACGTGGTCGTCCCCTCACGGAGCATCCACGACCGGTGCAGCTCGACCGCCTCACGCAACCCGTCCCCGCCGGCGGCCCGCGTCGCGCGAACGGTGAAGAGGATCCCTCCGCCTGCCGCATGTAGCTCCTCGTAGCTCGCGCCGCCCGCGCGGAGCGAGAACTCGTCGACCCGGTCGCCGCCGAACGCCGCGTGCGTGTGGCAGTCCACGAGGCCGGGGATTGCGCACAGACCGCGGCAGTCGACCTCGACGACGTCGTCGTCGAGTGCCGGCAGCGAGCTCATTCGGCCGACGGCCGCGATCGTCTCGCCGTCGCAGAGGACGAACGCGCGGTCGACGACCTCGATCTCGCCGAGCGCAGCCCCGCGCAGCGGAGCCTCCGTTCCGGACGGCGTCGCGAGCTGCGCGAGATCGCGGAGGAGCAGCACTAGCGGGGGATGTGCAGGCCGCCGGCCTCGGCAGCCTCGACGGCTTCGGGATAGCCCGCGTCGACGTGCCGCATGACGCCGGTCCCCGGATCAGTCGTCAGCACGCGCTCGAGCCGCTCCGCCTGTGCGTCGGTGCCGTCGGCCACGACGACCATGCCGGCGTGGATCGCGTTGCCGATCCCGACGCCGCCGCCGTGATGGACGCTCACCCAGGTCGCGCCCGCCGCAACGTTCACGAGCGCGTTGAGGATCGGCCAGTCCGCGATCGCGTCGGACCCATCCCGCATCGCCTCGGTCTCGCGATACGGGGACGCGACGGAGCCTGAATCGAGGTGATCGCGCCCGATCACGACCGGCGCCTTCACCTCACCGCTCCGGACGAGCTCGTTGATCGCGAGCCCTGCTTTCGCACGATCGCCGTAGCCGAGCCAGCAGATCCGCGCGGGCAATCCCTGGAACGCCACTCGCTCCGGCGCGAGCTCCAGCCACCGCTGCAGAAGCGGATCGTCGGGGAACAGCTTCCGCAGGCGGTCATCGATCGCCGCGATGTCCCCCGGATCGCCCGAGAGCACCGCCCAGCGGAAGGGGCCGACGCCGCGGCAGAAGAGCGGCCGGACATAGGCCGGCACGAACCCCGGGTACGCGAAAGCGTCCTCCACCCCGCCCTCGCGCGCCTCGCCCCGCAGGTTGTTGCCGTAGTCGAAGACGTGGGCGCCGCGCCGGTCGAACTCGAGCATCGCCTCGACATGGCGCACGATGGACTCGCCGGCGAGCCGCAGGTACTCGTCCGGATCCGACGAGCGGAGCGCAGCTGCCTCCTCCACCGAGTAGCCCTGCGGGACGTAGCCGTTCAGCGGATCGTGGGCCGCCGTCTGGTCGGTGATCAGATCGAATTCCTCGTGGCGCGACGCAAGCTCCGGGACGACGTCCGCCGCGTTCCCGAGCAGCCCGACCGAGAGCGGCCGTTTCTCGGCCGCGGCGGACCGAATGCGGGAGAGCGCGTCGTCGAGCGACTCCGTCGCCTCGTCGAGGTAGCGCGTCTCGAGCCTGCGCTCGATCCGGTGCGGATCGACCTCGATGCAGAGGATCGCCGCGCCCGCCATCGTCCCGGCGAGCGGCTGCGCGCCGCCCATGCCGCCCAGCCCGGCGGTGAGGATCGTCCGCCCGCGCAGGTCCGGTGAGCCGAAGTGCTTCTCCCCTGCAGCGGCGAACGTCTGGTACGTCCCCTGCAGGATGCCCTGGCTCCCGATGTAGATCCACGAGCCCGCGGTCATCTGGCCGAACATCGTCAGCCCCTCTGCCTCGAGTCGGCGGAACTCGTCCCACGTCGCCCACCTCGGCACGAGCAGCGAGTTCGCGATCAGCACCCGGGGCGCGCCCTCGTGCGTCGTGAAGACACCGACCGGCTTGCCGCTCTGCACGAGGAGCGTCTCGTCGGGCCCGAGCTCGAGGAGTGACGCCACGATCGCGCGCAGCGCATCGTGGTTCCGCGCCGCCTTGCCCGAGCCGCCGTAGACGACGAGCTCTTCGGGGCGCTCCGCGACCTCCGGGTCGAGGTTGTTCAGCAGCATCCGCAGCGGAGCCTCGGTCGACCACTGGCGTGCGTTGAGGCCCGTCCCACGCGGAGCGTGGATGGACGAGAGGTCGCCGACGAGCGCCTCGACCCGCTCCGCGAGCGTCTCCGTGGTGCTCATGCGAGCGCCCCCGACTCCGCCTCGACCGCTCCGACCAGTGAGCCGTCGCGGATCGAAAGAGCCACTGCCTCGATGTCGGCCGCGAGCGACCGGTCGTCGCGCAGCCGCGGGGACAGCTCCCGCACCGCCGCCCGGGCGGCGCGCCCGCCGACTCCGGGCTCGAGCGGAGCGTGGAACTCCACGGCCTGGGCGCCCGCGAGCAGCTCGATCGCGACCGCGCGCTCCGAGTTGGCGAGCACCTGCCACGCCTTGAGGCCGGCTGCGTTCCCCATCGAGACGTGATCCTCCTGGCCGGCGCTCGTCGGGATCGAGTCGACCGACGCCGGATGGCAGAGCGACTTGTTCTCGGAGACGAGGGACGCGGCCACGTACTGGGGGATCATGAAGCCACTGTTGAGCCCGCCGTCGGTCGTGAGGAAGGCGGGCAGGCCCTCGGAGAGGTTCGGGTTGACGAGACGCTCGAGTCGCCGTTCGGAGATGTTCGCCAGCTCCGCCACGGCCATCGCCAGCGCGTCGAGCGCGAACGCGAGCGGCTGTCCGTGGAAGTTGCCGTTGGAGACGAGCTCCTCGTCGTCGACGAGGACGAGCGGGTTGTCGGTCGCCGAGTTGAGCTCGACTCCGACCGTGTACCCGGCGTAGTCGAGCAGGTCGCGACTGGCACCGTGCACCTGCGGGGCACACCGGAGCGAGTAGGCGTCCTGCACCTTGTCGCACCACCGGTGAGCCTCGATGATCGCCGAGCCTTCGAGCAGCCGGAGGACGTTTGCGGCTGCGGTCGTCTGTCCGCGCAGCGGCCGGAGGGCATGGATCTGGGGAAGGAACGACGTCCGCGATCCCTGGAGCGCTTCGACGGAGAGCGCGCAGGCGACGTCGGCAGCCCGTGCCAGCCGGCGCGCGCGTACGACCCCCAGCGCGAGCATCGCGGCCATGAACTGTGTGCCGTTGACGAGCGAGAGCCCCTCCTTCGCCGCAAGGCGCACCGGCTCCAAGCCGACGCGCGCCAGCGCATCCGCACCCGCCAGTCGCTCGCCTTCGACCGACGCCTCACCCTCTCCGACGAGCGGCAGCGCGAGATGCGCGAGCGGGGCGAGATCACCGGAGGCGCCGACCGACCCGCGGCTCGGGACGACCGGGATCACACCGCGGTCGAGGAGCGCCAGCAAGAGCTCGACCGTCTCCACGCGGGCGCCCGAATTTCCCTTCGCGAGCGCGTTCGCACGTAGGAGCATGGCGGCCTTGATGATCTCGTCGGGGTACGGCTCCCCCACGCCGCACGCGTGGGAGCGCAGCAACCGCAACTGCAGCTCCTCGGTCTGCTCCTCCGGGATCGCAACCGCCACGAAGCGGCCGAAGCCGGTGTTCACGCCGTAGGTGTGCTCGCGGCTCCCGTGCGCAGCGCGCTCCACGAGCTCGCGGGCCGCGTTCATCCGCTCGCGCGCGCGATCCGAGAGCCCAGCCGGGGCGCCGTCGACGGCCACGGCCCAGACGTCGTCCACGCTGAGGTCGTCGCCGGTGAGGCCGATCGCCGTCCGCTGCGCCACGCGGCGAGTCTAGGAGGTGCCGGCCCGCCGGTGCCCGCCGTAGCCGCAGCGAATCGATCATCGATTGAATGATCAGTCAAAGCTGATTGAATAGCCAGTCAAAAAAACACCGAGCTTTTTGGTTTCAATTCCTCGACTTCTTGGGAATTACTGCGCCCGTCTATTCCGCTCCCACCCAAGGAGGAACGATGAAGCGGAAGGTGGTGCTGCTCGCACTTGCGGCACTCGTCGCGGCGCTGACTGCCGCCGCTGCGCTCTCGGCTTCCCCGTCCGTGACGATCACGACGCCGAAGACGAACCAGAAGGTCTCTCTGCACCAGAATCCGTACCTCGCCGTGGCAGGCACGGCGACGTTCGCCGACACGAGCGCGGGTACCACGCAGTTCTTCCTGCGTCGCGACGGTTGCGGCACCTCGGCCGACAACCCGCATCTCAGCGTCACGTCGGGCACGGACGCCGGTGACGGCTGCGGGCTGATCGTCGACCAGGTCGGGCCGGTCGGAGACGTCGCCCCCCAGGCCTCGTTCACCGACTACCCGGCCGTCGACGGCATGCCTCTCGCGTACGACGGGACGCAGCCGATCGAGGGCCAGGTCTCGCTCACGGGTGCCCAGGTCGGCCTCGCCGACGTCGACGTCGATCTGCAGGCGCTCGTCGGCGGCAATGCCGTCGACATCGGCTCCGCGACCGGCAGCGCGATCCTCGACCCGACCGGTGCGTCGACTCCGGTGCCTTTCACCATCCAGCCGAATCTCTCGCTCGACGGCTCGGACATCCAGGCGCTCGACCTGCGGGTGACGATTCACGGGCCGAACGTGTACAGCGGCTTTGTCGCACTCAGCGGCGCGTCGTGGGTGAACGTCCCGAGCTATGCCGCGAGCGTGAACGAGGGAGTCGAGATCTCGGTCGACGATCCGACGTTCTCGAACCCGACGTCGGCGCGGGTATCCGGCTCGACCTGGAGCGTCGCGATCCCCACGCCGAGCACCGGTAAGCACACGATCTACGCCTCCTCGACGCAGGGCTACGACACGTCCGCACCGGCGAGCGTGACCATCAACGTGACGAAGTGAGGAGGACGAAACCGTGAAGAAGCTCTTCATCCTGCTCGGGCTCGGCGCGGTTGCGATCCTCTTCGGAGGCGCCTCGGCACGGGCCAGCGATCCGTCGCACCACCCGCTCTACATGCCGAACACGCTCAACACGACGAACCCGGCGCTTCAGCCGCCGCCTGTCCTGGCCTGCGTGGCCGGGGTGTGCGTGCCCCCGCCGCCGCCCGCCGGCCTTCCCGCGCCGGTGAACATGGCGTACTTCGGCGGCCACGTCCAGGTGACTCCGAAGGTCTACCTTGTGCTGTGGGGCTGGGGCCAGGCCGGCGCGTTCAACCACGTGACGCCCGGAATGCCCACCTCGGATCCGGACGGTGCCGGCGCGCGGATGCTCGCCTTCATCAAGGCGATGGGCGGCACCGACTGGATGGGCTCGCAGACGCAGTACTACGAGACGGTCAACGGCCAGAACATCAACATCGAGAACCCGACGAACCAGTTCGGCGGAGTCTGGTACGACAACACGAACCCGATCCACGACAACGTGAGCGGGCTCGAGCTGGCGCAGGAGGCACAGCGCGCCGTCGCGCACTTCGGGGTGACCGACCTCCAGAACAGCCAGTTCGTGATCGCGCAACCGCAGATGTACAACGAGGCCGGCTTCAACAGCGGCGTCGGCTACTGCGCGTGGCACGACTACACGCAGCCGCAGTACTACCCCGGCGTCCAGGCCGGCATCTCGTTCACGAACATGCCGTACGTCCTGAACTCCGGCACGAGCTGCGGCGAGAACTCCGTCAACACGGGCTACTTCGCCGGACGGCTCGACGGATTCACGATCGTCATGGGCCACGAGATCGAGGAGACGATCACGGATCCGGGCGCCGAGGACGTGATCAACGGCGTCAATCTCGGCGGCTGGTACGACTACAGCGCGTACGAGAACGGCGACAAGTGCGCCTGGGTCGGCTACCTGGAGGGCATCACGCCTCCGAGCACCGTCCCGGGCGGGCTGAACAACATCACGGGCTCGGACGGGAAGCAGTACCCCGTGCAGAGCCTGTGGAGCAACGACTCGGCGGGCGGCACCGGCTGGTGTGCCGGTGCCGGCGACGACCTTCCCGTCACGGGGTAGACGGGAGCGGAAGACCGTGGGCCCGCCTCGCCGCGGGCCCACGGTCGAAGCGCTTCTACTCGCCGAGCAGGCGCAGCTCGAGCACGTGTGAGGGATCGAGCCCGGCCACGCGGAGGAGAGAGCCCGCTGCGGCGACGGCAGCGCCCGCCGGGAGCAGCCCGACGAGCTCGGCGCCGATGACCTCGAGGCCTCGCGCCTGAGCTTCCCGCTCGACCGCGGCGACGACCTCGTGCAACGGCGACGCCCGCCAGTCCTCGACGTTCATGCTCACCTGGACGTGCCCTGCCCCGGCGAGCCGGAGCCCGAGCGCGCGCACGCCGGGGAGGCCTCCGTCACGCTCGCGCACGGCCCGCGCCACCTCCCGCGCGCCGTCGAGGTCGTCCCCGGCGAGGTTGACGTTGAATGCGATCAGGGCGCGGCGGGCCCCGACGATCACGCCGCCGGCCCGCTCGTCGAGCTGCCCCGGCCCGAAGTCCGGCGCGAGCTCGCCCTCGTCGATCCGCCGCTGCAGCTCGCTCGTTCCGCCCCGCCGGAAGAAGGCGGGGCCGCGCCCCGGAGCGAGGTCGGCGTAGAGGAAGACCGGGAGCGCGAGCTCCTCCCCCACTCGCCGTGCGAGCTCCAGGGCCGCAGCACGCGCGCGCTCGGCGTCGGCTTCACGGATCGGGACGAGCGGAACGACGTCGGCAGCCCCGATGCGCGGATGCGCGCCCACGTGCGCGCGCAGGTCGATCCGCTCGCTCGCGCACGCGATGCCGGCGAGCAGCGCCGCGACGAGCTGCTCCTCGTTGCCCACGAGGGTGTACACCGAGCGGTTGTGGTCGGCGTCCGAGTGGACGTCGAGCAGGCGCGCGTGCCCGGCGAGCGCCTCACCGATCGCGTCGATCGTCGCGCGGTCGCGTCCCTCGGAAAAGTTCGGCACGGCTTCGAGCGGCAGCATCGGCGCTGAGCCTACGCTCCGAGGCGGTGACTACCCGCAAGTCCTCGTACCGCTCACTCGCGTCGCTCCACCGGGATCTCTCGCGCTGCCGCGCCTGCGTCGAAGCCGGCTACCCGCTCGAGTCCATGCCGGTGCGAGTGCCGGGCGCGGGCCAGCACGCGTACCTCTTCGGGCAGGCGCCGGGCATCGTCGAGGGCGAGGAGCGGCTGCCGTGGCGGGGTCGCGCGGGCCGGACTCTGCGGCGTTGGCTCGAGCTCGAGGAGGACGAGTTCTACGCGACGTTCCACTGCGCCTCGGTCACGCGTTGCTACCCGGGTCGCGCGCCGTCCGGCCGGGGCGATCGTACTCCGACGCCCCACGAGCAGGAGCTGTGCTCGTTCTGGCTCGACTGGGAGCTCGAGCTCCTGCGCCCGCAGCTGATCGTCACGGTCGGGGGTCTCGCGCTGCGGCGGCTGCTCGGCTTCCCGTCGCTGACGCCGTGCGTCGGTGAGCAATACGAGCTGGACGGCACCCCGGTCATCCCGCTGCCTCATCCGTCGGGTGCGAGCGGCTGGCTGAACGACCCGGCGAATCGCGAGCGCCTCGCGACCGCCGTCGGCCTCGTTCGTGAGCACCTGTCCGGCATCTACCCTCAGGAGTCGTGAGCGCGGTTCCCTATCGCCGCACCTTTGCGCGGCTCCTCTCGTTCCTACGGCCGTACAGGCGCGGTCTCGCGATCTCGATCGTGCTCGCCGTCGGCTCGCAGGCGGCGCAGATCGCGCTGATCTGGGTCACCGGCCGGGACGTGATCGACCGCGCGCTCAAGCACCACGACTCGCACCTGCTCTGGCTCTATGTCGGCGTGATCGCCGGGCTCGGCCTCGCCTCGGCGGTCCTGATGCTCGGCCGCCGGCTCATCTCCGGGAAGCAGGCGCTCGATGTCGAGATGGATATGCGCCAGGGCCTTTATTCGCACCTGGTGCGCCTCTCCTTCGGCTTCTACGACCGGCACCAGACCGGGCAGCTCATGTCCCGCGCGACCGTCGATCTGCAGGGCGTTCGGTTCTTCCTCGGCTACGGCTTGATCTTCTTCTTCCAGAACGCCCTCACGGTCGTCTCCGTCTCCGTCGTCCTCTTCTTCTTCGAGTGGAAGCTCGCGCTGCTCGTGCTCACCGTCACGCCGCTGCTCGTCGCGCTTGCCTACCGCTACAGCCACATCGCTCATCCGACCCTCCGCGACGTCCAGCAGAAGCTCGCCGACGTCGCGACGGTCGCGGAGGAGAACATCGTCGGCGTCCACGTCGTGAAGGCGTTCGCGCAGGAGCCTGCCGAGGAGGAGAAGTTCCGCGGCCGGAACGAGGCGCTGTTCGGGCAGACGATCCGGGCGAACCGGCAGCGCGCGACGTACGTGCCGCTGCTCTCGTTCCTGCCGCTGCTCGCCCAGGCGGCGGTGCTGCTCGTCGGCGCGCGAATGGTTGCCCACGGCTCGCTCTCGACGGGCGGCTTCATCTCCTTCAACCTCTACCTCGGCATGCTCGTGATGCCGCTGCGCTCCCTCGGTATGTGGGTCGGCCAGGCGCAGCGCGCGACCGCGTCCGGCGAGCGGATCTTCCAGGTGCTCGACGAGCCGGAGGAGGTCGCCGATCCGTCGCGGCCGACCGAGCTGCCGCCGGGCGAGGGCGCGATCCGCTTCGAGGACGTCTCGTTCTCGTATCTGCCGGACCGGCCGGTGCTCGAGCACCTCGACCTCGCACTCGACGCCGGCACCACCGTCGCTCTGATCGGGCACACCGGCGCCGGCAAGACCACGCTCGCATCGCTCGTGCCGCGCTTCTACGACGTGGACTCCGGCCGTGTGCTCGTCGACGGCGTGGACGTCCGCGACGTGACCCTCGCTTCGCTGCGGAGCGAGATCGGCGCGATCACGCAGGATCCATTCCTCTTCTCGACAACCGTGCGCGAGAACATCGCGTTCGGCCGACCGGACCTGACCGACGAGGAGGTAGAGCGCGTCGCCCGCCTGGCGCAGGCGCACGAGTTCGTCGAGCGGCTGCCGCAGGGCTACGAGACGGTGATCGGGGAGCGCGGCATCACGCTGTCGGGCGGCCAGCGGCAGCGGATCGCGATCGCGCGCGCGCTCGCGGTCGACCCCCGTGTCCTGATCCTCGACGACGCGACCGCTTCGGTCGACGCGACGACGGAGGCGCGGATCCGGGCCGGGCTGCGCGAGGTGATGCGGGGACGGACGACGCTGATCATCGCGCACCGGCTCTCCACGATCGCCCTCGCCGACGAGATCGTCGTCCTCGACACCGGACGGATTGCCGCCCGCGGCACGCACGACGAGCTGATCGAGACGAGCCCGGTCTACCGTGAGATCTACGAGCACGGCCTGCTCGAGCGGCAGTTCGCCGACGCGGTCGAAGCGCGCGCCGACGTGGAGGAGGTCGCGTGACCGGCGTACGCTCGACGGAGCCGGCAAAGAGCGAAGCCGGCGGTGGAACGGAATGAGGGTCCATCAGCCCGGCAGCCACCTGATGCGCCAGCGCGGCGGCGTCGAGGTCGAGGACTGGTCGTGGAACACGACGCGGCGGCGGCTCGGCGTGCTCTGGCGGCTGACACGGCCGTACCGTCTCCGCACGTTCTTCTCCGTCTTCTCGCTCCTCACGGCGACGGCGACCGCGCTCGCTCCGCCCTTCCTCGCGAAGTACGCGTTGGACGATGCGCACAACGGCGACATCGGGGCACGGCTCTGGCTGGTCGTGGGGATCTTCCTCGCCGCCGGGCTCGCGAACTGGGGCATGACCTACGTCGAGACGTACATGACGGGCTGGGTCGGCGAGCGGATCCTCGCCGACCTGCGGAAGCAGCTCTTCGGCCATCTCCAGCGCCTCTCACTGGGCTTCTACGAGCGGAACCGCGCAGGTGTCCTGATCAGCCGGATGACGAACGACGTCGAGGCGATCGACCAGCTCGTCACCGACGGGGTCACGACCCTCGCGCAGAGCACGCTCACCCTCGGAGGAACGGCCGTCCTCCTGCTCGTGCTCGACTGGCGGCTTGCGCTCGCCACGCTCGCGGTGATCCCGTTCATGAGCATCGGCACGCTGCTCTTCCGCACGCGCTCGGCCCGCGCCTACGCGGCGGTGCGGGAGCGGCTCGGACTCGTCACGGCGACGCTCGCCGAGGACATCTCGGGGATGCGGATGGTGCAGGCGTTCGTCCGCGAGGAGCGCGCGACGGAGAACTTCGGCACGGTGGCCCGCAGCTACCGCGACGCGAACATGCAGACGGTCGTCCTCAACGCGGTCTACTTCCCGTTCGTCAGCTTCCTCGCCACGCTCGCCCTCGCCGTCGTGCTCGGCTACGGCGGCCACCTCTACTTCCGCGATGCGATCTCGCTCGGGACGCTGTTCGCCTTCATGCTCTACGTGAACAACTTCTTCGACCCGGTTCAGCAGCTCTCGCAGCTCTACAACACGTTCCTCTCCGCGGCGGCCGCACTGGACAAGATCATCGGAGTGCTCGACGAGGACCCCGACGTCGTCGACCGCCCCGGGGCGAAGCCGCTGCCGCGAATCGCGGGGCACGTGAGCTTCGACGACGTGCACTTCGCCTACGGGCTGCGCGGCGGCGAAGTCGGCGAGGAGGTGCTGCACGGCATCGACCTCGACGTGCCGGCGGGAACGACCGTCGCTCTCGTCGGGCACACGGGCGCCGGGAAGTCCACGATCGCGAAGCTCCTCGCGCGCTTCTACGACCCGACCGAGGGGAGGATCACGATCGACGGCGTCGACCTGCGCGACATGACGCAGGAGTCGCTGAGGCGGCAGCTGGGCATCGTCCCGCAGGAAGGGTTCCTCTTCGCCGGCACGGTCGCCGAGAATGTCGCCTTCGGCCGGCGCGAGGCGACGCAGGACGAGGTCGTCTCCGCCGTGCGGGCGGTCGGCGCCGACGAGTTCGTCGAGCGGCTCGAGGACGGGTACGAGACGCAGCTCGGCGAGCGCGGCTCGCGGCTCTCGCTCGGTCAACGGCAGCTCGTCGCTTTCGCGCGCGCGCTGCTCGCCGACCCGAGGATCCTGATCCTCGACGAGGCGACGAGCTCCGTCGACATCGGCACGGAGCGCAAGATCGAGCAGGCGCTCCGGCGGCTGCTGCAGGGGCGTACCGCGTTCATCATCGCTCACCGGCTCTCGACCATCCGCGACGCCGACCTGATCGTCGTGCTCGAGCACGGCAAGGTGGTCGAGCAGGGAACGCACGACGAGCTGCTCGCGCGGCGCGGGCTCTACACCTCGCTCTACGGCGACTGGGCGTCCGACACCGCGTCGGCGGCGTAGTACCCTCCGGCGATGCAGGTCACGGAGCCCGTCCGCGACGGCTGGTCCATCTACAAGCGTTTCTGGCAGCACCTCCTGCCGATCGCCTTCGCCGTCTCGCTGGTCGTCTCCGCCATCTCGCTGGTGCTGACGGCCGCCGGCGGATGGTTCGCGGTGCTCGCAGCGGTGATCGTGTCGACCGTCGGCGTCTTCCTGATCCAGGCGGCGCTGACCGAGGCCGTCGCCGACGTCCGCGACGGCCGCGTCGACCTGAGCCTCGTCGAGACCCTCCGCCGCGCCTCGCCCCGCCTCGGCGCGGTCATCGGCGTGAGCATCGTCGCCGGCATCGCGATCGCCATCGGCCTGGTGCTGATCATCGTGCCCGGGCTCTACCTGATGACGATCTGGAGCGTCGTCGTGCCGGCGGTCGTCCTCGAGCGCCTGGGCGTGCTCGAGGCGCTCGGCCGCAGCCGTGCGCTCGTCCGCGGCTACGGCTGGTCCGTGTTCGGCGTCATCCTGCTCACGTTCCTGATCGACATCGCCGCCTCGCTCGTTCTGGGCGTGGTGCTCGGCGGGCTGCCCGCGGCATCGGCCCACTACTTCGGGAACGTGATCACGACCACCGTCGTCACGCCGTTCGTCGCGGCGACGTGGACGAGCATGTACTTCCGCCTCCGCGAGCTGCACGAGCCGCGGCAGGAGATACCGACCGGCGCCGCATACGTGGAGTAGCGTCGATGGCCGAGGAACGGGTGCCGCTGGACGAGGAGACCGAGGAGCGGATCGAGAAGCCCGCGTCGGCGGAGGCCGAGCGCGAGACGCGCATGACCCCGGCGCAGGCGGTTGCGCAGATGCGCATCCGTGTGCCCGTGCGCGCGAACCGCAAGTTGCGGTCGGTGATCGATCGCGTCAACCGCGACGAGCAGCTGAAGGGCTGGTGGCATGTCGCGAACGTCAATGCCGTGGCCCGCATGGAGATCAACGACCACTCTTGGGTGCACATCCAGATCGTCACGAACATCGCGCTGAAGCTCCTGCGCCAACTGACCAAGCACGGCGTCGAGCCCAACGTCGTGGGCGACTACGGCTACACGCGCGACGACGCGGAGGTGATCGTCGCGCTGACGGCGCTGACGCACTGCGTCGGCATGTCCGTGCACCGGCACGGCCACGAGGACTTCAGCCTCTTCCTCGCCGAACCGAAGCTGCGTGAGCTCCTCGACGGCCTCTACGACGAGCCCGACCTGACCGTCGTCGTGTCGGAGGTGCTGCAGG
>JAICME010000148.1 GCA_025929425.1 Thermoleophilia bacterium | reverse complement strand
CGGACAGGTCCTCGCGTTAGCGTGCAACTTCATCCGGATCACCCTCCTTGGAGCTGGTGGCTTGGCAGCTCCAGCCTCCAAGGAGACCCGGATGGAACAACGCTCTCAGGAACTACAGCTAGGCCGCGACGGCCGCTGCGCCGACCATCTCGAAGCGGATCTCGCCGTCCTCGGCATCCACGCGGATCGTGTCGCCGTCCGCGATGTCGCCCTCGAGCAGGCGTAGGGCGAGGGGGTTCTCGACCAGCCGCTGGATCGCTCGCTTGAGCGGCCGCGCGCCGTAGGCCGGATCCCAGCCCGCCTCGGCGAGCGTCTCCTTTGCCGCTTCGGTCAGCTCGAGCTCGATCCGCCTCTCCGCGAGCCGTTCGCGCAGCCGGCCGAGCTGCAGCTCGACGATCTCCGCGATCTGCTCCTTCGAGAGCGCCGTGAACTCGATCACCTCGTCGACGCGGTTCAGGAACTCCGGCCGGAAGACGTCGCGCAGGGCGTCGGCCGAGCGGACGTTCGAGGTCATGATCAGGACGGTGTTGCGGAAGTCGACCGTGCGGCCCTGGCCGTCCGTGAGGCGCCCGTCGTCGAGCACCTGGAGCAGGACGTCGAAGACCTCCGCGTGCGCCTTCTCGATCTCGTCGAGGAGGATCACGCTGTACGGCCGTCGCCGCACCGCCTCGGTGAGCTGGCCACCCTCGTCGTAGCCGATGTAGCCGGGCGGCGCACCGATCAGCCGCGCGACCGTGTGCCGCTCCTGGTACTCGCTCATGTCGAGCCGGACGAGCGCGTGCTCGTCGTCGAACATGAACTCGGCGAGAGCGCGCGCGAGCTCGGTCTTCCCCACGCCGGTCGGCCCGAGGAAGATGAACGAGCCGATGGGCCGGTTCGGATCCTGCAGGCCGGTGCGGGCTCGCCTCAGCGCATTGGCGATCGCTTCGACCGCTTCCTCCTGGCCGATGACGCGCTGGTGGAGGCGCTCCTCCATGTGGATCAGCTTCTCGGTCTCGCCCTCGAGGAGCCGGTCGACCGGGATGCCCGTCCACCGCGCGACGACTGCGGCGACGTCGTCCTCGTCGACCTCTTCCTTCACCATCGAATCGGCCGCCTGCTGCGAGTCGCGCTCCTCCAGCTCCTTCTCGAGCGCGGGCAGCTCGCCGTAGCGGATCTCGGCGACCCGCTGGAGGTTCCCTTCGCGCTCGGCCCGCTCGGCCTCCATCCGCAACGCGTCGATCTGCTGCGTGATCTCGCCGATCCGGTCGAGCGCCTCCTTCTCGCGCGCCCAGCGCGCGGCGAGCCCGTCGCGGCGCTCCTTCGCCTCCGCGAGCTCGGCCTCGAGCGGCGCGCGCACGTCGTCCGACTCGCCGGCCATCGCGGCAAGCTCGATCTCGAGCTGCGTCACGCGTCGGTTCGCCTCGTCGAGCTCGAGGGGCGACGACTCGATCTCCATCTTCAGCCGCGAGGCGGACTCGTCGACGAGGTCGATGGCCTTGTCCGGGAGCTGCCGGTCGGAGATGTAGCGGTCGGAGAGGAACGCCGCCGCGACGAGCGCCGAGTCGCGGATCCGCACCTTGTGGTGCGCCTCGTAGCGCTCCTTCAGGCCGCGGAGGATCGCGATCGTGTCGGCAACCGTCGGCTCGCCGACGAAGACGGGCTGGAAGCGCCGCTCGAGCGCTGCGTCCTTTTCGATGTGCTTGCGGTACTCGTCGAGCGTGGTCGCGCCGACGCAGCGGAGCTCACCGCGCGCCAGCATCGGCTTGAGCATGTTCGCGGCGTCGACGGCGCCCTCGGCCGCGCCGGCGCCGACGATCGTGTGGAGCTCATCGATGAAGACGATGATCTCGCCGGCCGCGTTCTCGATCTCCTCGAGCACCGCCTTGAGGCGCTCCTCGAACTCGCCGCGGTACTTCGACCCCGCGAGCAGCCCGCCGATGTCGAGCGCCCAGACGCGCTTCCCCTTCAGCGACTCGGGCACGTCGCCGGCGACGATCCGCTGTGCGAGTCCCTCGACGATCGCGGTCTTGCCGACGCCGGGCTCGCCGATCAAGACGGGGTTGTTCTTCGTCCGGCGCGAGAGCACCTGGATGACACGGCGGATCTCCTCGTCGCGACCGATGACCGGGTCGAGCTTGCCGCTCTCCGCTGCCTCCGTGAGGTCGCGCCCGAACTTCGAAAGCGCCTGGTAGGTGCCCTCGGGATCGGAGGACGTGACGCGCCGTCCTCCCGTCACCTCCGCGATCTTCGCGAGCAGCTCGTCGCGCGGACCACCGTCTTTGGAAAATGGATCGAGCGCGAGCAGGAGGTGCTGGCTCGCGACGTAGTCGTCCTCCATCCGGTTCGCCTCGTCGAAGGCGCGGTCGAGCACCTTCGAGGCGGCGGCGGAGATGCCCGGCTGCTGCTGCGAGCCTTCGATGCGCGGCTTCTGTGCGAGCGTCGCCTCGGCCTGTGCGCGCAGGGAGTCGGCATCGGTGACGAGCTCGCGCGGGAGCTCCTGGTCGAGGAGCGCAAGCAGGAGATGCTCGGGATAGAGCTCGGGGTTGCCGTTCCGGCGAGCGAGCTCCTGCGCGGCGGCAATCGCCTGCTGAGAGTTGATCGTGAGCTTGTTGAAATCCATCTAGTTGGTCTGCCTTTCGGGAAGCCGCTCGTCGCGCACGAGCACGAGGTCGCGGCGGTACTGCCGGTGAACGTTCTGCACCTCGGCGCGGAGTTGCTGCTGCAAACGCTCGACCTGCGCATGCGCCTTGCGCAGCTCGTCCTCGAGCCGCAGCACGAGCTCGACGCCGGCGAGGTTGAGACCGAGCTCGGAGGTGAGCCGCTGCACGATCCGCAGCCGCTCGACGTCCGCTTCGGAGTAGAGCCGAGTACCGCCGGGCGTCCGCTGCGGCCGCACGAGACCCTTCGTCTCGTACATGCGCAGGGTCTGCGGGTGCATGCCGACGAGCTGGGCGGCGACGGAGATCATGTAGATGGGCCGGTCCGAGGTTTCCATCAGGCCGGCTGCCTCCGCCGGTGATAGACGACGTAGGCGGCAATCGCAGTCGCGACGAGGGCGGCGCCGATCCAGCCGCCGATCCGCCAGGCGTCGATCGCGCCGTTCCAGGCGAACCACCAGAGGAAGAACTTGCCGAGGACGCCGGCCTTCGCGAGCCCGATGCCTCCGGCGGCCAGTCCTCCACCTGCTGTTTTCGTCAGCCCGGTGCGGCGCGAGCGCTCCTCGGCCGTCTCCGGCTCGGGCGCCTCGCGTGGCCCCGGCTCGAGGAGGTCGTCGTTCATCAGCCGACCGCCTTCTGCAGCTCTTCGAGAAGGTCGCGCTCCTTCTTCGACACGCGCTTCGGCACCTGGATACGGACACGCGCGAGCACGTCACCCTTGCCGGAGCCGCTGAGCTTCGGCGCGCCGCGGCCCTTGATCCGCAGCAGCTTGCCGTCCTCGGAACCGGCCGGAATCTTGAGCGAGACAGCGCCGTCCGGCGTCGGCACGTCGACCTTGCCGCCGAGCGTCGCCGTCGGGAAGGAGACGGGCACCTGGACGACGAGGTCGTCGCCGCGCCGCTCGTACGTCTGCGAAGCCGCGACCCGCGTGACCACGATCAGGTCGCCGTTCGGGCCGCCGTGCTGGCCGGCCTCGCCCTTGCCCTTAAGCCGGATCTTCGTGCCGTCCTTGACGCCCGGTTTGATCTTCACGGTGAACGTCCGCCGCCGCCGCTCGCGGCCGGAGCCGTGGCACTTCGCGCACGGCTTCTCGATCACGGTGCCGTTGCCGCGGCAGCGTGGACACGGCTGCGAGAGGGCGAACAGCCCCTGCGATTCGGAGATCACGCCCCTGCCGTTGCACTCGGGGCAGATCACCGGAGCCGTGCCGGGCTCGGCACCCGTGCCCCCGCACTGCGAGCAGGCCACGGTCAGCTCGACCGGCACCTTCGCCTCGGCACCGCGCAACGAGTCCTCGAACGAGAGGCGAACCTCGGTCTCGACGTCCGCGCCGCGCACCGCCTGGGGTCGGGCGCGGCCGCGTGAGGTGCCACCGAAGATGTCGCCGAAGCGCCCACCGAAGATGTCGCCTAGGTTCCCGGCCCAGTCGAGGTCGCTGAAGTCGACGTTGACGCCGCCGGGCCCGGGCGCGCCGCGCCCGTTGGTCGAGCCGAACCGGTCGTACGCCTTGCGCTTTTCCGGATCGGAGAGGACGTCGTACGCCGTCTGCACCTGCTTGAAGCGCTCCTCGGCGGCCTTGTCTCCCTGGTTTGCATCGGGGTGGTGCTGGCGCGCGAGCTTCCGGTACGCCTTCTTGATCTCGTCGGCCGAAGCGCCCTTCTTCACGCCGAGGGTGTCGTAGAGCGCCTCAGGCATCTGGCTCCTGCGGCGGTGCCGCAACCACGACCCTCGCCGGTCGCACGACGCGGTCGCCGAGCTTGTAGCCCTTCTGCACGACGTCGATCACCGAGCCCTCTTCGACCTGCGACGGCTGCGAGAGCAGCGCCTCGTGCACGTGCGGATCGAACTTGCCGTCCGTCTCGATCGGCGTCACGCCGTGACGCGAGAGCAGCCCCGCGAGCGAGCGGTGAACGAGCCGGACGCCCTCCTCCAGCTGCGCCTCCCGGTGCTCCTCGGCAGCCGCGAGCGCGCGCTCGAGGTCGTCGAGGATCGGCAGGAGCTCACCGATCAGCCGCTCGTTCGCGAGCGCGACGTACTCCTGGCGCTCACGCGCCGCCCGCTTCTTGTAGTTCTCGAAGTCGGCAGCGAGCCGGAGCAGGCGGTCGTCTTGCGGCGCCGCCTGCTCCTGCTGCTCCTCGACCTGCTCGATCTCTTCCTGCTGAACGTGCTCCTCCGTCACGAGGTGGGAGCCTCCTCGTCGACGACCTCGTACTCGCCCTCCTCGACGACCTCGTCGTCAGAGGGGGACTCGCCGTTGCCGCCGCTCGCGGATGCCTGCGCCTGGGCGGTCGCCTCGGCGTAGACCGCTTCGGCGAGCTTGTGCGACGCCTCCTGCAGCGCGTCCATCTTGGCGCGGATCTCGCCGAGGTCGTCGCCCTCGAGCGCCTGCCGCAGCTCCATGACCCGGCCCTCGATCGTCGAGGCGTCGGACTCGTCGAGCTTGTCGCGGTGCTCCTTGAGCGAGCGCTCGGTCTGGTATGCGAGGGTCTCGGCGAGGTTCTTCGTGTCCGCCGCCTCGCGCAGCCGGTGCGCCTCGTCGGCGTGTGACTCCGCGTTCCGGATCATCTCCTGCACCTCGTCCTCGGACAGGCCCGAGCCGCCCTGGATCTGGATCTGCTGGACGTTCCCGGTGCCCATGTCCTTCGCGGAGACGTTGATGATCCCGTTCGCGTCGATGTCGAAGGTGACCTCGATCTGCGGCATGCCGCGCGGCGCCGGCGGAATCCCGACGAGCTGGAACTTGCCGAGCGTCTTGTTGTACGTCGCCATCTCCGACTCGCCCTGTAGGACGTGCACCTCGACCGAAGGCTGGTTGTCCTCGGCGGTCGTGAAGACCTCGGACTTCTTCGTCGGGATGGTGGTGTTGCGCTCGATGAGCTTCGTCATCACGCTGCCCTTCGTCTCGATCCCGAGCGAGAGCGGGGTGACGTCGAGCAGGAGGATGTCCTTGACCTCTCCCTTGAGCACGCCGGCCTGGAGCGCAGCGCCGACCGCGACGACCTCGTCGGGGTTGACGCCCTTGTGGGGCTCCTTGCCGATGAGCTCCTTGACCTTCTCCTGCACCGCCGGCATGCGGGTCATGCCGCCGACGAGCACGACGTGGTCGATCTTCGAGGAGTCGAGGCCCGCGTCGGTGAGCGCCTGCTTGGTCGGACCGACGGTCCGCTCGAGCAGGTCGGCCGTGGTCTCCTCGAGCTTCGCCCGCGTCAGCTGCAGGTCGAGGTGCTTCGGGCCTGCCGGCGGCGCCGTGATGAACGGGAGGGTG
>JAICME010000076.1 GCA_025929425.1 Thermoleophilia bacterium | reverse complement strand
GCCTACGCGCGACTCCCGCACCCGAAACGGATTCGCTGCGGCGAGGACTGGCTGCCGACGGCCTGAGAGGTTCGGTCAGGCGTGCGCGACCGCGACCTGCGGGCCGGCGGCATCCTGCTCGACGGTCGCCTCTGCGAAGCCGGCCTCGAGAAGCAGCGCGCGGAGGACGGCGGGCTCGTAGCGGCGCAACGCCGCATTCCAGGGCCCTGCCGAGGCGTCGGCCGCCGACCGTGCCGTCACGAGAACGAATCGTCCGCCGGGAGCGAGGACGCGGCGCACCTCGGCGAGGAAGTCCCTCGGTCGCTCGATGAAGAAGAACGCGTTGAGGCACGCGGCGCACGTGAACGCGGCAGCGGGCCAGGGGAGCTCGTGGACGTCGCCTTCGGCGAGCTCGAGCCGCCCGGCGGCGAGCGCCTCTGCGTTTCTGCTCCGGGCGAGCGCGAGCATGTCGGGACTGTGGTCGATCCCGGCGGCGCTCGGCACCGTCGCGAGCGCACGCTCGAGCACCTGGCCGCCGCCGAAGCAGAGCTCGACGTAGCGATCCTCCCGCGTCAACTGGAGGGCGTCCAGCGCGATGGCGAACGACTCCTCGTGCTCCTGCGGATCGCGGTAGTGGGCGGCGCCGGCGTCGCCGCTCGGACGCCGAGCCGTGATGTCGACGAAGCGTTCGAACTCGGGCGTGTCCGGCTCGAGCCGGCCGGCGAGACCGTCCGCGATCAGCCGCTCGTCGTCCACCGGATTACTCGTACTGCAGCGCTTCGAGGACGTTCAGCTTGCCGGCACGGCGGGCCGGGAAGATCGCGGCGAGCAGACCGACGACGACGGCGGCGACCGCGAAGATGATCACCTGCACCCACGGCAGGGCGAACACGATGAAGTCGATGCGAGCGGCAAGCAGCCCGCCGAGCACGAGCCCGAGGGCGATCCCGATCACGCCGCCCATCAGCGCGGTGATGACGCTCTCGGTGCGAATCATCCGGCGCACCTGACGGCGCGTCATGCCGATCGCGCGCAGCATGCCGAGCTCCCGAGTCCGCTCGAAGACAGTGAGGACGAGCGTGTTGACGATCCCGAAGAGGCTCACGATGACCGACAGCGCGAGCAGCACGAACAGCACGTTGAGGATCGAGTTCAGGCCGCTGATCTGGTTGTCGACGAACTCCTTCTTCGTCTGCACCTTTGCGTTCGGGAAGGCCTTCAGCTGCCGCACGAGGGCGGCCTTGGCCGCATCCGACTCGCCGCCTTTCATGCGGACGAACGAGTACAGGTTCTGCGGCGTGTCGTAGATCCTGTCCCACGCGGTGTCGGAGATCGTGACGGGGCCGAAGGGCGAGCCGCCGGTCGGCGGCTTGAAGATGCCGAGGACGTGCAGGTCGACACTCTTCCCGGTCGGCGCCGTCAGGGTCAGCCGCGAGCCGAGCGTGAGGTTGTGCTTCTTCGCGAAGTTGTCGTCCACGAACGCGCCGTGCGGGCCCAGGAGCCTGAAGACCGCACTGCTCCCGCCGTCGAGCCATTTCATGTTGAAGATCTGAGCGCCGCCCGGACCGACCGCCGTCGCCTGGTGCACTCCGTGGAAGATCTCGGCGTCGCCTCCGCGGACGTTCGCGATCGCCTGGACGCCAGGCGTGCGCGCGGCCGCGTTTCCGGCTGCGATCGGGATCGGGTCGAAGTTGTTCTGTGCCGTGATGGCGTAGCCGCTGACCCAGAGATCGTCGACGGCGCCACGGAAGCTCTTCGTGATCCCCGCCGCCATGACGGAGACGAGCGTCACCAGCGCGAGCCCGATCATCAGCGCCGACGCCGTCGAGGCCGTCCGCTGCGGGTTCCGCCGCGCGTTGTCGCGGGCGAGAGAGCCGGCGGCACCGCCGAACCTCGTCGCCGGCGCGCCGAGCACCCACGCGAGCGGCCGCGCGAAGCGGGCCGCGAGGAGGGCGACGCCCAGGAAGATCAGCAGCGTCCCGACTCCCATGGAGAGGAGGACGCCTTTCGTCCCGAGCCCGTGCGCGAACAGCCCGTAGATGAGGAGCGCGAACCCGATCGCCGTGAGCAGCGCCGAGCCGATCGGCCGGTACTTCGCGAACCGTCCCGGCGGCAGCTCCGACCCCTCTCGCGCGGCCGCGATCGGTGGCACGCGCGTGGCGCGGAACGCGGGGCGGAGGCTCGCGAGGACGGTCACGAGAATCCCGACGATGAGGGCGACGATCACGGTTCGCGTATGCAGGACGAGGCCGTTGTTCGGCAGCGTGAAGCCGACCGCATCGAAGAGCTTGAAGAGGCCGACGCCGAGCCCGAGCCCGACGCCGATCCCGGCGACCGAGGCGATGGCGCCGATCGCGAGGCCCTCCCAGACGATCGACCGCCGCACCTGCCGTCGCGTCGCTCCCAGCGTCCGCAGAGTCGCGAGCTCGCGCGTCCGCTGCGCGATCGTGATCGAGAGCGAGTTCGCGATCACGAACGAGCCCACGAAGAGCGCGATCCCGCCGAACGCGAGCAGGAAGTCCTGCAGGAAGTTGAGGAAGCTCTCGGTGTCCTTCGCGTCCGACTTGGCCTGCGCCTGGCCCGTCCGCACCTGCGTGTGCGGAGGCAGGATCCCGCGGATCTCCGCTGCGAGCTTCGCCGGAGTCACGCCGGCCTTCGCCTTGGCGCGGATCTGGTCGAGCTTGCCGATGCGCTGGAAGAGGCGTTGCGCGGTCGGCAGGTCGAACCCGGAAAGTGTGGCGCCGCCCAGGCTCGCCGCGCCGCCGAAGTGGACGAAGCCGGAGATGGTCATGCGTAGCGTCGGACCGTTCGCCTGCACGCCGATGAGCTGTCCGATGTGCAGATCCTTCTTGCGCCCCGTCGCCTGATCGATCACGAGCTGGTTGGCGCCCGGCCACTTCCCGCTGACGAGTGTGAGCGCGTTGAGTTCGGGCCGCTTCGGGTCGACGCTGAAGCCGAGGTTCGGCGCACCGCCGAAATGGACGACCTTGCCCTGCAGGATGAGGTGCGCGTTGCCGCCGACGCCGCCGACGGCGTCGGCGACGTCGGGGAGCCCGCGGATCTTCGGCAGCAGCGACTGGGCGAACGGTGGTGCCGTCGTGTTGTTCTGTCCGCTCAGGTCGAACGCCGACTTACCGGTCACCGTGGCGTCCGTCCCGCGGTAGACCTGGGTGAAGATGCCGCCGAACGCGCCCTTGATCGAGTCGGTGAGGACGTAGGTGCCCGTGATGAGCGCCACGCCGAGGACGATCGCGATCGCTGTCAATGCGGTGCGCAGCTTGCGCCGCGCCATGCCTCTCAGCGCGACGCTGATCATGCGGTGAGCGAGTTCATCACAGCGAGCACGTCCTGCTGGCTCGCGTCGCGTAGCTCCTTCACGATCAGGCCGTCCTCGAGGAAGAGGATCCGGTCGGCGATTGCGGCTGCCCGCGCCTCGTGCGTGACCATCACGGTCGTCTGGCCGTAGGCGTCGACCGAGGCGCGCAGCAACTCGAGGATCTCGCCTCCCGTCTTCGAGTCGAGGTTGCCGGTCGGCTCGTCGGCGAAGAGAATCGTCGGACGCGTGACGAGCGAGCGGGCAATCGCGACGCGCTGCTGCTGGCCGCCCGAAAGCTCCGACGGGCGGTGCTTGCGCCTGTCCGCAAGCCCCATCTGCCCCAAGAGCGAGTCGACCCAGGACTTGTCGGGCTTCTCACCGGCGATCGCGAGCGGCAGGACGACGTTCTCCTCCGCGTCGAGCATGGGCAGGAGGTTGAAGAACTGGAACACGAACCCGATGTGCTCGCGGCGCAGCCGGGTCAGCTTGGTGTCGTCGAGCCCGGTGATCTCGGTACCGGCGATCTCCACCGTCCCCGAGGTTGGCTTGTCGAGCCCGGCGAGGATGTGCATGAGCGTCGACTTGCCCGAGCCCGAGGGGCCCATGACGGCGACGAGCTCGCCGGAGCGCACGTCGAGATCGATGCCACGGAGCGCATCGACCGCCGTCTCGCCTTCGCCGTAGCGGCGGGTGAGATTGCGCGCCTCGACCGCCCCGTTCGCGGGCGCGCCGATATCGCCTTGCGGCTGGTCCCTCACGGCCATGTCGACCAACCTAGACGAATCTCGCTGCAACGGGAAGGGGGGTTAACCGAACCTTCACCGCCCGCCGCCCAGCAGAAAGCCGAGGACGGCCGCGGCGTAGGCGAGGACGAGGAGCATCCCCTCGCGGCGGTGTGAGCGCCCGTCCCAGACCGTCGCGGCGACGACGGCTGCGGAACCGCCCATCGCGAACATCTCGGTCCAGCGGAACGAAAGAGCGAGCGGGTGCGTGAAGAAGAGCGAAAGAAGGGTCACGACGGGAATGACGAGCAACCCGACCTGGGCGCTGGACGAGATCGCGATCTCGGTGGCGAGTCGCATTTTCCCGCCGCGGGCGATGAGGATCGCGCCGCCGTGCTCGGCCGCGTTGCCGACGATCGCGACGATGACCACGGCGATGAAGAACTCGCTCAGCCCGACGGCGCTCGCGAACGCGTGCAGCGAGTGGACGAGGATCTCGCTCACCCAGGCCGTGGCGGCGGTCGCCACCGCGAGTGCGGCGAGGGCGGTCGACATCGGCCAGGTCCCTTCGTCCGGATCCTCGCGGTCGCGCTCGTGCTCGCGGTGACGCCGAAGGTTCCGTCCGACGATCCAGAGGTAGAGCAGAAGAAGGGCGGCTGCGACCGGTACGGAGGCCACGACGACTGTGTGTCGCTCAGGCGGTCCGGTGTAGCCGAGCGTAGTTGGAATCACGAGCGCCACGACGGCGATCGCCACGAGTCCGACCTGCAGGAGCAGCGAGCGGCGGTCGACCTTCGCTCCATCCGGGCCTGCGACCTGGGTGACTCCGTAGACGAGCAGGAGATTCGAGATCACGCTCCCGGAGAGCGAGCCGCGGACGACGACCGGCAGGTTCGCGCCGATCGCGAAGAGCGCGACGATCAGTTCCGGCGCATTCCCGAAGCTCGCGTTGAGGAAGCCGCCGATGCCGGGCCCGGTGTGCTCCGCAGCGTGCTCGGTCGCCTCGCCGATCAGCCAGGCGAGCGGGATCAGCGCGGCCGCCGCGAGCACGAACAGCGCGACGTCGCCCGCGCCCGTGAGCTTGTCCACCGCGATCGTGGCGGGCGCGAGGAGGAGCGACCCCCACAGGAGCTGGCGGTGCACAGGTGGCTAGCGTAACCGTCCGTGCCGGAGGCAGTTCTCTTCGACTGGGGCAACACGCTCGTTCGGCTCGAGTGGGACGACGACTGCGTCGAGGCCGGTCATCGGGCAGCGCTGGGGCACGACGACCCCGAGTTCACCGCGCGCTGGCGGAGGCTTCTCCTCGGGGACGCGCACGGGCACCGGCCGTACGAGGAGCTCCTCGCGGAGCTCGGCGTCGAGGATCCCGCTGTCTTCATAGACCGCGAGCACGAGATCTGGCGACGGCAATACGTGGTGCTCGCGTCGGCAGCGGCGCTGCTCGAGTCCTTGCGCGACCGAGGCGTGCAGACCGGGCTCGTCGCGAACTCCTGGCCCGACCCCGCCAGACTGCTGCGCGCCGATGCCGACGCGCTCGGGCTCGCCGCGCACCTCGATGCGATGGTCTTCAGCGGCGAGGTGGGGTACCGCAAGCCCGCGCCGGAGATCTTCCTCCGCGCCTGCGAAGAGCTCCGCGTCGATCCTGCGCAGGTGGTCTTCGTCGGCGACGACCCCGAGCGGGATGTGCATGGTGCGTCTCGGGTGGGAATGACGACCGTGCAGGCACTGTGGTTCAGAGCAGACGAACAGCGGACGATCGAGCCGGATTTCACGGCGTTCGCGGCCGTGGACGTTCTCAACGTCGTTCGGCGCCTAGCCTGATTTCCGCCTCCTGTCAAGTCTTGCGTAGCCCTGCATCGGCTCCGACAATTAGGCCATGAGCACCGAGAAAGCGACCGCGACGCTGCCCCTGCACCCGCAGGACGAGGCGGAGTGCCGACGCTGCGAGGTGCACTGTGAGAAGGTCGTCTACCCGGCTGCCTGCCTCCAGCGGTCGTGTCCGTTCGTCTACGCGTACGAGGAGCACGGGCATAGCTTCATGGGCTGCCTGCAGCGCGTGTTCGAGGCGGAGATCGACGTTGAGATGCTGTCTGCCGCGGAGCGGACGCGCGAGGGCTTCGGCGCCGTGCGCGCGTTCCGGCGCCCGCTGCCGATGTGTCACGCGGCGGTGCAGGCGACGTTCGCGCACCGGGGGAGCGAGCTCGGCTGCCTCAATCCGGAGTTCGGTGAGCTGCCGGCAGGCTCGCCGACGTTCCGCGTCTTCGCGCGCGTGTCCTAGCCGGCTCGCGCAGCCGCTGCAGGACCAGGACGCCGACCGCCGGACCGGCGGCGGCGAGGACGAAGGCGAGCCGCCAGCTGTGCGACGCGACCGCCGCGATCCCGGCGGGCGCGCCCGCGACGACGAGGCCGAGCAGGGTCTGCTGGAAGCCGAGCGCGGCACCGGTGCGAGCGGAGCCGGCCATCTCGGCTGCGGCAGCGTAGGAGAGCCCGTTCCACGCCATGCTGAGCACCCCGGCAACGACGAACAGCGGAGCGACGAGCGCGAGCGGCGCGTCCGTGGCGGCTGCAACCGCGGCGGTGCAGACCGTGAGCGCTACGCCGATCGTGCGCAGCGGCTGCAGGCGGCTGCCGAGGCGGTCGGAGATCCGTCCCGACCCGATCCGGGCCGCGATGGCAAGGATGTTGATCGTGGCGAACACCGCTGCGGCGTCGAGCTTCGAGACGTGACGGTGCTCGTGGAGGAAGAGCACGACGAATCCGGTGATGCCGATCTGCGCGACGAGATAGAGGCCGGTGCCGGTGCCGAGCAGCCACATGCGCGGGTCGCGAAGCGGGCGGGAAACGTCGCCGAGCTCGGGCTCACCGGCGGTCCGGCCGCGGATGAAGACGGCGGCTGCGGCGGCTCCTGCGGCGCACATACCCGCCAGGAAGAGGAAGGCGACGTGGGTGCCGCCTGCCGAGGCGAGCACGGGGAGGAGGACGCCGAGCGCTCCTCCGATCGGGATCGCGGTCTGCCGGATCCCGAGCGCCGTGCCGAGCTCCGACGCGGGAAACCAGGCCATGATCGCGCGGCCGCTCGCGGCGTTGACGCTCGCCCCCAGCGCGCCGACGCCGACGAGGCTGGTCGTGACCGTTCCGAACCCGTGGGTCGAGGAGGCGACGGCCAGCATTGCTCCCGCGCCGGTGAGGCCGGTCGCGATCACCCAGCGCTCGTCGACTCGGTCGGCGATCAGTCCCCAGGGCAGGAGCGTGAAGAGCATCCCGATCCCGATCGCCCCGAGCACGACCCCGGTCTCGCCGAGCGTCAGCCCGTACTGCGACTTCAGTGCCGGCCCGAGCGCCGGCAATCCCACCGAGGAGGCGGAAAAGCTGGCCTGGGCGAACGTCCCCGCGGCGAGCACGACCCAGCGATACCGCGCGCCGGACATGCCCCGAACGTACACGGCCGGTGCCAGGCACCGGTCGTGTCCCGTGGAGACATGTCCTTACGGCTGCGCCACCAACGAAGCGGGTTTCCTGCGCATGCGACGTCAATTCGGACACGTCCGGTGCCTGGCACCGGACGTGGCGCGCCGGGTCACGTCCAGCGGGCGCGGAGATCCTTCGTCTTCTGAACCTCGTTCGCGTCCGGGCCGCGGTTCTCGGGCCCCGCGGTTTCGAGCACGGCCGGGAGACCCTGCAGCCGCGCGTTGGAGAGAAAGACCCCCAGCTTCTCGCCCAGCTCTCCTTCGAGGATGTTGGCGTGCCGGTCGCGGTTCGAACCGAACGGAGCCGCAGCGTCGTTGACGTGCAGCGCGCGGAGCCGGTCGAGACCGATCGCCGAGTCGAGCTCGTCGAGACACGCGTCGAGTGCGGCCGCGTCGGTCACGTCGACTCCGGAGACCCAGAGATGACAGGAGTCGAGGCAGATGCCCAGCCGGGGATGGCCTCCGAGCCGCTCGTGGATCGTCGCGAGCTCCTCGATCGACCGTCCGATCGTGCCTCCGGCGCCGGCCGAGTTCTCCATCAGGAGCCAGGTTTCGTCGCTGCACAGCTCGAGCACCAGCTCCATCGCCGGCAAGACGCGCTCGAGCCCGACCTCGAGCCCGCTGCCGAGATGCGAGCCGACGTGGAAGACGACGCCGTCCGCCGCGATCCCGCACGCCACCTCCATCGTGTTGAGCATCGCCCGCACCGACTTCTCGTAGACCGCGTCGTCGGGTGCGGCGAGGTTGCAGAGATAGAGGGCGTGGCAGAGGACGCCGCCGATCCCGGCTTCCGCGCGTTTATCCCGGAACCGCTCGAAGCTCGCAGGATCATGGTTCGTCGGCCGCCACGTGCGCGGGCTCTGCGTGAACACCTGTACGGACTCGGCGCCGATCGCCGCCGCGCGGTCTATCGCGGTGTCGATCCCTCCCGAGGAGGAGACGTGCGCCCCGATCTGCACGGCCGCCTACGCTACCCGCATGGCCGTCCGGGTCCGCATAGCTCCGAGCCCGACCGGGCTCCTCCACATCGGCACCGCGCGCACCGCCCTCTTCAACTGGCTGTTCGCCCGCCACGAGGGCGGCGAGTTCCGGTTGCGGATCGAGAACACCGACACCTCGCGCGAGGTGGCCGAAGCCGTCGACCAGATCCAGGACTCGCTGCGCTGGCTCGGGCTCGACTGGGACGGGCCGCACACGTTCCAGCTGGACCGGATGGAGGACTGCCGCCAGGTCGCCGAGCGGCTTCTCGCCGACGGCAAGGCCTACGAGGACGAGGGAGCGATCCGGTTCCGGATGCCGGACGAGGGAGTGACCGCGTGGGACGACATCGTGCGTGGGCGGATCGAGTACCCGAACGAGAAGCTCGAAGACGTGGTGATCGTCCGCTCCGACGGGCGCCCGACCTACAACTTCGCATCGCCGATGGAGGACGTCTGGGACGGGATCACGCACGTGATCCGCGGCGACGACCACATCCCGAACACGCCGAAACAGCTCAACATCATCCGCGCGGTCGGGGCCGAGATCCCGGTCTACGCACACGTCCCCATGATCTTCGGGATGGACGGGAATAAGCTGTCGAAGCGGCACGGTGCGCAGGCGGTCGAGGAGTTCCGGACCGCTGGATACCTCCCCGAGACGATGCTCAACTTCCTCGCGCTGCTCGGCTGGGCCCCCGATGGAGAGACGACCCTCATGAGCCGCGACGAGCTCGTCGAGCGCTTCTCGCTCGAGCGTGTCAGTCCGAGCCCGTCGCAGTTCGACTACCAGAAGCTCGACTGGATGAACGGCGTCTACCTGCGCGCGCTCCCCTCCGCGGAGTTCGCCCACCGTCTCCTCCTCTGGCTCGGAGAGAACGGCTTCGACTGGGACGCCGAGCGCGTCACGCGGGCAGCGCCGCTCGTCCAGGAGAAGATCGCGCGGCTGGACGAGTTTCCCGGATTTGCGGGCTTCTTCTTCCGCGACGTCGATCCCTCCGAGGCCGACCTCGACGGCGGAGCGCCGATGCTCACGGCCGCGGAGGAGGCGCTCATCGCTCTCGAGCCCTTCGACGCCCCGGCGATCGAAGCCGCCTTGCGGGCGGCGGCGGACCGGCTCGAGCTGAAGCCGCGGCAGGCCTTTCAGCCCATCCGCGTCGCGGTCACGGGGTCGAAGGTCTCGCCGGGCCTGTTCGAGAGCATCGAGCTGCTCGGCCGGGAGACGACGCTCAGCCGTCTTCGCGTCGCGGGCTCCTCTGCGGCCTGAGTGTGGCCGGGGGCAACGGCTTCGGCGGAGCGAGCGGATCGAGGGCGCGCTGGAACGCGAGCCAGGCCAGGCGCCGAAAGCGCCGGGTCGGCTGAGGTAAACCGGCGAGATCGGCCCCCCGGACGCCGCGCCCGCCGTCACCGGGCTGCGGAAAGTCCCTAGCCACGTCGAAGGTGGAACGAGGGGCGGCGAACCGCGGTTACGGACCGATCGCCCCGGATACACTCGTGGCAATGGCCGATACCGAGGGGCATGCGGCCGCGCCTCGGATCCTCGTTGTCGACGACGAGCCTTCGATCCGGCTGCTCTGCCGGGTGAATCTCGAGCTCGAGGGACACGAGGTCCTCGAGGCCGATTCGCTTGCCACGGCTCGGGCGGCGGTGGCGACGGGCGACGTCGACGTCGTCCTTCTCGACATCCATCTCCACGGCGAGCGGAGCGACGCGCTCATCGCCGAATGCCACGACCTGCATCCGCCGATTCCGGTCGTGATCGTCTCGGGCTCCGCGGATGCCAAGCAGCTGGCGGAGCTCAGCCACGCGGATGCGATCCTGCCGAAGCCGTTCGAGCTCGACGAGCTCATCGCGATCGTGCACAAGCTCTCGAGCCCGCAGGTCCGCAGGTGAGCGCGACCGCGGTTCGCAGCGCCCAGGAATACGAGGACGCCTACCGCGCCTACTACGCCGAGGCGTCCGACGAGGAACGAAAGGTTCGCGTCGGCGAGAAGGAGACCTCCGAGCAGGCGGCGATCGTCGCGCGGTACGCCGATCTCTTCACCCGCGACCAGCTCGCAGCGCTGCGCGGGGCGGAGACCGCTGCGACGGACGTGGACGAGGCCGAGCGGCTCTACCGGCTCGGCAGGTCGTGCGAAGAGGGAATCGTCGACGCCGAGCTGGCCGCACGCGAGGACGAGCTCGCGAACGCGCTCCTTGCTGCGCGGCTGACGTTCGAAGGCGAGGAGATGCCGTTGCGCACCGCCGAGGCGCAGCTCGCCGTCCTCCCCGAGTACGCGAAGCGCGAAGAGCTCGGCGAGCTCGCGCGCGTGCTCGACTCCAGCTTCAACGACGGCAGGCGCGAGTTGCTCGCAGCGAGGGACGGTCTCCAAGCGGAGCTCTCCGGCGAGCGCGACACGGTGGCGAGGAACGAAGCGCAGAAGCAGATCTCGCTCCGCCAGCTGGAGAGCGCATTGCGCCAGGCGTCAGACACGGTGGCTCCGGCGTACGACAGCCTGCGCGAGCGGTGGTTCGAGAGGCTGCTCGGCCCCGAGCGGACCGAGGTGCCGCTGAGCGCACACGTCCGCTGGCTGCGCCGGCTCTCGCCGCTCGAGGCGACGTATCCGCGGGAACGCTCGGTCGAGGTCTGTGTCGAGACGGTGCGTGCGCTCGGCTTCGACCTCGAGTCGATCCCGAACATCCGGCTCGACCTCGAGGATCGCCCCCAGAAGAGCCCCCGCGCGTGCGTCATCCCGGTGGATCCGCCCGAGATCGTCTACCTGATCACGCGCGCGCAGGGCGGGATCTCCGACTACCAGGCCTTCCTCCACGAGGCGGGTCACGCGCTGCATTACGCGGGCTGCGACCCCGGGCTGCCGTGGACGTTTCGCGCGATCTCGCGCGACCACGCGTTGACGGAGATCTACTCGTACATCGTCGAGGCCGTCTCGCGCGAGCCCGGCTGGCACGCGCTCCACTTCGGTCTCTCGGACGCGGAGGCGGAGGAGAACGCCGAGGCGACGCTCTTCCTCGAGGCGCTCGTCTATCGCCGCTATGCCGCGAAGCTCCGGTTCGAGCTCGGCTTCTGGGACGCATTCCCGAGCGAGCACGGAGCTTCGTCACGCGACTACGACCCGCTGCTCACCGACGCCACCGGGCTGCACTACGACGGGCGCGCCTATCTCTCCGACATGGACGCCGGCTTCTACTCCGCGGACTATCTGCGGGCCTGGATCCGGTCGGCCCAGCTCAGCTCGCATCTGCGGCGCGAGGTGGGGGAGGACTGGTGGCGATCGAGCGGCACAGGAGAGATCCTGCGCGGGCTCTTCGCCGAAGGCACGCGGCCGTCCACCGAGGAGGTCGCGCGCCGGATCGGTTTCGAGCCGCTTGACACCGGGCCCCTCGTCGCCGAGCTCACGGCTCGCCCCGGATAACCCCGACCGCGAGCGGCAGAAGCCTGCGCTTGCTCGGCGGCGTCTCACCGATCCAGCCGACCACCACGAGCACCGACCCGAAGCTCGCCCAGCGGGTCCGTCGGTGCTTCGCCGGCGCGTAGCGGACGATGAGCTCGAACGCGACCGCGACGAGAGCCAGCGCCGCGGGCCAGCGGAGGATGAGCGCGACGATGCCCAGGCTGCCCGGGACGGCGTGCCCTGCCCAGATGAGACCTCCCAGACGGCCAGGGCCGATGCGAGAGCGAGCAGCCCGGCGCTGGAGGATCCGAACACACGCT
>JAICME010000029.1 GCA_025929425.1 Thermoleophilia bacterium | reverse complement strand
GAGCCCACAACCAGTCCGGCATCCGCCAGCCGTCATCGTGCGAGACAAGACCCATCGAAAGCCTCCCTCGTTGATTTCAGCAACGAGGTCGGACTTCGCTATCCCAGTCCGGGTCCCTGCCTAACGAGATAGGCCCTTAGTACTCAGAACGGCATCGCCCTGCCATCGATGCAGGCAGCTTCTCTCTGATCCGCCTCCGAGATCACAGCGGCGCGGTAGCGGAACAGCACGGGCGGCGGTGAGGCGAGAGAGGCAAGGAAGCCTTCCGCCTCCTCCACTGTCTCGAACGAAGCCGCATCGTTGAGTGAGCCCGATGCGCAGTTCCAGCCGGTGCTGCCGGTGAGGTAGACGCCCGTATTCATCGCAAGCTCGGCGACCAGCGAGTCCCGCCTCCGGGCATCGTCGTCCGGCCACTCCTCCACGCGCTCCCTATCCCGTGGCAGAGGCAGGCGATCGCCGGCTTTCAGGTGTGCGTTCTCGCCGGATCGGGCGAGCCGCACCTCGGCGGCACGGTGCTTGGCAGCGATCGCCCTGAAGAGACGATTGCGTATCGGGTCTGGAACCTGAAGCGGTCCGGGGCGAAGGATCTTCACTGCCCGCACGCCGTCCCCGACGCGGAAGTGAACGCCGACGACGCCGCCCAGTCCAAGCGGAGGCAAGAACCCGTAGCGCTCCCGCCAGATCCGCATTGGTTCAAGCGGCACGCTCACCGGCACCTCGACCAACCTCCACCTGTAGAA
The DNA here is from genome assembly GCA_025929425.1 of Thermoleophilia bacterium. Lineage (GTDB taxonomy): Bacteria > Actinomycetota > Thermoleophilia > Gaiellales > Gaiellaceae > Palsa-739. The sequence continues at coordinate 25,993 of JAICME010000029.1, read as the reverse complement.
GACGAAGCGCCGCGTGTCTCGCCTCACTGAGACGGCTCCCATCGGCGCTCGCGGGCAAACTCGACGGCCTCATCGCTACCAAGCCGCGAGAGATAGATCGACGAAGTAGCCGCCGAGGCGTGCCCGAGGAAGCTCTGCACCATCGTGAGTGTGGCTCCGTCCCTGACCAGGGAACACGCGGCGAAATGCCGTAGCCCGTGGTAATGACAGCGCTTCTCGATCGCGGCCTTGCGACCGAGCCGCTTCATCAGATGCCGGACGTAGCTGCTCTGGAGCGCCCCTCCCTTCAAGGTGCAAAGAACAGGAGCCGAGCGCGGGATGTGCAGCTTCGCGCGGGCTTCGAGCCAGCGTTGAAGCACAGCGGCGGTGCCAGCGTCCATGCCGATACGGCGCATCCGCCCGCCCTTTCCGCTCCGCACTGTGATCACCGAGCGGTCGAAGTCGATGTCCTTGACCAACAGGTCAAGAGCTTCCTGGCAACGCAGCCCGGCCCTGTAACCCAGGACAAGCAAGGCACGGTTTCGTAGTCCGGTCTTCGCCCGCCGACTGCACTGGGCGACCAACCGCTCCACTTCCCTGCTGTCGAGCAGGTCAGCGTCCAGCTTGCGAGGACGCCGGGAAGACGGCCCCTCACTCTCGTTGAGCCGCGAGCGCGGCGTATTCGTTAGCACTAGATTCAGTTCTCCTTTCTCTCAGTTGCCCTCAAGGAGGGCCGCATACTGGGCCACCATGCTGAGTACTGGTTGGCAAGCCTCAAAGGCTTTCCGGATGCGGAACAAAGAGTAGCGTTAGACCGGCAGGATTGTCACCCCCATTCGGGTTAGGCCAGGGGAAACCATTGGTTTAGCACTCCGTGGTCGGAGAATGGCTCTCAGCGCCTTCTAGGGGTATCACAGCCGAACTTTTCAGAAGTTGAGAAGTCGCGACGGATGCGGTCATCGGTGGTGAATCCCGTCACTCATTTCACGCAGCCCCCAGTCGATGTAAGTAGTGCCGGGGTTGGTCTGACCTCCAGTCCCAACCCCGGACAGACTGGAGGCTCATCGAACAGACCAACCACAATCTCTGAGAGAGTCGGTTCCATCCCGAAGGGACGCAAGAGCGGCGCAGCCAAGAGTGGACAAGAGCACGAAAACGAGATGCTGCGGAGTCGAGCTACCCGACAGTCGGTACGAGCAAGCAGTTGAACGATCACATGCGGTGCAGGACGCGGTGGCACATCCTTGGGACGAGGGGCATTCAACGGCAGGTCATAGAACCTGCGGCCAGAACACTCGTCTATCAACCCACAAGGCCAATGGATGAGGCTTGGGGCTTGCTATCCCACATGTGATGAGGGCACTACGGATCAAACATCGAACTCAGAGACACAGAGAGATTGGGCTCTTCTCTCACTCTCTTAGAGCCCTACTTCCTCGTCCACAGAGGGGAAGTGTGCTGTACCCGAGAAACATGTGGCGACCCCCTCTGAGACGGTCGATTGTCAGAAGGGAACTCCAAGAATCGATCCATGCACGGCCTGCTTCACACGCGAGACCCGCAGTCGGAAGGAGGGGCGTTATCCCCCATTTCTGTAACACGTCGTAACAGCGCCCTGGCGATGTTGTCCCCTCGATTTCCCTTGGTTGAGGGGAAGCGGCGAACTAGGTGTCATAACGCTGCTCCTCAGTAGTCGCACTCATGAGCGATACAGGCGCGTGATAAGCGTTACGGAAAGCGGCCTAACGGCTGAGCAAGAGGAGCAGTTTCAGCTTCGTTAGAGGACTTCGTTGAGTAGTCGAGGTGGACGTTCGATCGGCACCGCGAACTCCAACTCTACGCGCTCGTACAGCGGCACTTTCCCTCGCTTGCTTGAGCCCACTGTGAGCGCTGAGAGGATCTTGCTTAGGTACTCGCGCTTCGTATCGATGTCCCACTCGTTCCAGAGTTCAAGCGCCAGCATGGTCTTGGCCTCAGTCGCTTCGCGCTTCGACATGTCGAGCGCGATCTGCGCCTCGGTCACAGCCTCGACAAGAGCCTCTAGCTCGGCGTTGTACTCCTCGTCCGACAGGAGCCGACGAAGCTCCTTGTTGCGCACGAGCTTCTGCTTGTCGTACTGAGCCTCTTCAAGCCGCTTCTCGGCCTCGGCCACGTCCGACTTGGCTTCCGTCGTGATGAAGCTGACTTGGGTCGGGATGGTGAGGATCCATGTCTGGATGAACGAGTCAAGCTCGCTGGCCTTGGCGTAGCCGCGCTCCTTGCAGTGGAAGTGCTTGCAGGTGTAGGACGGGAAACGGTTGGTCGAGCCGGACATGTTGACCTGGAGCCGGTGGCCGCAGTTCGCACAGGTGGCGATACCGATCGCGAGTAACTTGTTGACCACCTCGCCTGTACCGCGAGCGCCGGTGCCCGACACCGCGTTGGCCTCGTCCCAAAGCTTCTGCGAGACGAGCGCCGGATGAGCGTTCCGCTTCATGTACTCGCCCGAGCGAGCCTCGCCCAGGTAGGTGCGGTTCCTGATGATCGATCTGACCGTCTCATGGGTCGCTGTCCCGTTCGTTGCGTCCTGTTCGTTCATCCAGCGAGCGATTCGGCCACGGTTCCAGCCTTTGGCCCGACGCTCGAAGACACCGACGACGACCTCAGCCATCGCGGGATCAACCTCCAGCGGGCCTGACCCCTTCTCACGAAGGTAGCCAGTAGGAACGCGAGCGGCGAAGTGAATGCCGCGCTCGATCGCGTTTCGCTTCGACTTGTCCCAGTCGGTCTGCTTCCGCCTCCACTGCTCACGGGCGATGCCAGCCCGGACAGTGAAGATCAGTTCCTGGTTCGGATCCTCAGAGTCGGTGCCGTCACCCGTGATCAGCCGGGCACCTGCTTTCTCTAGCCGTTCCCAGATCGCTGCCTGCTCCATGAGCGAGCCACGACTGAGGCGATCCTGGTAGGCGACGATCAGCCCGCGTGCCTGGCCGTTCTCGATCCGCTGAAGGATCTCTTCGAGCCGACGATCCTTGGCGGCGATCTTGCCGGATACGTCCTCTTCGATGACCTCGAAGTCTGAGAGAGTCACACCCTTGTGCTTGGCGGTTTCGGCGATCGTCCGCCGCTGCTCCTCAACAGTCTGGTACGAATCGCCATCGCGCTCGCCCTTCCGTGAGACGCGGATGTATGAGTCGAATCCCTGCACCGAACCCATTGTGCCGTCCTCCGGGATCTGAACTTCCAAACTGGTTGACGCAGCTCACGCACAACACGAACCCCATCCACTTCGACGCGGAGTACGCCGCGACGACCGAGTGGGGACGGCCGCTCGTGGACTCGACCTTCACGCTCGCGCTCGTCACGGGACTGTCCGTGTCAGACGTGTCCGAGCGTGGCGTCAACCTCGGCTGGCGCGAGGTGCGACTTCCGGCGCCGGTCTTCGCCGGCGACACGATCCGCGCCGAGACGGAGGTGCTGGCGAAGCGGGAGTCGCAGTCGCGCCCGGACTTCGGCATCGTCACCGTCCGCACGCGCGGGCTCAACCAGCGCGACGAGACAGTGATCGAGTTCGAGCGCTCGATCATGCTCCCGCTGTGATCGAGACGGCCCGTCTCCTGCTCCGGAAGCCGGTGTACGAGGACGGCCTGGCCGCGATCGATCTCTACGGCGATCCCGTCGCGATGGAGTTTCTCGGCGGAGTCCATCCCAGGGTCGCCGCCGACCCCGGCTTCGTCGTCGGCGCGTGGCTCAAGCGCTGGGAGGACAACGACTGCGGTCCGCTTTCCATCGTCCGCCGCATGGACGGACGCTGGCTCGGCCGCGTCGGGATCCTGGTGTGGGACGCTCGCACATGGACGCACACGACCTTCACGGACGCCGGCGAAGACGCGCAGCCCGAGCTCGGCTGGGCGCTCGCGCGCGAGCACTGGGGACAGGGCTATGCGACGGAGGCGGCGACCGCGGTCCGCGAGTGGGCATACGACGAGCGCGGCATCGAGCGGCTCGTCTCGCTGATCGCGCCGGCGAACGCCCGCTCGCAGCGGCTCGCCGAAAGGCTCGGCTGCACACGCAGCGAGACGGTCGAGCTCTGCGACACCGGGCCGGCCGAGGTGTGGGAGCACCCGCGGTGAGCGAGCTCCGCCCTCTCACCGGCACGCGTGTCGTCGACGTCACCTCCTCTCTGGCGGGCCCGACGGCGACGCAGCTGCTCGCCGCGCTCGGCGCCGAGGTCGTCAAGGTGGAGCCGCTCGCCGGCGACCATGCCCGCGCCTGGGGCCCGCCGTTCGTGGAGGGAGAGGGCGCGATGTTCCTCGCCTCCAACGCGGGCAAGCGCTCGCTCGCCGTCGAGCTCGGAGACAACCGCGGGCGGGAGATCGTGCTGCGCCTCGTCGATCGGGCCGACGTGTTCGTCCAGAGTCTCCGCCCCGGAGCAGCGGAACGGCACGGCCTCGGCGCCGACGAGCTCCGGGCGCGCAATCCGCGGCTCGTGTGCTGCTCGATCGGCGCGTTCGGCTCGCGTGGCCCGCTGAGCGCGCAGCCCGGATACGACCCGCTCCTCCAGGCTGCGTCGGGAATCATGAGCGTCACCGGCGAGAACGAGCGGCCGCCCGTGCGCGTCGGCGTCTCCCTGATCGACCTCGGCACCGGGGTCTGGGCGGCGCTCGGCGTGGTCGCGGCGTTGTACGAGCGGGAGCGCACCGGCGTGGGCCGCACACTCGAGGTCTCTCTCTACGAGACGGCGCTGTCGCTGCTCTCGTACCAGCTCGTGGGCTACCTCGGAACGGGCGTGGTGCCCGGTCGCGAGGGGAGCGCGTTCTCGCAGATCGCGCCGTACCAGGTCTTCCCGACCCGCGACGGCGAGCTGATGATCGTCGCCGGCAACGACAAGCTCTTCGCCGCGCTGTGCGACGTCCTCGGACTCGCGGAGCTCACGAAGGATCCGCGCTTCGTCACGAACCCGGACCGGGTCGCGAACCGTCCCGCGCTGCTCGCGCTGCTCGAGGAGCGGACGAGGGAGCGGGGCTCGGCGGAGCTGCTCGACGCCCTCGTCGCGGCGGGGGTTCCGGTCTCACCCGTGCACGACGTCGGCGAGGCGGCCCGGCATCCCCAGACGGAGGCGCTCGGCATCTTGCAGGCACTCGGGGACTTCGTCACGGTCGCCGCACCGCTCTCGGCCGACGGCGAACGGGTGCGCCATCATGCCGGCCCGCCGGCGCTCGGTGCGCACACCGAGGGGATCCTGCGCGAGCTTGGCTACTCCACGGACGAGGTCACGGAGTTGATCGAGAGCCGGGTCGCCTACGCGGGCGGCCAGGCGCCCGCGCGGTAGACGTAGCCCTCGAGCGTTCGCCCGAGCACGCTCTCGAGCCACTGCGAGATGCCGACGAGCGCGTCGAGGTCGATCCCGGTCTCGATTCCCTCGCCTTCGAGCAGGTAGACGAGATCCTCGGTCGCGACGTTGCCGGTCGCGCGCGGCGAGAACGGACAGCCGCCGAGGCCGCCCACCGACGCGTCGAGGACACGCGCTCCGGCTTCGAGCGCGGCGAGGCAGTTCGCATAGCCGGTGTTGCGGGTGTTGTGGCCGTGGAAGCCGTCCACCCGCGCCTGTTCGACGAGCCCGCGAACCGCGGAAGGGGTCGCAACGCCGATCGTGTCGGCCAGGACCACCTCGGCGCGACCGGCGAAGCGCGCTGCGAGCTCGGCGACGACGCCTGGATCCACGCGGCCCTCGAACGGGCAGCCGAACGAGCAGGAGACCGTCACGGTCGCCGGCGTTTCGCCTGCCGCGGTGAGAATCGCCTCCGCCCGCTCCACCGCCTCGCTGAGCGTGGCATTCCCGTTCCGGAGATTGAAGGCCTCCGTCGCCGCGAGGGTGACGTTGACGCGGTCGAGCGCCGCCGCGGCGAACCGCTCCCACCCGCGCTCGTTGAGGACGAGGCCGGAAAGCTCGATGCCGTCGCGCCGCTGCACGCGGGCGACGACCTCTTCTGCGTCGGCCATCTGCGGCACCCGGTCGGGGCGGACGAAGCTCACGGCCTCGATCCGCGGCAGCCCGGCCGCCGCGAGGCGGTCGACGAGCTCCGCCCGTGTCTCGGCCGGCAGCACGTCGGGCTCGTTCTGGAGCCCGTCCCTCGGCCCGACGTCACACAGGATCACCCGCATCGGCCGAGCGTACTCGCTGCCCGATTGCTTGTAACAGTCTGTTACAAGGGGAAAACGGGTGAAGCGATTCGGCTCGAGCGCGCAACCGAGCCCTTTCCGGAACACCTAGTAACAGTCTGTGGTAACTATCCCTTGACGGGACAGGATCTATAGGTGTACCATCTTGGTACGCCACGTGGCGTGTTGGTACGCCCCCGTTGTGTGGACCGGAGGTGAGTATTGACGACCATTCGCCATATGCCCCCTCGCGGGCGCTACCTAGCGCACGAAGTGGGGCTACTCGCAGGCGTCCCCGGACACACAATCGGACAATGGGCACGGCGCGGCTACATCAAATCGTCGGTATCTGAGGATCGTCCGCGCGTCTACAGCTACCAGGACGTTGCTGAGGCGATGGTTGTCCATGATCTTCTGACGCGTGAAGTGCCGCACCGGGAGATTCGGACGGCTATCGCCTCGCTTCACGAATACGGGGATTGGCCGCTAACGCATGCACCCCTCGCGACGAGTAGTGGGCGTGTGTATGCACAGAAAGGTGACAGCGCCTACGACGTAGGACGCAAAGGGTGGCAGCAAGTGATCAAGCCGGAGGATCTAAACGAAATCGCCGACCAGCTTCGACGCGGTGGCTGGGCCGTCAGAGAGCTACCCGACATCAAGCACATCGAGGTTGATCCCGACAGGCTCTCCGGGCGGCCGACGATCAAGGGTCGACGCGTTCCTGCTGCGAAGGTTGCTGCGCTCGCGAGGACTCCGCGTGGCGTGGAGATTCTGCGTGAGGACTACGAGCTAGCCGATGTCGAGATTGAGGACGCTCGTAGATGGTGGGAGAAGGTGGCCGAGCTGTCGGAGGCGGCTTAGGCCCTTGGTCTGACAACTGGCATAGCATCGTGGTCGTATGTATGCGCCGCCAGAGCGGGTGCTGGTCATTGATGAATCGCTACCCAAGCGGCTTGCGACTGAACTACGGCGGAGAGGCCGCACTGCTCACTCGGTCTTGTCCCTCGGAATGAAGGGGACTCTGGACACCGACCTCGTCCCTGAGTTATTGCGCCGATTCGATGATCCGGTGTTGATCACAGCGGACGACCACATGCCGGCTGATCACGCGGACATCATCGCCGAGTACCACCCGACCATCGCAACTATCGAGCCGCTGCCCTACGACGCCGAGGACGACTCCTACGAGCGCGAGGTCGTCCACCGGTGGGCGCACCGGATGCATGAGCAGGAGAGCGGAACGGTCATGCGCTACCGACTGAAGCGCCCGCTACCGTGGCGAGAGAGGCGCAGATGAGCAAGCAGGACGACAACGAGCCGCAAGAGCCAACCGAGGTCACTCCTGGTGGTCTAGAGGTGCGAACCCCGAGCCGGGAGGAGTTCTTAAACAACCTACGGCGTGTAAGCAGGCCCGAGCCAGAGTCTGAATCCAAGCCAGACGCGTAACACGTTCGGCCGCCCGCCTGCCTTTGTCTATGAGCCAAACTGACCCGGAGATCCTTGCTCGCATGATCGAGCCGGACGGACGAACGGTTGAGATCACGAACCTGGGGTGGAGGCATGTCTGCGAGCACGGAGAAATGACTACCCACTTTGATGCGATCAAGGAAACGATCACGCATCCGATACACACAGAGCCGGATGTTCGTCCGGGCCGCGTGCGGTACTACAGCCAAGGCCTCGGACCTACCCGCTGGCTTCGCGTTGTGATTTCGTATGAGAGCAACCCGGACGTAGGCATACTCGTCACTGCTTTCGGGCATTCGAACGATCCATGAGCGTCCAAGTCGGCAACACTGTCTTTGAGAGAGTCGTCTATGACGATGTTGCCGACGTGCTCTACCTCACGGTCGGGACTGATCCCGTGGAAGCGGAGTCAACGGTGGCCACTCCCGAGGGGCACGCGATCCGATACGACGCCGCTGGAGCCGTCATCGGGATCACGTTTGTGAATGCCAAGTGGCTGCTCGATCGCGACGGCGAGCTTGCGCTCTATCGAGTAGATAGGGACGAACTCGCGCCCGCCCTCTAACTAATCGCGGCGCGCCGCAAGAGCAACGTGAACATGGCTCGCGGGTCGTCCCTGTGGTTGTACCGCCACGCGTACTCGTTCAAGTAGCCCTGTAGCCACTTCTTCGACACGGAGTGGTAGACGCCACGGATGCCGTTCTTCGTGAGCGACCAGAACCCCTCGATGGTTTGCGTGTGGACAGGCCCGCTCACGTAGACGCGCTCGGAGTGGTTGATCCGACGGTGCGTGAACTGCGGAGACTTGGAGAGGGCGTCGTAGCCGCCCCAATCGTCGGTGTAGACCATCGAACCGGGCAGCACGTGCTGCCGGATCGTGTAGCGCGCATGCTTGGCGGAGCGCTTTGGAATCACCGTTGCGACGACCTTTCCGCCGCGGGTGACGACGCCCATCGCCACCGCGCGATCCTTCGTGGCAGGGCCGCGCTGCGTGATTCCCTGGGCGCGCATGGCGCGCCGCTCGGACTCACGGAGCTTGCCCCCGATGAATGTCTCGTCGGCTTCGACCTCTCCGCCGAGCGGCCCTTGGTAGTCCTGGGTCATGAGGCGGTTACGGATGAGGTTGAACATGCGCCATGCGGTCTTGTACGTGACGCCTAGCTCGCGCTCTAGCTGCTTGGCGGACACTCCGCATCGAGTGCTGGTCATGACCCAGATCGCGAAGAACCACAGATGCAGCGAGGTTGAGGACTTATGGAAGATCGTTCCCGCTGTCGGATAGATCCGTTTCGAGCAGGACGTACAAGTCCAAGCCTGCTTGCCGATGTCGTATCGCTTGAACGAGCGAACGACGCCGCAATGCGGGCAGTAAGCATGCTCGCCGTCTGGCGCGTGGCGCGAGCGCCACAGCCACTCCAAGCAGGCGTCATCGTTCGGGAACTCGCGCGAAAACTCCATATAGGAGAACGTGGACTCAGAGGACTTCGCGCGCTGAGGATTTTTGCGATTGACTGGTGGCATGGACAGAATCTACTACATATCTTCTGTCCCGTCAAGGGATAGTTACCACAGTCTGTTACTAGGTTCGCCAGGTCCGCCTGGGACGGGGCGTGCCTAACGGGTGCCGAGCTCCATCCCGAGGAGGCGCGGCAGCGCGGCTGCCGCCCGCGCAACGACCGGGGGCCGTCGACCCTGCTCCTCCGCAGCTTCGCAGGACATGATCGCCCAGCGGACGAGCCCTCCGCCGACCCGGCGGAACGGCTCTCCGGGCAAGCGCGGCACCGAGCGGGCGGCGAGCGGCGACCGCGTCCACTCGTCGTCCGCGCCGAGCGCGAGCGAGGCGAGGATCCGGCCTCCGAGCCAGGCCGGCCCGACGCCGTGCCCCGAATACCCGGCGCCGTAGTGGATCCGCGTGCCGGGCTTCGTCCGGAAGAACGGCAGGTGATCCGCGGAGACGTCGATGGGGCCGCCCCACGCCCGCTCGACGCGCACGCCTGCGAGGCCCGGCAGCAGGCGCCGTAGTCCCGCCTCCGCCCGCGCAGCCGTCGGGCCGTCGCGCGAGAAGCGGTCGTCGATGCTGCCTCCGAACCCGATCGGTCCGGTCCCGCTGCCCATCAGGACGCGACCGTCGTTCGTCGTGCGGAAGTAGTGGAGGAACATCCGCCCGTCGATGATCGCCTCACCCCCCGTCCAGCCGATCTCGGCGAGCAGATCGGGGGCAGGCTCTGTGAGGACGACGTACGAGCCGAAGTTCGTCAGGTTGTGGGAAGCCGGCTTCCAGCCGGTCAGCGCCGCGTTCGTCGCGAGCACGACCTCCGGTGCGCGGAGGATCCCGCCCGGCGTCTCGAGCTCGCCCTCGCGCACCGCTGTCACCGGCGTCCCCTCGTGGAGCGTCACGCCGGCGTCGAGCGCGGCCCGCCGCAGTGCGCGCACGAGCAGGCCCGGATGGACGGTCGCGCATTCGGGAAAGAAGACCCCGTCGCGAAAGACCGGGGACGAGACGCGCTCGGCAACGGCTTCCGGTGTGAGGGGGACGGCCTGATCGGGACGGCCCACGCGCGCGGCCGCCACCACTGCGTTCTCGATCCCGCCGTCCTGCGCCGGGGCCGCCGACACCTCGAGCATCCCGGCCTCGCGCAACCAGATGTCCTCGCCGCGCTCCTCCGCCCAGGTGCGAATCCCCGGGATGATCTGCTCACCGGCGCGCGCAAGCTCGAGCGCCTGCGCCTCCCCGAGTACGGGGAGAATCCCCGGGAGCGACGCCCAGTAGCCGTGGACGAAGCCGCCGTTGCGGCCGCTCGGCCCGTGGCCGCAGATCTCCGCCTCGAGCAGCGTCACGCGTAGTTCCGGTGCACGCTCGCGGAGGGCGAGCGCAGTCCACAACCCCGTATAGCCGCCGCCGACGATGGCGACGTCGGCCGTCGCGTCGCCCGTGAGGGCCGGCGCGGGTTCGGGATTGCCCTCCCGAGCGAGCGCATCTTCGAGCCACCACGAAGGCAGCCGCGGTTCGACCGAGGGCCGACTCACGCCGTCTTCGCGCGCCGGTTCTGCAAGAAGACGTTGCCGAGCATGCACGTCACTGCGACCGCGAAGATCGCGGTTCCGATCACGTTGATCTGCGGCGGGGTCGCGACGCGGGCTGCGCCCCAGACGAAGATCGGGAACGTGACCCGGTTACCCGCGTTGAAATAGGTCACAACGAAGTCGTCGACCGAGATCGCGAAGCAGAGGAGCAGCGCCGCGAGAATCGCCGGTGCGATCAGCGGCAGCGTCACCTTCCTGAAGGTGACCCATTCGTTCGCCCCGAGGTCCATCGCCGCCTCCTCGAGATGCCGGTCGAACCCGATCAGCCTCGCTTTCACGGTCACCACCGCGAAGCTGACGCAGAACATGATGTGGGCGATCAAAATCGTCCAGAAGCCGAAGGGGATGCTCACCCCGTAGCCCGTCGAGTGCAGGAAGAGCGTGGCGAGGGAGGCTCCCAGCACGATCTCCGGGGTCGAGAGTGGGAGGAAGATGATCAGGTTCGTCACCCCGCGGCCGCGGAAGCCGTAGCGCACGAGGGCAAGGGCGATCAGCGTCCCGAGTGCCGTCGCCACGATGCTGGCGAACAGGGCTATCTCGAGCGAAAGCGTGATCGCGCTCTGGATGCCCGGAACCGCGTTCCAGTGAAGCCAGTTGTCCCACGTGAACTGCCGCCACCGGTAGTTGAAGCGGCCGGTCGGGTGGTTGAACGAAAACGCGATCACGACCCCGATGGGAAGCATCAGGTAGAGGAAGAAGAGGAGCGAGTAGACGGTCAGGACGTGCCGCCGAACGAACGCCAAGAGCTGCGCGACGGTCTTCGCGCCGGAGCGTCGGGTCGGCAGGGTGATGTCGGCGGTACTCATCCCGTCAGCTTCTCCGAGCCCACCGCCCGGGCATAGATCAGGACGAGCGCCAGGATGATCGCCATCAGGATGAACGACATCGCAGCGGCGGCCGGATAGTCGATCAGTTCGTTGTACTTCGAGTTGATCACGTTGCCGATCATGTGGTTCGTCGTCGAGCCGAGGAGCTGGGCGTTGATGAAGTCACCCGCGGCCGGGATGAACGTCAACAGCGTGCCCGCGACCACCCCCGGCAGCGAGAGCGGGAAGGTGACCCGGATGAACGCCCTCCATTTGCTGGCGTACAAATCCTCGGCAGCTTCGATCAGCGTCTGGTCGATCTGCTCCAGCGAGACGTAGAGCGGCAGCGCCATGAAAGGAAGGAAGTTGTAGGTGATGCCGGCGACGACCGCGGTGCCGGTCGCAAGCAAACGGTCACCGGGCGACAGGATGTGGATGTCGGTGAGCGTTCGGACGACCAGCCCGTTGTCGGCGAGAATCGTCTGCCAGGCGAGCGTCCGGATCAGGTAGGTGACGAAGAACGGTGCGACGATGCAGAGCAGGAGCAGGTTCTTCCAGCGCCCGCCCCGAAACGCAATCCAGTAGGCGACGGGGTAGCTGACGACGAGCGCGAGCACCGTCGCGATGCCGGCGTACGCGAACGACCGCTTGAACTGCGTGCCGTAGCCGGTGATCGCGCCCGAGTAGTTGTGCCACGCCCAGGTGAAGGCGTAGCCGAAGTCGATGCTCCCCGACTCGAGCGACTGATAGGCGAGGAAGCCGAGCGGGACCAGGAAGAAGAGGCCCAGGAAGAGCATCCCCGGCGCCAGGAGCAGGTACGGCGTGGCCCCCTGGCGCCGGTGGAGGAAGCTCAGGCCCATCCGACCGCTGTCACGCCGAGATCAGGTTCTGCCAGGCCGTCTGGTATTTCTCGTTGTTGAGCGCGGCCGGGTCGATCGTGTGAGCGTTGTCGAGCATCTGCTTGGTCGGGAAGATGAGCGGATTCTTCGCGATCGCCGGGTCCTTCTTGATGAGCGCCTCCTTCGCCCCGAGCACCGGGCAGACGTAGTTGACGTAGTCCTCGATCTCGGCGGCGATCTTCGGCTCGTAGACGAAGTTCATGTAGACGCTGGCCGTGTAGACGTTGCCGCCCTTCGGGATCAGCATGTTGTCGGTCCAGATGTCGCCACCGTCGACCGGGAGCTGCCACTTCAGATGCGAGTTGTCGGCCTGTAGCTGAACGATGTCGCCCGACCAGGCCATCGTCGCGATGAGGTCGCCGCTGGAGAGCGCGCTCGCGTAGTCGTTGCCGTAGAACTGCCGGATCTGACCCGCGTGGACCGCCTTCTGGATCGTGTCGATGGCCTTGTTGAACGTCTTGTCGGTGATGTGGCTGGGGTCGTCGCCGTTGTAGGCCATCACGAGCGCGAGCGTGTCGGAGAACTCGGTCAGGAGACCGACCTTGCCCTTCAGCTTCTTGTTGCCGAGCAGGTCGCCCATCGACGTCACCGGCTCGGTCAGCTTCTCGTTCCAGCCGATCCCGGTGAAGCCGGACTGCCACGGCAGGCTGTGCTCGCGGTTCGGGTCCCAGCTTGGATTCCGCTGCTGCGGCACCAGGTTCTTGATGTTGGGGATCGCACTCTTGTCGAGCTTCTCGACCCACCCCTTCTGGACGAGCAGGGCCGGATAGCGCGAGTTGTCGGTCATCACGATGATGTCCCGACCGGTCGACTGGCCGCGGGAGAGGTCGGGCTCGATCTTCGAGAAGAACGACGCGTTGTCGTTGATGTCCTCGCGGTAGTCGACGTGAACGCCGTACTGCTTCTGGAACTGCTCGAGGGAGGGGTGCCCGCCTTTCTTGACGTCGATGTACAGCGTCCAGTTGGAGAAGTGCAGGACTTTGGCGAGCTTGTGCGCCTCGGTCGAGCTCGTCCCCGCGGGGCTGCTTCCTCCTCCGCCGCAGGCGGCGAGCAGTCCCGGAACGGTGAGGATCGAGCCACTCGCCGCCGCGCGGCGAAGAAAGACTCTGCGAGAGATGCGATCGGTCATTGGGCGCCCTCCTCGGCGTCGACGACGAACGTGCTGTCTGGGCTCCAGCTGAGCGTCAGGCGCTCCCCTGTTGCGACCTGGCCGCCGGTCCGGTCGTTCTGGACGTACACGGTCACCGGACCGGCCGGTGTATCGAGGATGTACTGGGTGGAGACTCCGATGTACGCGCTCTCGGTCACGGTTCCGGCGAGCGAGTTCGCCTCGCCGCCGCCGATGCGTAGCTTCTCGGGGCGGACGCCGATCGACACCGTCCCGGTCCGTCCCGCGAGCACGTTCCGCGGCACCTGAACAGCGGTGCCGTCGGTCAGCGTGACGCGGTCTTCGCCTGCGACGGTGCCCTCGAGCAGATTCGAGACGCCGAGGAACCCGGCCACGAACGCCGTCCTGGGCTGCTCGTAGAGCCCGCTCGGCGTGCCGAGCTGCTCGATGTGGCCGCCGTTCATGATCACGATCCGGTCGGCCATGGTCATGGCCTCTTCCTGGTCGTGCGTGACGTGGACGAATGTGATCCCGACCTCGTGCTGGATCCGCTTCAGCTCGAGCTGCATCTCCTTGCGGAGCTTGAGGTCGAGCGCGCCGAGCGGCTCGTCGAGGAGGAGCACGCGCGGGCGATTCACGAGCGCGCGGGCGAGCGCGATCCGCTGCTGCTGACCGCCGGAGAGCTGCCGCGGCTTGCGCTTCTCGAGCCCGGCGAGGCCGACGAGCTCGAGCGACTCGATCACGCGCTTTCTGAGGTCACCGCCCTTGACACCGCGGCGGCGCAGCCCGAAGGCGACGTTCTCGAAGATCGAGAGGTGCGGGAAGAGCGCATACGACTGGAAGACGGTGTTCACGTCGCGCTTGTACGGCGGCAACGGCGCGACGTCGACGCCGCCCAGCTCGATCCGCCCCTCGGTCGGCTCCTCGAAGCCGCCGATCATCCGGAGCGTGGTCGTCTTGCCGCAGCCCGACGGGCCGAGCAGCGCGAAGAAGTGGCCGCGGTCTATGTCGAGCGAGATGCGGTCGACCGCGACGACGTCGTCGAAACGCTTCGTCAGGCCGATGAGGCGGATGTCGTACTCGGCGCTCGCCGCCGGCGCCTCGGGTGGCGGCGCGGCCTCCACCGTCACTTGACCTGCTCCCATGCCTCGGCAAGCGTCTCGCCCAGGATCCCCGTCATCTCGTCGAACTCTGCCTGAGTTGCGATCAGCGGGGGTGAGATCTGCACCACCGGGTCGCCGCGGTCGTCCGCCCGGCAGATGAGCCCCCGCTCGAACAGGCGCGGCGAGAGGAACCCGCGCAGGAGCGTGTCGCACTCCTCGTCGGTGAAAGTCTCTCGCGTCTCCTTGTTCCTCACGAGCTCGAGCGCGTAGAAGTAACCCGTCCCGCGCACGTCGCCGACGATCGGCAAGTCGAGCAGCTGCTCGAGTGTCGAGCGGAACGCCGCCTCGTTGGAGAGCACATGCTCCATGATCCGCTCCCGCTTCATGATCTCGATGTTCTTCAGCGCGATCGCGCTCATCACGGGATGGCCGCCGAAGGTGATCCCGTGGGTGTACATCGAGGAGGGCTCAAGGAACGGCTGCATCACGCGATCGGTGGCGACGACGGCCCCGATCGCGGCGTACGAGGAGGAGAGCCCCTTCGCGCACGTGATGATGTCGGGCCGGATGTCGTAGCGCTCCGACGCGAACCAGTGGCCGACGCGCCCGAAGCCGGTGATGACCTCGTCGGCGGAGAGGAGGATGTCGTACTTGTCACAGAGCGCGCGCACTCCCTGCCAGTAGCCGGCCGGCGCGATGAAGGAGCCGCCCGCGTTCTGGATCGGCTCCATGTGGATCAGGCAGACCGTCGCCGGATCCATCTCCTCGATCGTGCGCTCGAGCTCGTCGAGCAGGAAGGCCGTGAACGCTTCCTCGGTCTCCTCGGGCGGGCGGTGGTAGCGATTCGTGTTGCTCACGTGTCGCACCTCGGGGACGAGCGGCTCGAACGGCGTGCGGAGCTCCTTGATGCCGTTGATCGAAAGCGCGCCGAAGGTCGTGCCGTGGTAGGCGACGGTGCGGGCGATCGCCTTGTACTTGTGCGACCCGCGCGAGCCGTCCTGGGCCGAAATCCTGTGCCCCGGGTCGACGCCCGCGGCCTCGTGCACGCCGTCGCGCGCCTGGTAGTACTGGCGCGCCAGCTTCCACGCCGACTCGACCGCCTCCGAGCCGCCCGAGACGAAGAAGACGCGGTTGAGGTCACCCGGTGCGAGCGACGCTATCTCCGACGCGAGCTCGATCGCGCGCGGATGCGCGTAGGTCCAGTTCGTGTAGAAGGGCAGCTCGCGCATCTGGTCGAGCGCGGCCTGGCCGATCTCCTCGCCGAAGCCGTAGCCGATGTTGACCGAGAAGAGCCCCGCGAGCGCATCGAGGTACCGCTTCCCGTCCGCGTCCTCGAGGTAGCAGCCATCGCCGCGCACGATGATCGGCGGCTTCTGGGCCGCCATGTTGGTGAAGTGGAGCCAGAGGTGCTCGTTCGCCATCCGGCGAAGCTCGTCGGCGGACGTCGCGCTCTGCGTGGTGCTCATCTCGTTGTTTCCTCCTTTGGCATTCCACTACCCCAGTCGTAGAGCTGCTTCCACATCTCCAGGTACACGAAGGTCTCGGTCGAGACGACGTCCGGCAGCGAGCGGAGCCGGCTCGTCAGGTCGAGCAGGTGACGTCGATCGGTGGCCACGAGCTCGACGACGAGGTCGAACTGCCCTGCCGTGGCGATGACGTAGTCCGCCTCGGGCCAGCGCGCGATCGCGTCGGCCGCTTTCTCGGGCGAGCCGGACGTCTTCACGCCGACGAGCGCCTGCTCGTACCCGAGCCCGAGCGGGTTCGTGACGGCAACGACCTGAAGAATCCCCTCGGTTGTCAGCCGTGCGTAGCGCGCCCGGACGGTCGCCTCGGAGACACCGACCTGTGCGGCGATGGCGCGGAACGACTCACGTCCGTTCGCCTGCAACGCCTCGATGATCCCGCGGTCGAGCTCGTCGGTCCTGCGCGCAGGAGCGACGGGGCCGCGCTCTGAACCGCTCGTCGGGAAACTGAGCGGTTGGACGTCCTCACTGCGCATCGCGCGGGATTCGTACCATTCTGCCGCGCATTTCGCTACTCGGAACGTGCATTCGCGGCGCTTCGCGCGGGGGGGTTGACGGCAGCCGACGCCCGGCCTACGCTGCTTCCGTCCCGTTTCCGGCGAGAGGAGGTTCGAACAAATGAAGTCTGCGCCTGCCGCCTCCTCGGTCTTCCTGACCTAAGCGCCGGACGCTCCTTCTGTGGGGACGCGTACGGCGTTCCCACTCTTTCGTGAAGGAGCTTTGCGTTGCCTGAGTTCGATCTTGACGCGCTCGGTTGGAACGACGAGCTCGCCGAAAACCTGACGCCCGGTCTCGTGCCGGGCCGCGTCGCCGCCGCTCACCGCGGCGCGTTCGACGTCTGGACGGCCGACGGCGCCGTCCGCTCCCGCCTGCCCGGGCGGGCTCTGCACGACGGCCTCGACGTCGGAGTCGGGGACTGGGTCGGTCTCGGCGACGGCCTGATTCGGATGGTGTTGCCGCGCCGCAGCGCGATCGTCCGCAACGCGGCCGGCCTCACCACGACCGCTCAGACCCTCGCGGCCAATGTCGATGTCGCGTTCGTCGTCTCGTCGCTCGGCCCGGATCTCGAGCCACGCCGGATCGAGCGCTACCTCGTCACGATCTGGGAGAGCGGCGCAAATCCCGAGATCGTGCTTACAAAGGCCGACCGTCTCGACGACCCGTGGCCGCTCGTCGCGGAGGTGGAGTCGGTCGCGATCGGCGTCCCCGTGCACGTCGTGTCGGCGCACACCGGCCGGGGCTGCGACGCCCTCCGCGCCCGTGTTCCCGCCGGCACGACGGCCGTCCTGCTCGGCTCCTCGGGCGTGGGGAAGTCGACGCTCGTGAACCGCTGGCTCGGGGACGAGGTGATGGCGACGAAGGAGACGCGCTCCGACGACGACGAGGGACGCCACACGACGACCCACCGCCAGCTGCTGACGCTGCCGGGCGGCGGACTCGTGATCGACACACCGGGGCTCCGCGAGCTCCAGCTCTGGGACGTCGGCTCCGCCGGCCTCGAGGCCGCGTTTGCGGACGTCGAGGAGCTCGCCGCAGACTGCCGCTTCGGCGACTGCACGCACGAGCACGAACCGGGCTGCGCCGTCCTCGGGGCGGTCGAGTCTGGAGAGCTCGCGCACGAGCGCCTGCACAGCTGGCGAAAGCTCCAGCGCGAGCTCCATGCAATCGCGATGCGGCACGACGCGCTCTTGCGAAAGCAGGAGCTGCGGAAGTGGAAGCTGCGGGCGCGCGAGGCGCACACACGGACGAGGCTCCGCTAGAGCGTCGCTACATCTTCATGCCGTGACAGCCGCCCAGGTGCTTCGCCATGCCTGAGACGCTCAGCGGACACGTGTCGGTGAGGAAGCCGGTGACGCGGTGCGTGAGCCAGCTGTGCATCGAGCGTCGCTCCGCCGGCGAGAGCGGCCGGTGGGCGAGCAGCGTGAGCCTGAGGGTGGCCGCGCGAACGAGATAGGACGTGAGCTCCGCCGCGGAACGGCCGGACGTGGCGTCAGCGACCTCGGCGATCGTCTGCCCGCTCTTCATGTCGTGCCGGAGAGTGGCGACGTCGATCCCGAGATAGAAGGCCGAGACGCGGACGAATCCCGCATGCGTGAGGCGAAGCGTCGGCGCATGCAAGGGCGCTTTGGCGGAGCTTCCGTGCCCACTCGCCGCAAGGCCCGCTCCGGCGCCGCCTCCTGCCACCAGCAGTGCCGCGATGCCCGCGAGGAGCTTCCGCTCGAGGCTCACGCCACCAGTATGACTCCCCGGACGCCGGCTGCGCTACTCGGGTCGTGGCGCAGCTGCCGCGACCTCGGGCGGAGCGTCCGCGTGCTTGGCCCGGAAGTCGTCGATGAACATCTGCGCGAGCTCGCGCGCCTTGCGGTCGTACGCCTCCGGATCGGCCCAGGTCGAGCGAGGATCGAGCAGCGACTCGTCGACGCCCGCCGCCGTGACCGGAACCTGGAAGCCGAAGACCGGATCCTCGCGCAGGTCGGCTTCGTGCAGCTCGCCCGAAAGCACCGCGGCGAGCAGCGCGCGCGTGGCCTGGATCGGCATCCGGTGCCCCTCGCCGAACGGGCCACCCGTCCACCCGGTGTTGATGAGCCAGACGGTCGCGTCGTGGCGTTCGAGCTTCTCGCCGAGCAGCTTCGCGTAGACGGTCGGCGGCTGCGGCAGGAACGGCGCGCCGAAGCACGTGGAGAACGTCGGCTGCGGCTCGGTGACTCCGAGCTCCGTGCCCGCGAGCTTCGACGTGTAGCCGGCGAGGAAGAAGAAGAGCGCCTGCTCGCGGCTGAGCTTCGCGATGGGCGGCAGGATCCCGAACGCGTCCGCCGCGAGGAAGATCACCGAGCGCGGATGACCCGCGCGACGCGAAGGCAGCGCGTTCGCGATCCGCTCGAGCCTGTAGGCCGCGCGGGTGTTCTCGGTCTTCGAGGAGTCGTCGAGGTCGAGCACGCCGCGCTCGTCGACCGTGACGTTCTCGAGCACCGTGCCGAAGCTGTGCACCGCGTTCCAGATCTCTGGCTCGGCCTCCTCGGAGAGGCGGATCGTCTTGGCGTAGCAGCCGCCCTCGAAGTTGAAGACTCCCTGGTCTCCCCAGCCGTGCTCGTCGTCGCCGATCAAGAGGCGCTCGGGGTCGGCCGAGAGCGTCGTCTTCCCGGTGCCCGACAGCCCGAAGAAGATCGCCACGTCCTTCTCGTCGGATGAGACATTCGCCGAGCAGTGCATCGGCATGACGCCCTCGAGCGGGAGGCGGTCGTTCATCAGCGTGAAGACGGACTTCTTGATCTCGCCGCCGTAGAACGTGCCGCCGATCAGGATCTCGCCTCGGGTCGGATGGAGGCAGACGAAGACACCTGTCCGCGTGCCGTCGTGCTCCGGGTCGGCCTCGACCTCGGGCTCGTGGAGGACGAGCACTTCGGGCTCGAAGTCCTCCGCGTCGGCGGGCTCGAACATCGTTTTCGCGAAGAGCGCGTGGTACGGGTGCGCCGTGATGATGCGCACCGAGAGCCGGTGCGTCGGGTCGGCGCCGCAGTACGCGTCGATCACGTAGACGTCGCTCTTCTCGAGGTGCGCCGAGACCTTCCCGCGCAGGCCGTCGAAGTGCTCCTCCGAGATCTCGGCGTTGACGTCGCTCCACCAGATCCGATCCTCCGAGCCGGGGTCGCGCACGATGAACTTGTCCTTCGGCGAGCGGCCGGTGAAGCGGCCGGTGTCGACGACGAGCGGCCCGTCCTCGGCGATGACTCCCTCGCCGCGGTCGATGGCCGCGGCGTAGAGCTGCGCGGTCGTCGGATTGCGGAGCACGCGTCCACCGACGCGCAGCCCATGGACGGCGAGGCTGTCTTCGGGCCGGTCGATGATCGTCAAGGCACTCCTCCTGGTGGGACGACGGGCAGGTGGGAATCGTAGTGGCCGCAGCCCGAGGGTCGCCTCGACGCATCGTCTAGGATCGCCGCGTGACTCCGGCAGCGAACTAGCGGTCTTCGATCGGGCAAGGCGTCGCCGCCCCCGGTGGTGGAATCGCCTTGCCGCAACCGCTAGCTCGACGGAGGTACGACATGAACCGCCAGAACCTGTTCGCCGACTCCCCCTGGGACGTCGACAATGACGAGAACGGCTTGCTCCACCGCATCTTCTGGCGTCCGGACGGTGCACGGATGGGCGCCTCGCTGTGGGAGCTGAAGCCCGGCGCGCCGGGCATGAGATGGCACATGCACTACGGCGCCGAGGAGCTGTTCTTCGTCCTCAGCGGCCGCCCCGTGTTCCGGACGGCGGAGGGAGAGGAAGAGCTCGCTCCGGGCGACTTCGTCTTCTGTCCGGAGGGGCGGGCCGGCCTGCACGCCTACAGCAATCCGCACGACGAGCCGGCTCGGGTGCTCGCCGTCAGCTGGGGAACGTTCCCCGACGTCGTCGCCTACCCGGAGCACGACTACGCCTGGGTCGCCACGCGGGATCCCGACCTGCCCGCCGACCCGACCGATCCGGGAATCATCCAACGGTTCGACTTCCGGATGGGGTAGGAGAACACCGAGGGAGGTCGCGCGAGCGGCCTCCCTCGCTCCTTCACAGCGTTTTCCCAGCGTTCGTCCAGGGGCGTCACATGCGCGGCGGGAAGGCTGAAAGGACAGAAAACGAGCCGCAAGGAGCAACCATGTCCCTCAGCACAGCGATCCTCATCAACGGAGTCCTCGACCTCGGCATCGTCCTCGCCGTCGCGGCGGTCATGCTCTTCCCGTTCACGCTCGACCGCTCGAAGCGCGAGGCTCCGATCTACTCGTTCGCGACAGACCTACCGGACGAGCTCGCCGCCTGATCGGCGCCGAGAGGCAGCGCGATCACGAACGTCGCGCCGCCCCCGGACGTCGGCCGCACGTCGACCGTCCCGCCGTGGGCCTCGGTCACAGCCCTGACGATCGAGAGGCCGAGGCCCGATCCCCCACTCGCTCGGGCGCGAGAGCTGTCCGCTCGGTAGAAGCGCTCGAACACGCGCGCCGCCTGCTCCCCGCTCAAGCCCGGCCCGTGGTCGGCAACCGTCAAGATCGCCCGCCCCTCGACGCCTCGCACCTCGACCGAGACGAGCGTCCCTGCCGGCGTGTGCGCGCGCGCGTTGGTCAAGAGGTTGTCGAGCACCTGGCGGAGCCGGGCTCCGTCACCCGTAACGATCACGGGCTCTGCGAGGAGGTCGATCGGCCGGTCCGGCTCGACAACGCGAGCGGCGTCGACCGCCTCCTCGACGACGGCGGCGAGATTCACGGGCTTGCGCTCGAGGGGACGGCCCTCGTCGAGGCGCGCGAGCAGGAGCAGGTCGTCGACGAGGAGGCTCATCCGCTCCGCCTCGCGCGTGATCCCGCTCATCGAACGGTCGAGATCCTCGGGACGGGCGGCGGCGCCGCGGGAAAAGAGCTCGGCGTACGCCCGCACGGCGGCGAGCGGAGTCCGCAGCTCGTGGGACGCGTCGGCGACGAAGCGACGCAGCCGCCGGTCCGAGTCCTCGATCCGGTCGAGCATCGTGTTGAGGGCGCTGCCGACCCGACCGATTTCGGTCTGTGGATCTGGATGACCGACCCGCTGGGAGAGGTCACCGGCGGTGATCGCGGCCGCGGTCTGCTCGATCCGCCGGAGCGGGCGCAGCCCCAGACGAACGAGCCAGAGCGCGAGAGCCGCGAGCGTCCCCAGCACGGCTGCGGTGGCGATCAGTTCGATCAGGATCAGCCGGTGGAGCGTACTGGCGACACCGCCGAGCGGGCTTGCCACGAGGAGGATCTGGTGCGGGCGGTCCGGCTCGATGGATGCACGGACGCGATAGCTGTCCCGGCCGTTCCGCGCCCGCGCGACGAAGTACCTCACGAACTCGTCCCCTTCCACCTCGCGCCGGTTCCGCTGCGTGGGCACGTCGATTCTTGCGGGCAGTTCCGGAGGAGACGATCCCTCGACGAGGAAGCCCCGTCTCTCGATGTGTCCGCGGAGGGTGCGCACCTCGTACCAGGCGACTCCCTGCGGCGGCGGACCATGGTGGTCGCTCTCGACCAGGTCCGAAGGCTGTCCCTTCGGCGCAGGATGCTCGAATGCCTTGTGCCCTGCCTCCAGACCGTTGTCCACCCGCTGCAGGAGAAAGGAGCGCAGCGAGGTGTACGTCGCGACGTCCGCCGCAACCAGGCCGAGGCCGGCGAGGACGACGACGCCGAGCAGCAGCCGCGCGCGCAACGAGACGCGGCTCACCTACTCCCCTTCGTCGAGCATGTATCCCGCCTGCCTGACCGTCCGGATCAGCGGCGGCCCGAGCGCGTCGAGCTTCTTCCGCAGATAGCTCACGTATGTCTCGACGACGTTCGCGTTGCCGCCGAAGTCGTAGCGCCAGACGTTCTGCAGGATCTGCCCCTTCGAGACGACGCGGCGCGGGTTGAGGAGGAAGTAGCGGAGCAGTGAGAACTCCGTCGCGGTCAGGTCGACACGCGTTTCGCCACGGTGAACCTCGTGCCGCTCCTCGTCGAGCGTCAGATCCGCGAAGCGGAGCACGTCGCCCGGGAGATCGCCGGCGGTGCGCCGCAGGATGGCTTGCACGCGTGCCACCACCTCGGCGAGGCTGAACGGCTTCGTCACGTAGTCGTCGCCGCCGGCGCGTAGCGCCTCGACCTTGTTCTCGACCGCGTCCTTCGCGGTCAGGAAGAGGATCGCCGTCTTGAAGCCGCGTTCACGCAGTCGCCGGCCTACCTCGATCCCGTCGAGATCCGGGAGCATCCAGTCGAGCACGACGAGGTCGGGCTCGAAGTCGGCTACTGCAGCGATCGCGCCGCGGCCGGTGCCTTCCTCCCGCACCTCGAAGCCTTCGTAGCGAAGCGCGGTGCCGACCGCGTCGACGATCGAGGGCTCGTCGTCGACGACGAGGATCCTGCCGCTTTCCATGGCTCAACCCTGGCAGGAGTTCCTGTGAATCGCCTGGGAAAGCGCCGGGCTGCTCGATACCCGGCAAGACGCCGCGAATACCAGCGGTCTTCCTCTCTCGGCGGCATGATCCACCCGTGGGCGGAGACGATTCAGATCCCCGGGTCGCGCTCGTCGCAGGCGCAACCCGCGGTGCCGGCAGGGCGATCGCGATCGAACTCGCTCGTGCCGGCTTCTTCGTCTACCCGACAGGGCGTAGCAGCCGGAGCGCCGGACCGTCCGAAATCGGCCGCCCCGAGACGATCGAGGAAACGGGTGAGCTGATCGCCGCGGCCGGAGGATCCGGCTCGGCGCTCGTCGTCGACCATGAGGACCCCGCCGCGGTCGCCGAACTGGTCGAACGCATCGAGCGCGACCACGGCCGGCTCGACGTCCTCGTCAACGACATTTTCGGCGGCGACAGGTACATGGAGTGGGACAAGCCGCTCTGGGAGCACGACTGGGCCGGCGGTCTGCGGATGCTGCAGATGGGCGTGCACACGCACCTGATCACGAGCCACGCCGCGCTCCCGCTCATGCTCCGCACGGCAGAGGCGCACGGGACGCACGGGCTCGTGGTCGAGATGACCGACGGCACCTCGGAGGCGAACGCCCCGTTCCGTCGCAACGTCGGTTTCTACTACGACCTCGTCAAGGCGAACATCGAGCGGATCGTCACGGGCCTGACAGCCGAGCTCAGGGAGCTTCCGGTTACGGCCGTCGGCGTCACGCCCGGCTGGATGCGCTCCGAGAACATGCTCGAGAACTTCGGCGTCACCGAGGGAAACTGGCGCGACGCCGTCGCGCAGCGCCCGGGGTTCGCGATCTCCGAATCTCCCACCTACGTCGCCAGAGGGGTAGCCGCGCTCGCGCGAGCGAGCGACGCCGAGCGATGGGCGGGAACGATCGCCAGTGTCCGCCAGCTCGCCGACGCCTACGGGTTCACCGACACGGACGGCAGCAAGCCGGACTGCTGGGGCCATCTCGCGAAGTACGGCTGGGATAACGACGACGAGCGTGGCATCGACGAGTTCCGCTGACTTCCGGCAGCCGAGAAACGACGATCAGGCGAGGGCGTGTTCGAGAGCTGCGCGGTCCGCGGGCTCGCCGTGTGTCGGCAGCACGAACTCCACCGGCTTGTCGAGCAGCGGCCTCAGGCCGGCCGCGACCTGCTCGACGGTGACGCCGTCCGGTAGCCAACTCGCGGGGATCTCGAGCCCCTTGCCCAGGTCGATCAGCGTGTCGCCGGCGATCACCGCGCGAAGGCGCTCGCTCCAGAGCACGAGGTCGAGCTGGCCTTCCCGTCCGGGATACGCCTCCAGCCCGAAGAGCGAGTCACCGATCGCATAGCGCGTCGCCGGGACGAGCTGATCCTCGGGCCGGTCGGGCGCCGGAGCCCACACAGGAAAGCCAAGCGCTGCGGCATCGCGCTCGTGCCACGTGGAAGTGAGCACCGTGACCACCTCGCGCGATCCGAAAAGCGCACGAACGTCGTCCGGGACGTCGATCGGATCGATCAGAACGAGCCGCTCGCCGTCGTCGATCGCGTACGCAGACACCGGCCCTTCCCACTCGGGATGGGTCGCAGTCCAGTGGTGGACACCCTCGGGAAGCATCCGTCGGATGCTAGGCGAATGGTCTTCATCCGGCTGTCGCCTCTAGCGCTTGCGCCGGCCCTGCACGCGAACTCGCGCGTGGCACGCCCGTCTCGACCTGGACCGCGTTGCGTCTTTCCTTCGCTACTCGCACGAGCCGACTCGCTGCTTCGAGCGATGCGTCGGGCTCCCGGAACTCGTCGAGCCGCGCCGCCCCGACCGAGCAGGTGACGCGGAGCTCCCGGCCTCTGATCGTGAACGGCTGACGCCCTACCAGCTGCCGAAGCCGCTCGGCCAGCTCGGCGAGGTCGGCGTGGTCGGGGGCGAGCACGACGAACTCTTCGCCGCCCCAGCGGAAGATGCCGTCGCTCGCCCGCAGCCGCTCTCGCAGACGCCGGTAGACGCTGACGAGAAGCTCGTCACCGGCTGCGTAACCGTAGGTGTTGTTGACGTCGCGGAACAGATCCAGGTCGAGGAAACAGACAGCGGCGGGACGACCGCCGCGCATGATCCGAGAGTGCTCCGCGGTGAGGGCCTCGGCGAGGGCGTAGCGGTTCGGTGCGCTCGTGAGCGCGTCGAGGCGGGCACGTAATCGCTCCTCCGCCAGGCTCTGCTCGAGCTGCAGACGGATGCGGTTGGCGAACCAGATCGCGGAGAGGAGCCCGCCGGCCAGGGCGAGCGAGACGTAGGACGCGCGCGGGTAGGCGAACAAGAAGGCAACAAGGGGCGGCGAGGGAAGCGCCCAGACCAGGAGATGGCTCGGGCAGCAGGCGGTGATTTCCCGCCACGGCACGCGGCCTCGGTCGAGGGCGACGATCACGGTGTTGCAAGCGTTGATGACCATCCCTGTCAGCAATCCCAGCCCTGCGAGAGCGAGCGCGCGGGCGCCGCCGCCCCCAAACGCGAGTTGCTGTCCTACGACTCCGATGCAGAAGCCTTCGAGCGCCGAAGCACCGCCCCAGGCGAAGCGCTTTCGCCGCACCGCTCCCAACTCGAACGCAGACGTCGCGGCACCCGCACATGCTCCAACCAGAGGGCCGCCAACCAGCGCGGCCGCGGCCACGAACACGCCGGACACCGACACCGAAAGCCGCGGCGAAACAACAAGATTTATCTGCTCGGCGAGACCAGCCAGGCAGACGAACACGACCGCAGCAGGGAGCGACGTCGAAATCCCGACGCCGTGCAGCCGGAACCACAAGGCAACGCACAACAGAGCCGCAGTTGGGAACCCGACTGCGACAAGGAGGCCGCGCCCCCGTACCGCCGCAGGCATACGAGGATTCAAGAGCAGGAACCACGCTTTCGCGTCCCCTGGTCGAGTGTCCTACTGTCCCTCGGACGAGGGAGATGGCACCCTCACGAGGCCTCTGGCACCG
>JAICME010000184.1 GCA_025929425.1 Thermoleophilia bacterium | reverse complement strand
CAGCGGCCCGGCACCGCGATCCTCCGCAAGCTCGGAGTGCTCACCACGCCGGCCGTCATCGTGGTCAAGCGCCACGGCGGCGTCTACTCGGAGTTCAAGGGCTTCGTAGACCGCGACGTGGTCGCTCAGGCCGTCGCCGACGCACGCTGATGAGAAGGGGCGGCCGCGCTCAGGCAGCCGAGGCCGAGCCGCGCGAACTGTTCGTTCGCAGCGCGAGCCGGCACGGACGCCCCGTGGTCACGATGCGCGCTCGCGATCTCGGCGACGCATGCGTCGTCGACGTCGAGGTCGAGGGCCACGACGACGGCGCGGAGCCGCGCTCGTACAGCTTCGCCGATGCCCAGCAGGCCAGCACATTCGTGACGGAGGCCGTCGAGGCCCTCGTCTACCTCGGTTGCGAGATCCACGCCTGAGCGGCGCGAGAGAGTAACCAGTGGAGTCGGCACACAGGGACGAGCGCGAGTTCCACGGCGACTCGGAGCCCGGCGCCGACATCATCGCCCTCCCTCAACTCGAGCGGCTCCCTCCCGATCCCGACTTTCCGGACTCCGGCGCGTCGAGCTTCACGTCGGACAACCGTTCGGCGCGGCTCGAGGCACTCGAGCTCGTGCGGGCGGCCGTCGAGATCGCCGACCGCATCGAGAAGGACGCGCACGAAACCGCGAAGGATCGGCTCACGCGCACCGAGGAGGAGGTCCGGCTTCGGCGTCTCGCCCTCGACGAGAGAGAGACCCAGCTCGACCACTTCAAGCGCGACCTCGAAGCCGCACGCCACGAGCTGACGCGGATCGAGCAGGAGCTCGGCGAGAAGCGTCAGCAGGCGGCCGACGCGGCCCGCGAGGCGCAGGCACGTCTCGCAGGCGCAGCGGAGGAAGCAGCCTCGACGATCAGGGCCGCGACCGAACGTGCCGAGACCTTGCAGGCGGAAGCACGGGCAGAGGCCGAAGCCATCGTCGCTGCCGCCCGCGCCGAAGCCGAAGGGGCGACGGAAAGCATCCGCGCCGAGGCGCACGCGACCCTCGAGGCGGCTCGCGGCGAGTCGCACGCAATCGTGGAGGCCGCGCGCGCGGAGGTGGAGGACATGCTCTCCAAGGCGAGCATGGAGGCAGCCCAAACGGCCGAGAGCGCCCGTGCCGCCGCCAACGAGCTCCTGTCGAAGGCCGGCGTCGAGGCGCGGGACATCTCCGACACGGCTCGTCGGGAAGCAGAACAGCTGCTCTCCGCGGCGCACGTCGGCGGGACTGTGCCCATGGTCGAGCCTGAGCCCGTCGCCGCCGAGCCTGCAGCAGAGGCCCAGCCAGAAGAGCCGGAGCCGGCGGTCGAGGATCAGCCCGAGGGCGGCTTCACGCCGCCGCCGAGCTCTCTCGAGGATCTTGCCGCTGCCAGCCGGCCGAAGCGCTTCAGCTTCAAGAACCAGTAGTCGGAGGCGTCAGCCCGACTCGACGGCGAGCTCGGGCTCGAGCCCGAGGAACGTTCCGATCCTGGCTGCTTCGAGCTCGAGCTCCGTACGGGCCGCTCTCCCGACGCGGCCCGCGAGCGTGACGCGTAGCTCGATCCGCCCTCCGCGTCTTCGGCGCTTCCACAGTCCCGCGGCGATCCCGTCGACCAGAACGAGACGCACCCCGGCCGGGCCCTCGTAACGGCCGCGGCCGTGTTGCGCGATGAGCGCGCGCACCGCCGCAGGGACGAGCCGGTCGCGCTCGCGGAATCCCATGACGTAGACGTCGTACTCGGGCAGCAGCCTGACCGCGCCGGCGGGCGGGTCGAATAAATCGTCGCCGGCGAGGACGAACGAGCGGCGACCCTCGACGCTGACCTCTGTCAGCTCGGCTGCCAGGCCGTCGAACAACATCCTCGCGTCCGCCACCTTGAATGCGGCGGAGGCAAACCACTCGCAGAAGTCGGAGGGGCGAGCGGGACCGTACGTGCGCAGGAAACGGCGGCAGACCTCCCGCAGCGCCTCGTCCTCATCGATCACCTCCCGCCAGCCGTCGATCCACTGGTCGGGGCGCACGAGCGTGATCCGCGTCCCCTGCGGCGGCCCTTGGCACAACTCGCCGAGGAAGAAGGCGAATCCGCTGCGCAGCCGCTCGCCCGCAGCGCCGCCGACCCGCGTCACGACTTCCTCGGCCAGCTCGTCGCGCAGGAGACAACGGCCGTCCAACACCTCCCAGACGGCGGCCCGAACCGCTTCGACGTCGGCCGCGCCGATCGCCGGGTGGAGCACGCCCGAGGGGTCGCGCCAGGCTGCCAGACCCTTGTCGGCCGAGCGCAGGACCGCGCGGCGGGCCGCGAACCAGAGCGGCAGCTCGCTCGCGGGGTGCAGATGAAGCGTGCCGCGTACCGTCCACGCCTTGACCAGCGCTCGCTGCTCCCACAGCGCCGACCGGACGTCGGACTGGACGAGCCCTTCGACGCGCGCTGCCAGCTGAAGCTCCGCCGATGCCTGTACCTGGGCGTGTACACCGCAGACGGCGCCGGCCACCTCGACGAGCTGGTCGCTTGGTGCGCGCGGGGTCAGCGACGAACGGGCGAGGCGGCGTGCTCGCACCTCGTCCCAGCCGATCTCGAGGGCCCCGTCTTTGGGCACGCTGCGCATGATCGCGCCGCGGGGCGGCGGGCGCTACTCAGATCGTGGTGACGCGGGCGAGCTCTTCGATCGAGGTCAATCCGGCGGCGACCTTCTCGATGCCGTCGGCCCAGAGCGTGTTCATCTCCCCGTTCATGGCCGCTCGCTCGAGCTCCTCGTGGCTCGCTTTTCGGGCGGCGAGCGCCGATAGCTCCTCGTTCATCGCCAGGAGCTGGAAGACGCCGACGCGGCCGCGATACCCCGTCTGCCGGCAGCGGACGCAGCCGTTGCGGCGGAATAGCTCGGCCTTTCCATGGCGAAACTCCTCGGGTACGCGCGCCGCCTCGAACTCCTCCTCGCTCGGGGTGTACAGCTCCTTGCAGTGCTCGCAGAGTCGCCGTGCCAGGCGCTGGGCGAGCACGCCCGTGACTGCGGCTCCCGTCAGGAACGGCTCCACGCCCATCTCGTTGAGGCGGGTGAGCGCGCTGGGCGCGTCGTTCGTGTGCAGGGTCGAGAGGACGAAGTGGCCGGTGAGGGCCGCCTCGATCGAGATCTTCGCGGTCTCGACGTCGCGGATCTCGCCGACCATCACGACGTCGGGATCCGAGCGGAGGATCGACCGCAGGGCCGTGGCGAACGTCAGTCCCGCGCGCGGGTTGATCTGCACCTGGTTCAGGCCGGCCAGGCGGTACTCGACCGGGTCCTCGACCGTGATCACGTTGATCTCCGGCCGGTTGATCACGGTCATCGCGGCAAAGAGGGTCGTCGACTTGCCCGAGCCCGTCGGTCCCGTGACGAGCAGGGCGCCGGTCGGCCGCTGGATCAGCTCGAGGAGCCGCCCCTGCATTGCCGGGAGGAGGCCTACCTCCTCGAGCGTAGGCGGCTTCTTGGACTTGTCGAGGAGGCGCATCACGACGGACTCGCCCTCGACCGTCGGTAGGGTCGCGACGCGGACGTCGAGCATCCGGCCCGCGGCCGAAGCCGAGAGGGAGATGCGGCCGTCCTGCGGCTTCCGGCGCTCTGCGATGTCGAGCTTTGCGAGCACCTTCAGGCGCGTCGTCACACCGATCGCGGTCCGTTTCGGGATCCGCTGGGTCTCGTGAAGCACGCCGTCGATCCGGAACCGGACGACGAGCGAGTCGGCCTGTGGCTCGAAGTGGACGTCGCTCGCACCGTCCTCTGCGGCCTCGAAGAT
>JAICME010000124.1 GCA_025929425.1 Thermoleophilia bacterium | reverse complement strand
GCGCCGGAGATCATCGTCAACAACGAGAAGCGGATGCTGCAGGAGGCCGTCGACGCGCTGTTCGACAACGGCCGGCGCGGCCGCGCCGTCACCGGCCCGGGCAACCGCCCGCTGAAGTCGCTGTCGGACATGCTCAAGGGCAAGCAGGGCCGCTTCCGCCAGAACCTGCTCGGCAAGCGCGTCGACTACTCCGGCCGGTCGGTCATCGTGGCCGGCCCGCACCTGCGCCTGCACCAGTGTGGCCTGCCGAAGCTGATGGCACTCGAGCTCTTCAAGCCGTTCATCATGAGCCGGCTCGTCGAGCGGAAGATCGTCCAGAACATCAAGGCCGCCAAGCGCCACGTCGACCAGATGCACGCCGAGGTGTGGGACATCCTCGAGGAGGTCATCCAGGAGCACCCCGTCCTCTTGAACCGCGCCCCGACGCTGCACAGGCTCGGCATCCAGGCGTTCGAGCCGACACTCGTCGAGGGCAAGGCGATTCAGGTGCATCCGCTCGTCTGCCACGCCTTCAACGCGGACTTCGACGGCGACCAGATGGCCGTTCACGTGCCGCTGTCCGCAGAGGCTCAGGCCGAGGCGCGGATCTTGATGCTGTCGGCGAACAACATCCTCTCGCCGGCACACGGGAACGCTCTCGCCACGCCGACGCAGGACATGGTGCTCGGCTCGTACTACCTCACGTACTCGGACAAGGATCTCGACTCGACACCCATCGACAAGCTCGATCCGCGGCCGTCTCGCTTCCGGACGGAAGAGGAGGTCGAGTTCGCGGTCGAGGCCAAGCAAATCGGGCTCCAGCAGCCGATCGAGTACCTGTGGAAGGACGATCTCGTCCTCACGACGGCCGGTCGCGTGATCTTCAACGCGGAGATCGACCGCTCCCTCCACGAGGCGTCGTCATCGAACGGCGATTCCGGCCCGTACCACGCGTACATCAACCGGACGCTCTCGAAGAGGGAGCTCGGCGACTTCATCTCGTCGCTCGTCGAGTCGCACGGCGCCCACGCAGTTGCTCACGTGCTCGACACGATCAAGGATCTCGGCTTCCGCTACGGCACGCGCGCGGGCGTCACGATCTCGAAGAACGACATCGTGATCCCGCCGAACAAGGAGCAGATCCTCGCGGGCTACGAGGATCGGGTCTCACGTGTCGAGGACGCCTACGACCAGGGCCTCATCACGGAGTCGGAGCGGCACGAGCAGATCACCTCGATCTGGACGGAGGCCACCGACGACGTCGCAAACGCGATGGTCGACAACCTCAACGAGCTGAACCCGATCTACATGATGGCCAACTCGGGCGCCCGCGGCTCGTTCGCGCAGCTCCGCCAGCTGGCCGGCATGCGCGGCCTGATGGCGAATCCGAAGGGCGAGATCATCGAGCGGCCGATCAAGGCGAACTTCATGGAGGGCCTGTCGGTGCTCGAGTACTTCATCTCGACCCACGGCGCCCGCAAGGGTCTCGCCGACACGGCTCTCCGCACGGCCGACTCGGGCTATCTCACGCGTCGTCTCGTCGACGTCTCGCAGGACGTGATCATCCGCGAGGAGAACTGCAAGACGAAGGAGTTCGTCGAGCTGCCTCTCTTCCTGCCGGACGGGCTAAACAAGTCCGTCGCAGGCCGGATCGCGGCCGAGGACGTGCACAAGCCGCTCGCGTCCGGCAAGCCGGGCAAGACGGTCGTCGCGACCAAGGGCGAGGAGATCACGATGGCGAGGCTGCGCGAGATCGTGGAGGAGCTCGGCGACGAGATCGCCGACGGCTTCACGATCCCGGTTCGCTCGGTGCTGAAGTGCAAGGCGGAGACCGGCGTGTGCCGTCAGTGCTACGGCACGTTCCTCGCCACGGGTGAGCTGTCGGAGATCGGCGACGCGGTGGGGATCATCGCCGCGCAGTCGATCGGCGAGCCTGGTACGCAGCTCACGATGCGGACGTTCCACACCGGCGGTATCGCCGGCGCGGACATCACGCACGGCCTCCCGCGCGTCGTCGAGATCTTCGAGGCGCGCAACCCGAAGGGCGCCGCAGTTCTCGCCGAGGTGGCCGGAACGGTCGCGCTCGAGGAGACCGAGCGCCAGCTCCGGATCACGATCATCCCCGACTCGGGGAACGAGGACGACGAGTTCTCGGTCCTCGTGCCTCGCCGGACGCGGCTCACCGTCGTACAGGGCGAGCACGTCGAGGCCGGCGATCCGCTGCACGAGGGCTCGCTCAACCCGGGCGACCTCCTGCGCCTCAAGGGCTACACGGAGACCGAGCTCTACCTCGTCGGCGAGGTGCAGAAGGTCTACAAGTCACAGGGCGTCGAGATCCACGACAAGCACATCGAGCTCATCGTCCGGCAGATGCTGAAGAAGGTGCGCGTCGAGAACAACGGCGAGACCGAGCTCCTGCCCGGCCAGCTCGTGGACAAGCTCGTGCTCGAGCGGGAGAACGCGCGCGTCAAGAAGGAGAAGAAGGAGCAGGCCACGTCCGAGCCGTTGATCCTCGGGATCACGAAGGCATCGCTCGCGACGGAGTCCTTCCTCTCGGCGGCGTCCTTCCAGGAGACGACGAAGGTGCTGACCGACGCGGCGATCGAGGGCAAGGTCGACCGGCTGCTCGGGCTGAAGGAGAACGTCATCATCGGGAAGCTGATCCCGGCGGCGACCGGTCTGAAGCGGTACCGGACGATCGAGATCGGCCCGTCGGACAAGGTGCCGGCGAGCGCGCTCGCGCGCCCGCAGACCGAGGAGCAGCTCCTGGCTGCGCTCGAGGAGATCGGCACCGACGGCTCCGACGCCCTCTCCGGGCTCGGGCTCGACTTCGGTGGCGAGGTCGCGCCGGGCGGCGACGGCGAGCCGCGCAGTGACCTCGAGGCCGAGGAGATCCCGGAGGTCGAGAGCCCGCTCGACGAGTGAGCTCGGCGGAGTAAGCGAAGTGCAAGGAGGGCGGCGAAATGCCGCCCTCTTTGGTACACAGGCCAGGTCGTGGGGAAGCTCGGTCTCGTCGTCGTGGCCGTCGTGGCGGCTTGCCTGTTCGCGGCCGGCCGCGCCTCGTCCGATCCCGTCTGGTCAGGTCAGTGCGGGATCGCGGCGCAGCAAACCGTCTGGGGCGAGTACGGCTGGCCGGCACTGCTCCCGATTCTTGCCCGGCCGGGAACGCTCCTCGCCGTCACGCAGCAGTCGGGTGTCAGCGACTACGCAGCCGACGCGCGGGCCCGCGGGGCTTCGACGTATGCCTTCGACCTGAAGATGAACGCCACGGTCGGCACCCCGAACGCACCGGCCGACTCCGCCACCATCGACCCCGCCACTGCCACGATGTACCAGAAGGCCGTTGTTCGAACGGGTGGTTGTGGGACGCCGCTGATCGTCGAGAACGAGCTCTTTGGTGCCGCCACTCCGACTCCGTGGACGACCTCGACGGCGCAGTACCGCGCGAACGTCCTCTCGCTCCTGCAGGATCTCGCAGCACGGGGGGCACACCCTGTCCTCCTCATCAACCGAACGCCGTATCTCGGCAGCAGCGACGCAGTCTCCTGGTGGCTGGCGGTTGCGAAGGTCGCCGATGTCGTGCGGGAGGTCTACCTCCCGGCGACAAGCGTCTGGCCGATGGGTCCGGTGCTCGGAAACCGGTTCCTGCGGCAGAGCTTCCGGAACGCGGTCACTCCGCTGCTCTCGATCGGGATCCCCCCGAGCCGGCTCGGCATCATGCTCAGCTTCCTCAGCGAGAAGGGCATCGGCGGCCGCAACGGTCTCCGGCCGGCCTCGGCCTGGTTCCAGGTCGTGAAATGGGACGCGCTCTCGGCGAAGGAGGTCGCCTCCGAGCTCCGGCTCGGCTCGGTCTTCTCGTGGGGCTGGCAGGAGTGGAACCGCGAGGAGGTCGATCCCACGAAGCCGAAGGCTGCCTGCGTCTGGCTCTGGGCACGCACGCGGAGTCTTTGCAACGCGCCGAGAATGCTGGGGAAAGGGTTCGACGACTCGCTCACCGCGGGCCAGATCCGGCTCGCGAAAGGAACGATCTGCCAGGCTCCGGGGATCGACGCGCTGGGCGCCCGAGCCGTCGGATCGCTCCAGACGCTGACGGGCGATCGCAACGCCGCGCTCAGCTCGTTGTTCGAGCGCAATGTCGAGGTCGCGGAGCAGCCGGTCTCGCGGCACGCGCTGCTCGCCGCCGAGCGTGAGGTGATCGCGGACTCCTTCCACGGCAGTCGCAACGCGTACGTCGCAGCTCTCCGGGCGGCACACGCGACGGTCGGGACCGCGCGCGGGGTGCTCACCGACGAGCTTCGGCGGGCGCGACTCGAGCTCGAGCGCTATGCCCCGAAACCGACGGCGGCAGAGGTTGCCGCGTTCTATTCCGCGTACCCCGACCTCCTCGTCCGCCTCGTGCGCGTTTCGCCGTCGGCGCCGTGGGTGGCGGGCGGGAAGAGGGGCCTTGCGATCGACGAAGCGGCCCCGCAGCGGCTGTTTGCTCTTCCCGCAGGCAGAAAGGCCCACGTGGCGACGCTGCTCGGGACGTTCGCCGTCCGGCCGCTCGGGCCCGCGCAACCGCTCGGCTCTCTGCCGCTCTCGGCGGTGCGCCCCGCCATCGTCGCGGCACTGCGCGGCTTCGAGCGGGCTCAGGCTTTCGAGCGCTGGACGATCGCGCGGCAGAACGTCGTCCTCAACCGGACGACCTGCCTCCACGACCAGCTTCCGCAGCCTGCCGCGATCGACCTCACCGAGTACCTGCCGTTCCTGCGCATCCAGTAAGGCGCGTAGCCTTGCGAGGTGCTCGAGAAGCTCTGGGGCAACATCCCGGTCAGTCCGGAGACCCGTGGCGCCAATCTCATCGGCGCCGTCGGCAAGCGGTGGCTGCATGTCATCGCTCGCTACGCGCCTCTGCCGCCGGCCGCGCGCGCCGCACTGCATCGCAGGCGCGGCGTCAACGTCGGCAGCCGCGTGTTCATCGGGACGGAGGTGTTCATCGACGACGCGGTCCCAGCCTCGGTCACTCTCGAGGACGACGTGACGGTGATCGCGCAGACGACCATCCTCGGCCACACGTACTACCCGCGCCACTTCCACGGGCTGCTCGGCGACGAGGCGACGCGGGCGGATGTGCGGACGACGATCCGCCGCGGCGCCTACCTCGGCCTGCGCAGCACGATCCTGGCGGGGGTCACGGTGGGGGAGTTCGCGATCGTGGGCGCCGGCAGCGTCGTCAACTCGGACGTGCCGCCGTACACGGTGGTCGCAGGGGTTCCGGCCCGCGTCGTCCGTGAGTTCGGCCCCGACGACATCCGACTGATCGAGGGCCCCTAGTCGGCGGTCGCGAGGCCGTTCTTGAGCGTGTCTTTCGCGGCGTAGAGCGACTCGTCGCCTCGCTCGAAAAGGCTCGTCGGATTGTCGTTGGGCAGCAGTTCGGCAATCCCGGCCGAGACGCGCACGCGACCCGCCCGGGCGATCGGCTGCGCGTAGACCGCCCGCTGGATCCGCGAGACCAGCTGCCGGGCCTGTTCCACGTCGATCTCCGGGAGGATCACGGCGAACTCGTCGCCTCCCACCCGGCAGGGGATGTCGGCAGAGCGGACGACCTCCCGCAAACGCTCCGCGATCTCCGCGAGGACGGCGTCGCCGGCGAGGTGGCCGATCCGGTCGTTGATCTCCTTGAATCCGTCGACGTCCACGATCACGAGCGAGAGGCTCCGCTGATAGCGCTGTGCGCGGTCGATCTCCCGCGCCAGCGTCTCGTGGAAGAAGCGGCGGTTATGGAGGCCCGTCAACGAATCGAGGTCGGCAAGCTGTCGGGCGTCCCGAAACTTGCGTGCATTCTCGATGACCGGCGCGGCCCGCTCCGCGAGCTCCTCGAGCCGGCGCAGGTCCTCGTCGTCGAAGCGCGTACCGGGTTCGCGGGAGAAGACGCCGAGCCAGCCGATCCGGCCGCCGGAGCCGGCGAGCGGGACTCCGAGCGCCCCATGCACCGCTCCCGTCGCGTGCTCCTCGGTGTAGAGATAGGAGAGCGCGATCGCACGCGCCTCCCGGTGGTCGGGCGGTCCACTGAAGATGTGGACGGCTCCGTCGCCCTCGTCCTCCAGGCCGATCGCGCCGAGGCGGCGCTCGTCGCCGTGGCCGTTCGCATCGAGTTCGACGATCGCCGCGTCGACCTTCGGGAGCCCGGTCGCGGCGTGGAGCGTCGTGCCCAGCGCGTCGTCGAGATCTATCGTCGAGCCGAGCTGAGCAAGGAATCGGCTGCGCTCTCGCTCCTCCTCGGCCCTGCGGACGGCACCGCTGAGCTCCTGGGTGAGCTCGTCGAGCCGCGCTTCGAGCGCCTGCACCGTGGCCGTCACCTGTGCTTCGGCCTCGTCGCTCATCCGATGCCTCAGCCGGAGGACGAGAGCGAGGAGCGCAGCAACTGCTACGCCGAGTGCTGCAGCGAGACCTATTGAGAGGGAGTGCATCGCAGTTGTGTCGAGTCCGCAAATTCCGCGCTTTTTGGGCGGGCAAACTGTAGGTTCGGCCCAGACTCTGGGCACTAGCCGATTTGGTGGGTTTGTGGCCGATTGGCGGGGGTGGCTCGGGTTCGCTACCATGCCGCGGGCCGGTTGGCGGGGGCGCGTTGTGTCCCAGCCGACCGTCTCTTTGTGAAAGGGAGTAGACGAAAGACCCATGCCGACTGTCAATCAACTCGTGCGCAAGGGCCGTAAGGCCATCAAGGTGAAGACAAAGACACCGCACCTCGACGGCGCGCCCCAGAAGCGCGGCGTGTGCACGCGCGTCATGACACAGACCCCGAGAAAGCCGAACTCGGCGCTGCGCAAGGTCGCGCGCGTTCGGCTGACCAACGGGCAGGAAATCGGCGCCTACATCCCGGGCGAGGGGCACAACCTGCAGGAGCACTCGGTCGTACTCGTCCGCGGCGGCTCGACGAAGGATCTGCCGGGCTACCGCTACAAGATCATCCGGGCCGCGCTCGACACGGGCGGCGTCTCGGATCGCAAGCAGGGCCGCTCCAAGTACGGCGCGAAGCGGGGCTCGTAATGCCACGTCGTGCCGAGGTCCAGGCCCGCGAGGTCGAGCCCGACGCCGTGTACGGCTCTGCGCTCGTGACGCAGGTGATCAACAAGGTCATGCTCGACGGCAAGAAGTCGATTGCCGAGCAGATCGTCTACGGCGCGCTCGAGACCGTCGGGACGAAGACCGGCCGCCCGCCGGTCGAGGTGCTCGAGCAGGCTGTGAAGACGGTCACGCCGGTGTTGGAAGTCCGCAGCCGCCGCGTCGGCGGCGCGAACTACCAGGTTCCGGTCGAGGTGCCGCAACGGCGCGCCCGCACCCTCGCGGTGCGCTGGCTCGTCACCTACGCCCGCGAGCGGCGTGAAAAGGGCATGCCCGACAAGCTCGCCAACGAGATTCTCGACGCGCTGAACCAGCAGGGCGGCGCGTTCAAGCGCAAGGACGACGTCTACCGGATGGCGCAGGCGAACAAGGCCTTCGCGCACTACCGCTGGTAGACACACGAGGAAGGAAGACTTGAGCACCAAGGAGCAGACAGCAGTGGGACTCGAGCGCGTCCGCAACATCGGGATCATGGCC
The DNA here is from genome assembly GCA_025929425.1 of Thermoleophilia bacterium. GTDB lineage: Bacteria > Actinomycetota > Thermoleophilia > Gaiellales > Gaiellaceae > Palsa-739. Next base: position 225 of record JAICME010000124.1, on the reverse strand, counting down.
CACATCGACGCGGGCAAGACCACGACGACCGAGCGGATCCTCTACTACACCGGCCGCACCCACAAGATGGGTGAGGTGCACGAGGGCGCGGCGACGATGGACTGGATGGCGCAGGAGCAGGAGCGCGGCATCACGATCACCTCGGCTGCGACGACGGCGTTCTGGCGGGACTATCGGATCAACATCATCGATACGCCCGGCCACGTGGACTTTACGGTCGAGGTC
>JAICME010000166.1 GCA_025929425.1 Thermoleophilia bacterium | reverse complement strand
TGGCGGCGCTCGAGCTCCGAGACGAGAGTCGCCGTGATCCGGGCGCCCGTTGCGCCGAGCGGATGCCCGAGGGAGATGCCGCCGCCGTTCGGGTTCACGTCGCCCGCCTCGTAGCGCTCCTGCAGGCCCGTGTCGGCGAGGAACTGGGCGACGACCGAGGCGAAGGCCTCGTTCACCTCGATCACGTCGATCTCGTCCCACGACAGCCCCGCCTTCGCGAGTGCCTTCGCCGAGGCTTCGGGATTCCCGTGCAGCATGAGGTGCGGGTCGACGCCGACCACGCCGAACGAGACGAACCGCGCGCGTGGCTCGAGTCCGAGCTCGGACGCCTTCGCCTCCGAGGCGACGAGCACCGCTGCCGAGCCGTCGACGATCTGGGACGAGTTACCGGCGGTCACGACACCGTCCGGGATGAACGCCGGCTGCAGCGCCGCCATCTTCTCGAGCGTCGTCTCACGCCGCACCGCCTCGTCCACCGCGAACCGGACGCGCGTCAGCGTCGGAGAGCCGCCGGAGTCGTCCGGCTCCGGCACGTCGAGCTCGATCGGAACGATCTCCCTCTCGAAGCGCCCCTCGTCGATCGCGCGCGCCGCGCGCTGGTGCGACTCGTAGCCGATCCGGTCGAGCTCCTCGCGCCCGAGCCCCCACTGCTTCGCGATCTCCTCGGCCGAGATGCCCTGCATCACGATGTCGTGGCGCTCCCAGACGAGCGGCGACATCGAGCCGTTGTTCGACCCCATCGGGACGCGCGACATCATCTCGACGCCGCCGGCGACGACGAGGTCGAGCTGGCCCGACCAGACCGCCGCCGCAGCGTTGAAGTTCGTCTGCATCGAGGAGCCGCACTGGCGGTCGACCGTCGTCCCCGCGACGGAGACCGGCCAGCCGGCGGTGAGCGCGACGTTGCGACCGATGTTCCACGCCTGTTCGTCGACCTGGCTCACACAGCCCCACTGCACGTCCTCGACCTCGCCGGGCTCGACGCCGTTCCGCGAGACGAGCGCGTTCACGACCTGGGCCGAGAGCTCGTCGCCGCGGATGTGCGAGAGGGTGCCGTTCTTCCTCCCGATCGGACTGCGAACGGCATCGACAATCATTGCGCCGGGTCGCGCCATGCAAGAGACTGTATCGCTGTAGATGCTGCGCAAAGACGCGAAGATCGAGCTCCTGAAACGAGTGCCGCTGTTCGAGGGCTGCTCGAAGTCGGAGCTGCAGCGGATCGCCCTCCTTGCCGACGAGATCATCCTCCCCGCCGGCCGTACGCTCACGAAGGAGGGGGAACGCGGGCACGAGTTCTTCGTAGTCGTCGAGGGCGAGGTCGAGGTGCGGCGGAACGGCCGCTTGGTGAGGAAGCTCTCCGCTGGCGACTTCTTCGGCGAGATCGCGCTCGTGGCCGACGTGCCACGTACGGCGACCGTGACGGCGCCCGGTCCGGTGCGGGTCCTGGTCATGACCGCCCGCGACTTCCGGACGCTGATGAAAGAGATGCCGTCCCTGCAGCCGAAGGTCATCTACGCGCTCGCGATGCGCCTGCCGCCCGAGTTCCAGTAGCGCTAGTTCAGGTGGGGAACGTGAGGCTCGCGGACGTGCGCGAGGTAGGTCGGCGCCGCGAGCTCGATGACGAGCCGCTTGCCCGGCGTGTTGCCTTCCCCGACCTCCTTGAAGGTGTGGCCGACGTCGCCGCCGAGCACGATCGGCCCTTCGTCGGTCTCGACGACGACGATCTGGTGGCCGCGCGTCTCCCCCGGCGCCGGGACGATCCGGATGCCCGGAAGGATCTCCGCCTCGCCGTCGTGCTCGACGTAGTTCGCGCCGTCGAAGTCGACCCACTCGGGAATCGTGTAGCTCTCATGCGTCCGCGCGTCGGCCAGCTCGCGGCCTTGCACATGGATCGGGACGCCGGGAAAGAGCCGGTTGCCGCCGCAGTGGTCGAAGTGGAGGTGCGTGTTGACGACCATCGCGACGCGACTCACCAGCTCGGCGGGGAGCGGATGCGGCGTCGGCTGCCACTCCTCGTCGAGCTCGGGAGTCGAGTCGATCATTCCCGTGTCGACGAGGACGAGACCTTCCGGGTGGTCGATCGTGTGAACGAGACCGGGCCACGTCTTGCCGTCCGCCACGACCTCGCTACCCAGGTGAATCCCGATATCGTCGCGGCTGAGCACGACGCGAGCATATGGCCACCACGACCGAAGAGATAGAAGTCCGTTCGCCGTACTCGGGCGAGGTCGTCGGCCGGGTGCCGAAGTCCGATGCCGACGACGCACGGCGCGCCGTGGACGCGGCCGCGCAGGCGCTCGAGTCGCCGCTCCCGGCCCACGAACGCGCCGCGATCCTCGACCGCGTCGCCGGCCTCCTGCGCGAGCGGCACGAGGACATGGCGCAGACGATCTGCGCCGAGGCGGGCAAGCCGATCAAGACCGCCCGGGTCGAGGCCTCCCGCGCCGTGTCGACGTACACGTTCGCGGCGGTGGAGGCCAGGAAGCTCGCCGGGGACGTCATCCCGATGGGAGCCTCCGAGGCCGGCGAGGGCAAGATCGCCTTCACCCTGCGCCGCCCGATCGGTGTGATCGGCGCCATCTCACCGTTCAACTTCCCGTGCAACCTCGTCGCGCACAAGCTGGCGCCGGCCCTGGCCGCAGGCTGTCCCGTCGTCCTCAAACCCGCGAGCCAGACCCCGCTCTCGGCGCTGCTCCTGGCCGAGCTCGAAGGCGAAGCGGGGCTCCCGGAAGGCTGGTTGACGGTGCTCGTCGGCCCCTCCGCCGAGATCGGGGACGTCCTCGTGGAGGACGAGCGCGTGCGGATGATCACGTTCACAGGCTCGAGCAGCGTCGGTTGGGGAATCGCCGAGCGCGCTGCGAAGAAGCGCGTGAGACTCGAGCTCGGCAACTCGACCCCCGTGATCGTGGCTGCCGACGCCGATGTCGAGCTCGCGGCGACGAAGCTCGCGGCGAACGCGTTCTCGTTCGCCGGACAGAGCTGCATCTCCGTGCAGCGGATCTATGTCGAGCGGCCCGTGCTCGACGGCTTCCTCGAGCGCTTCCTGCCGAAGGTCGAGGCGCTCGTCGTCGGCGACCCGGCGGACGAGGCGACCGACGTCGGGCCGGTCATCGACGCCGACTCGCGCACGCGAATCGCTGCCTGGGTCGAAGAGGCGCAGAGCGCAGGCGCGAAGCTCCTGGCGGGAGCGACCGACACCGATCCGCTCCGGCCGATCGTGCTCGGCGACGCGCCCGAGACCGCGCACGTCGTCTGCGACGAGGTGTTCGGTCCCGTCTGCGTCGTCAATCCGGTCGACTCCCTCGCCGACGCGTACGAGCGGGCCAACGGAACCGACTACGGGCTCCAGGCCGGCATCTTCACCGGTTCGATCACGAGCGCGCTTGCGGCGGCCGAGGCGCTCGACTTCGGCGGCGTCACGGTCAACGAGGCCCCGACGTTCCGCGCCGACCAGATGCCGTACGGCGGCGTCAAGGGATCGGGCAACACGAAGGAGGGGCCCGCCTTCACGATCCGCGAGATGACGGAAGAGCGGCTCGTGGTTCTCCAGGCCTAGGTTTCCGCTTTTCGCGGGCCGGGGACGCGAGACTCGTGATCGGCCTCGGCATCGCATTCATCATCGTCGGGATCGTTTTCCTCTTCATCGTTCCCTGGGTCGGGATCCCGGTCGGGATCGTCGGGCTCGTGCTCGCGCTCCTCTGGGTCGCCGGGTTCGGGCGCCGCGCCGCCAGCCGCGACGAGACGACCGTGCGCGACCGCGTGTGACGCTCACCGTTTGCGCAACGGGCAACGAATCCGGCGACTTTGTAACAGCACTCGTTACGATGTAGGATCGACTCCGCGAGCGAAGGTTGCCAGGCGGGATTCGGCTTCGGACAAGGCCTTCGGGGTCTGATACGAGGAGATGGATAGGCGCGTGATTGAAGAGAGAACCGCCCAGTTGCAGCAGTGCATGTATCAATACTCACGGGCCATTTACAGGTCCGTGAAGGACATGATCGATCCGTACGCGGATCGGAAGACCCAGCTCGAATCTCGCCGCGGCGTTCTCATCGCCTGTGAGCAGACGATGGAGCGCCTCGCCAGTGACCCGCTCTATTTCGCGAAGCCGGAGCGTGCGCTGTTCCAGGACATCCGGCGCTTCTTCCCGATCACCGCGCAGGCGCAGGTCGCCTGGGCCGTGAAGGAAGGCGTGAAGGCGGCGGTCGACTTCATCGAGGAGCAGATCGCGTCCGGCCTGCTCGACGGCGGGGTCGCCCGTTGCCGGGCAACGACGCGCAAGGGCAAGCCGTGCCAGCGGACACCCTTGCCGGAACGCGACTACTGCCCCTCGCACCAGCACCTCGAGACCAAAGCCGCGGCCTAGCCGCTCTCCACAGGCTTCCACAGAAGCGTTCCACAGGCGCCCCGCGGTAGGGTCCTCGCGGGGTGTCCCATGACACGGACAAGCTGATCCGGCAGCTCTCGCTCGTCGCCTTCCTCATGGCCGAGCGGCGGGCGCTCACCGCACGCGACGTGAAGTCGAACGTCGAGGGCTACTCCGAGATGTCCGACGAGGCGTTCGCGCGGCGCTTCTACTCCGACCGGGCCGAGCTGCTCTCCCTCGGCGTTCCGCTCCAGTCGCAGCGCGACGAGTTCACCGGCGAGGAGCTCTACACGCTCCGCTCGGAGCAGTACTTCCTGCCGCAGCTCGAGCTCGAGGACGAGGAGCTCGCGGCCCTGCAGACCGCCTTCTACCTCCTCGAGGGGAAGTTCGCGTACGCCGAGCCGCTGCGCCTCGCCCTGCAGAACCTCGCGCTCGGGCGGCCGGGCTTCAGCGAGGCGCGGACCGCGACCGCGAGTCGCGTCGAGGTCTTGGATCCGGACTATTCGCCCGAGACGCCGGGCCGGCTGGCGAAGCTCGAGAACGCGATCT
>JAICME010000036.1 GCA_025929425.1 Thermoleophilia bacterium | reverse complement strand
GTCTCGCGCCGCTGCTCGACGCGGGCCGCGACGAGGCCGAACTCCTCCACGCGATCCTCTTCTCGCTGCCTGGTTCACCTGTCCTCTATTACGGGGACGAGATCGGCATGGGCGACAACGTCTATCTCGGCGACCGCGACGGAGTGCGCACGCCGATGCAGTGGTCGGGCGACCGCAACGCCGGCTTCTCCCGCGCCGACTGGGCCCAGCTGTACCTCCAGCCGCTGATGGATCCGGTCTACGGCTTCCAGGCGGTCAACGTCGAGGCGCAGCTCCGCACGCCGAACTCGCTCCTGCGCTGGATGCAGCGTTTCATCGCGCTCCGGAAGGAGCATCCCGTGTTCGGGCTCGGCTCCTACACGCCGCTACGCGCCGAGAACACACGGATCTTCACCCACATCCGGAAATGGGAAGAGGACATCGTGCTCTGCGTGCACAACCTCGCCCGCTCGGCGCAGGCCGTGCAGCTCGACCTCTCGGACTACGCGGGCATGGTCCCCGAGGAGATGCTGGGACGAACGGCGTTCCCGCCGATCGGGGAGCTGCCCTACCTCCTGACGCTCGCGCCGCGTGGGTTCTTCTGGTTCCAGCTCAGGTCTGCCGGGCAGGGGGAATGACGTGGACGAGAACGCACTGATCGAGCACGTCACGCGCCAGCGCTGGTACGGCGCCAAGTCGCGGACCGTCTCGCACGCCGAGCTGCTCGACACGATCGTGCTCCGACAGGCGGAGCCGCAGCTCGAGCTCGCGCTCGTCGAGATGCGCTACGACACGGGGGCGCACGATCTGTACCAGCTCGTCTTCTCCGGCAGCACCGACGGTGACGCTCTCGTGGACGATGCGGGAATCGCGCGCGAGATCGTCAGTGCCATGCGCGCCGGTCTGACGCTGCAGGGCTCGCAGGGCCTGGCCGAGTTCCGCCCCGCCGACGACTTCTCGGCACTCGGCCGCGAGCTCGGCGCGGCCCGGCTCATCTCCTCGGAGCAGTCGAACAGCTCGATCGTCTTCGACGAGTCGCTGATCCTCAAGGTCTTTCGCCACCTCGAGCCGGGGATCAACCCCGAGCTCGAGGTGCTGCGCTTCCTCAGCGACCAGGGCTTCCGCAACATCCCCGCACTCGGCGGCTGGTACGGGTACTCCGGCGGGCCGCTGACCGCGACGCTCGGGCTGCTGCAGGAGTACGTCGCCGGCGCCGTCGGCGGATGGGAGCTCGCCCTGGAGGAGATCGCCGATGCCCCGGAGCGCTTCCTCGACCGGCTCGCGCGGCTCGGCGAGGTGACGGCGCAGATGCACACGGCGCTCGGCGCCGACCCGAGCGATGCCGCCTTCTGCCCGGAGGAGCCGAGCGTCGAGTCGCTCGGCTTGCTGACGGCGACTGTGGACGAGGAGATCGCGCGGGTCTTCCTTTCGCTGCCCGACGACGACGAGCGGCTCGGCCCGATTTTCGGTCGCGGCGAGGAGGTGCGCGAGCAGCTTCGCCTGCTCACTCACGCCGGCTCGGCCGGTCGCGTGATCCGCACGCACGGCGACTACCACCTCGGCCAGACGCTCTGGAACGGCACGACCGGCGCCAGAGGCGCCCGGGAAGTTCGGCCGGGCGGCGGCGGCTTCGCCGCCGCAGCTTCCGGCCAAGGCGACTGGGTCATCCTCGACTTCGAGGGCGAGCCGGCGCGGACGCTCGTCGAGCGCCGCCGCAAGCGTTCCCCGCTCCGCGACGTCGCCGGGATGCTCCGCTCCTTCGCCTACGCGGCGACCGCCGCCGAGCTCACGCGCGGCGCCGAGATCCCGGAGAGCTGGGAGGAGCGCGCTCGTGACCGGTTCCTCGAGAGTTATCTCGAGACGGTCGACGCGTCTCTGCTGCCGCCCGGCGAGGCTGCGATCGAGCGTCTTCTGGCCGTGTTCGAGCTCGAGAAGGCCGTGTACGAGCTCCGGTACGAGCTCGACAACCGACCCGACTGGGTCGGAATCCCGGTCGCGGGTATCGAGCGTCTCATGAACGCGGCCGCGGAGGCCCTGTGAGCGTCGATCTCGGCCCCAATCCACACGGAATCCTCGGCGCGCACGAGGCGGAGGGCGGCGTCGTCGTGCGCGCGCTCCGGCCCGAAGCGCGGGCTGTGCGGGTACAACCCGCCGGCGTCGAGGCGGAGCTCATGCACCCGGCCGGCCTGTGGGAGGCGCTGCTGCCGAAGGCGCGGCTTCCGCTCGAGTACGAGCTCGAGATCGAGTACGCGGACGGCAACACGTTCACCGTCCGCGACCCGTACTCGTTTCTCCCCACGCTCGGAGAGCTCGACCTTCACCTGGCGATGGAGGGCCGGCACGAGCACCTCTACGAACGGCTCGGCGCTCACGTGCGCGAGCTCGACGGCGTCGTCGGCACCGCCTTCGCGGTCTGGGCGCCGAATGCGCGCTCGGTCGCCGTCGTCGGCGACTTCAACTCCTGGGACGGACGCCTCCATCCGATGCGCTCGCTCGGCGCCTCCGGGATCTGGGAGCTGTTCGTGCCCGGCGTGGACGAAGGCACGAAGTACAAGTTCGAGATCCGGACGCAGGAAGGCCGGCTGCGTCTGAAGAGCGACCCGGTCGCCTTCCACACCGAGGTGCCGCCGGCGAACGCGTCCGTCGTCTGGGAGGCGAAGCACGTCTGGGGCGACGAGGAGTGGATCGAGCGCCGCACGGCTTCGGAGCCGCTGCGGCAGCCGGTCTCGATCTACGAGGTCCACCTCGGCTCCTGGCGGCGCAACCCGCTCGAGGACAACCGCCCGCTGAGCTACCACGAGCTCGCCGACGAGCTCGCCGACCACGTCTCCGACCTCGGCTTCACGCACGTCGAGCTGCTGCCCGTGATGGAGCATCCGTTCTCCGGCTCATGGGGCTACCAGGTGACCGGCTACTACGCCCCGACCTCGCGCTTCGGCACGCCCGACGACTTCCGGCACCTCGTCGACCGCCTCCACCAGCGTGGGATCGGCGTGATTCTCGACTGGGTTCCGGCTCACTTCCCGCGCGACGACTGGGCGCTCGCGACCTTCGACGGCACGCACCTCTACGAGCACGCCGACCCGCGGCGCGGCTCGCATCCCGACTGGGGCACGCTCGTCTTCAACCTCGGCCGTACCGAGGTGCGCAACTTCCTGCTCGCAAACGCGCTCTACTGGCTCCGCGAGCACCACGCCGACGGGATCCGCGTCGATGCCGTCGCCTCGATGCTCTACCTCGACTACTCGCGCAAGGCCGGGGAGTGGGTGCCGAACATGTTCGGCGGCAACGAGGACCTCGACTCGGTCGCCTTCCTCAAGGAGATGAACGAGGTTCTCTACGGGCGCGAGCCGGGCGTGATCTCGGCTGCGGAGGAGTCGACGGCGTGGCCCGGTGTCTCACGGCCGACCTACCTCGGCGGACTCGGCTTCGGCTTCAAGTGGAACATGGGCTGGATGCACGACACGCTCCTCTACTTCCAGAAAGATCCGGTCTACCGGCGCTTTCACCATCACACGCTGACGTTCTCGCTCATGTACGCGTTCAGCGAGAACTTCGTCCTCCCGCTCTCGCACGACGAGGTCGTGCACGGGAAGCGATCGCTGCTCGGCAAGATGCCGGGCGATCGCTGGCAGAAGTTCGCGAACCTGCGCTCGCTCTACGCCTACATGTGGGCGCACCCCGGCAAGAAGCTCCTCTTCATGGGTGGCGAGCTCGGCGAGTGGGAGGAGTGGAACGCCGAGGGGTCGCTCCACTGGAACCTGCTCGAGTACGCCGAGCACGACGGCGTCCGCTCGCTCGTCCGCGACCTGAACCGCGTCTACCGGGAGACGCCGGCGCTCTGGGAGCTCGACTTCGACCCGGCCGGGTTCCGCTGGCTCGAGGCGAACGACGCCGCGAACAACGCCCTCGCGTTTGCGCGGCTCGGGGACGGGGATTCGCCGCCTCTCGTGTGCGTCCTCAACCTCTCGCCCGTGCCGCGCTACGACTATCGCGTCGGGATGCCCGCCTGCTGTCGCTGGCGCGAGGTGCTGAACACGGACTCGTCCTTCTACGGCGGCAGTGGAGTCGGGAACCTCGGCGGCGTCGAGGCCGAAGCGGTGCCGTGGCACGAGCAACCGTTCTCGGCCACGCTCACGCTGCCTCCGCTCGGCGCCGCCTGGCTCGTCCCGGAGTAGCAGGAGTGCGTCGCCTCGGGGCTGTGCCGCGCGGCGACGGCACGGCGACGCTCGCGGTGTGGGCACCCGCGTGCGAGTGCGTGGCGGTTCGAACCGACACGGAGACCGAGCTCGAGCGGGACGGCGAGTGCTGGGTCGGTCACTTCGCGGGAGACGAGTACCGCCTCGTCGCCGACGGTCACGAGTGGCCCGACCCGTGCTCACGCTGGCAGCCCGAAGGCGTGAGCGGATCGTCGCGCGTCCTCGACACGAGCGCCTTCGCCTGGAGCGACGACGGCTGGAACGGTGTCGCGCTCGACGACCTCGTGATCTACGAGCTGCACGTCGGGACGTTCAGCGAGGAGGGGACGTTCGACGGCGTGATCCCGCAGCTGCCCGGCCTGCGTGAGCTGGGCGTGACCGCGATCGAACTGATGCCGGTCGCGACGTTCCCGGGCAACCGCGGTTGGGGCTACGACGGCCTCTACACCTACGCGGCGCATCCCGTCTACGGCGGCCCGTTCGGGCTCGCGCGGCTCGTCGACGCGGCCCACGCGAACGGACTCGGCGTGATCCTCGACGTCGTCTACAACCACGTCGGCCCCGGAGACGAGGCGCTGCGCGCGTTCGGGCCGTACTTCACCGACCGCCACGAGACGTTCTGGGGCGACGCGCTCGACTACGGGCAGCGTGGCGTGCGCGAGTGGGCGATCCAGAACGCGGAGCAGTGGATCCGCGACTTCCACGTCGACGGCCTGCGCCTCGACGCGGTGCACGCGATCTTCGACGACTCGCCCCTGCACGTCTGCGCGGAGCTGAAGCAGCGCGTCGGGGCTGCGCTCGTGATCTCGGAAATGGAGGTCGGCGACTGGCGTCCGATCGACGAGTGGGGCCACGACGCACAGTGGGCCGACCGCTCCCATCACGAGCTCCACGTCCTCCTCACCGACGAGCGGGAGGGCTACTACGCGGACTACGGATCGGTCGGCTCGCTCGCCGAGGACCTCGCCGGCGCGGGTCACGACCCGCGGCGCAGCGTGATCTGCGCCCAGAACCACGACCAGGTCGGCAACCGGGCGCGCGGCGATCGCCTGCCGGAGGAGGCGCTGCGCGTAGCCGCGGCCGTGACGCTCTTCTCGCCGTGCACGCCGCTCCTCTTCATGGGCGAGGAGCGCTTCGAGACGGCACCGTTCCAGTTCTTCACCGACCACATCGATCCGGCGATCGCCGAGGCGACACGCGAGGGACGAAAGCGCGAGTTCGCGGACTTCGCCTCCTTCACCGGCGAGGAGGTGCCGGATCCCCAGGCGCTCGAGACCTTTCTCCGCGCGAAGCTGCGGCCCGGCGAGCCGGATCCGCTCTACCGCGAGCTCCTCGCCCTGCGCCGCGAGCTGCCGCGCGAACTCGAGGCGGAGGCAGACGATGGGGCTAAGGTCCTGCGACTGCGGCGCGGCGACGTGACGCTTGTCGCCGACTTCGCGAACCGCCGCGTGGAACTCTCCCGCTGATGGAGGTCTGGCCGGGACGGCCGTTTCCACTCGGAGCGACGTGGGACGGCGGGGGGACGAACTTCGCGCTCTTCTCCGAGCACGCCGAGCGCGTGGAGCTCTGTCTGTTCGACGGCGACACCGAGACGCGCGTCGGGCTCCAGGACGTGACCGCCCACAACTGGCACTGCTACCTCCCCGGGGTCGGCCCGGGCCAGCGGTACGGCTACCGCGTCCACGGTCCGTACGACCCGCCGTCCGGCCACCGCTTCAACCCGAACAAGCTCCTCATCGACCCGTATGCGAAGGCGATCGAGGGAGCGGTGCAGTGGGATCGCGCGAACGCCCTCCCCTACGTGCCGAGCCTCGACGAGGACGCCGACCTCGAGTTCGACGACGAGGACGACGCCGACGCGATCCCCAAGAGCGTCGTCGTGGACACGTCGTTCGACTGGGAAGACGACGAGCCACCGCGGACGGACTGGAACGACACCGTCATCTACGAGACGCACGTGAAGGGCTTCACCCAGCGGCATCCCGAGGTCCGCGAGGACCTTCGCGGCACCTACGGAGCACTCGCCTCGGAGCCCGCGCTTGCCTACCTCCACGACCTCGGAGTGACGGCGGTCGAGCTGCTCCCGATCCACCACATCGCCGACGAGGGGTTCCTGCACGAACGCGGCCTGACGAACTACTGGGGCTACTCCTCGATCGGCTACCTCGCGCCGCACGCGCTCTACGCCGCGACCGGCACGGCCGGCGAGCAAGTGCGCGAGTTCAAGGGGATGGTCAAGGCGCTCCACGGCGCCGGCATCGAAGTGATCCTCGACGTCGTCTACAACCACACGGCGGAGGGGAATCATCTCGGGCCGATGCTCTCGTTCCGGGGGCTCGACAACCGGAGCTACTACCGGCTGATGCCGGACGATCAGCGCTTCTACATGGACTTCACCGGCACGGGCAACTCGCTCAACCCCGTCCACCCGTCCGTGCTGCGGCTGATCATGGACTCGCTCCGCTACTTCGTCCTCGAGTGCCACGTCGACGGCTTCCGCTTCGACCTCGCGTCGGCGCTCGCGCGCGAGTTCTACGACGTCGACCGGCTCTCGGCCTTCTTCGACACGATCCACCAGGACCCCGTGCTGTCGCAGGTGAAGCTGATCGCCGAGCCGTGGGACGTCGGGCCGGGCGGCTACCAGGTCGGCAACTTCCCGGTCCGCTGGGCCGAGTGGAACGGGAAGTACCGCGACTCCGTGCGCGACTTCTGGCGCGGGCTGGGGAACGTGGGCGAGTTCGCGCAGCGCTTCACCGGGTCTTCCGACCTCTACGGCGAGGACGGCCGCGACCCGTTCGCCTCGATCAACTTCGTCACCGCCCACGACGGCTTCACGCTCAACGATCTCGTCTCCTACAACGACAAGCACAACGAGGCGAACCTCGAGGACAACCGGGACGGGACGGACGACAACCGCTCGTGGAACCTCGGCGCCGAGGGGCCGACCGAGGATCCGGGTGTGCTGGCGGTGCGGGCGCGGCAGCAGCGCAACTTCCTCGCGACGCTCCTCCTGTCGCAAGGCGTGCCGATGCTGCTCGGCGGTGACGAGTTCGGGCGGACGCAGGGCGGCAACAACAACGCGTGGTGCCAGGACAACGAGATCTCCTGGTTCGACTGGGCCTCGGCGGACGCAGGCCTGATCGAGTTCGCGCGGCGGGTGATCGCTCTGCGGCGCGAGCACCCGGTCTTCCGGCGGACGTCGTTCCTGAGCGGTGACGCCGGCGAGAGTGGGCTACCGGATGCGTGGTGGTTCCGGCCCGACGGGCGCCGGATGACGCAGCGCGACTGGACGAACCCGGAGACCAAGACCCTCGGCGTCTTCCTCAACGGGCAGGAGATCCGGGAGAGAACGGCGCACGGCGAGCCGATGTTCGACGACTCGTTCCTGCTCGTCTTCAACGTGCACTCGGAGCCTGTCGTCTTCACCCTGCCGGCCCGGCGCTTCGGCGCACGGTGGCAGGTCGAGCTCGCAACCGGCGAGGCGCCCGAGGGACAGCTCGGCGCGCGCGCACTCGTCGCGGTGCAGGAACACTCGCTGCTCCTGCTGCGGCGAAACTGAGCCGATGCGCATCTATCTCGCCGGGTCGATCTTCACGCCGTACGAGCGGGCGTTTCTCGACGACTGTGCGAGCCGGCTCCGCGCGGAGGGGTTCGGCGTCTTCGTGCCACACGAGCAAGGCCTCGTCGGGCTCGACGCGACGCCCGCGGCGGTGTTCGCGGTGGACGCAGGCGGCGTCGAGTCCGCAGACGCCGTGCTCGCCGTCCTCGACGGGCCGTCGGTCGACGACGGCACCGCCTGCGAGATCGGGCTCTTCCACGGGCTCAAGCAGCGAGACCCGGAACGCAAGGGAGTGGTCGGACTGCTCACGGATCTCCGTGCGGAGCGCCGCGGCGAGTTCGCGACGAATCTCTTCGTGCGCGGCTGCATCGAGGCAGGCGGCGGCGCCGTGGTCGGCTCCCTCGACGATGCCCTCGCGATCCTCCATGGCTGGGAGTCGCGCTAGCGGGTAAGCACGGTCTTCGTGGCCGACCTTCGCTGCACGTATCGACTCCAGCTCACCCCCGAGCTCGACTTTCGCCGGGTGCGCGAGGTCGTGCTCCCGTACGCCCGAGAGCTCGGTGTCTCGCACCTGTATCTCTCGCCCGTCCTGCAGGCGCGGCACGAGTCGACCCACGGCTACGACGTCGTGGATCCCACGCGTGTGTCGGACGGGCTCGGCGGAGAGGATGAGCTGCGCTCGCTCTGCGAGGCGACCCGAGAGGCCGGGCTCGGCACGATCCTCGACGTCGTACCGAACCACATGGCGACCTCCGAGGACGAGAACCCCTTCTGGCGCGACCCGGAGACGCGCGCGAAGTTCTTCGACTGGGATCGGGAAACCGGCTGGTACCGGCGTTTCTTCGACATCGGAGAGCTCGCCGGAGTCCGGGTCGAGGATCCCGACGTGTTCGAGACGACGCACGCGAAGGTGCTCGAGCTCGTGCACGCGGGGCTCGTCGAGGGGCTCCGCATCGACCATCCGGACGGGCTCGCGAATCCGCGCGAATACCTCGACCGGCTGCGCGAAAGCGGCGTCGAGCGGATCTGGGTGGAGAAGATCCTCGAGCCGGGAGAGCGGCTGCGACCCGACTGGCCCGTCGAGGGGACGACGGGTTACGAGTTCGCCAACGACGTAACCGCCCTCTTCGTCGACCCCGCAGGCGAGGAGCCGCTGACGTCTCTCTACGTGGAGCTGACGGGAGAGCGGCGCAGCTTCGCGGAGGTGGCGCACGAGGCGAAGCTCGAGGTGGCGAGGACGACGTTCGCCCAGGAGTTCGAGCGGCTTCGTGCGCTCTGTCGGTGCGACGGGCTCGAAGAGGCGGCTGCCGCCCTTCACGTCTACCGCACGTACGTCGAGCGCGGCCGAGTCGCCGAGGACGACCGGGAAGCGTGCGCAGTCCTGCCCGAGGATCTGCGCAGGATCATCCTCGGCTTCGAGGATCCGGAGTTCGTCACGCGCTGGCAGCAGACGACCGGGCCCGTGATGGCGAAGGGCGTCGAGGACACCGCGTTCTACCGCTGGTTCCGGCTCACGGCGCTGAACGAGGTCGGAGGAAATCCCGACCGCTTCTCGCTCTCGCCGGAGCAGTTCCACGACGCGGCGCTCGAACGCCTCCAGCGGCACCCGCACGCGCTGCTCGCATCCCAGACCCACGACACGAAACGGGCCGGCGACGTGCGAGCACGCATCGGGGCGCTCGCGGCGGTGGCGGACGAGTGGGCCGAGCGCGTTCGCCGCTGGCACGCGCTCACGGGCGGAATGGACGATCCCGACGAGGAGTACCTCGTCTGGCAGACGCTGGTGGGCGCCTGGCCGATCGTCCCGGGCCGCCTCGAGCTCTACCTCCAGAAGGCGCTGCGCGAGGGGAAGCGAACGACGAGCTGGCTCGATCCGGACGAGACGCACGAGCGCCGCGTGCGCGAGTTCGTACGCAGCCTGTACTCGAACCACGAGTTACTCGACGACTTCGAGCCGTTCGCCGCGCGCGTCGCGCGGGCCGGGGAGCATGCGTCGCTCGGGGCACTCCTGCTCCGCCTGACGAGCCCCGGCGTGCCCGATCTCTACCAGGGCGACGCGCTCTGGTCGCTCAACCTCGTCGACCCGGACAACCGGCGACCGGTGGACTGGGCCGCGCACGTTTCCGTACTGCACGAGCGGTCGCCGACCCGGCGGTCGCTGAAGGCCCATCTCATCCTCCGGGTCCTGCGTCTCCGCTCGGAGCGGCCCGAGGCGTTCGCAGGCGACTACGAGCCGCTCGACCTCGGCCCCGACCGCATCGGGTTCGTGCGCGGCGGAGCGATTCGCGTAGTCGTGCCGCTCCGGGCCGGCGACCGGGCGGATGCCGGCCTCGACCGCGATCTCCTTCCGGAGTACGACCAGGTGCTGTGCGTCGTTGGCTGAGCAGCCTCGAACCCGCGCAGCCCGGCGCCTTCACCGCAGGGGATCCGGGAAGACGCCGGACCGAGCTGGCCGCGGGCCGACCGAAACGGCCGGACCGGGAGGGGTTCGATGCAAGAAGCATCGAACCACGCCCCGATGAAAATCAGCTAAGAGCCGCTCAAGACGTCTCGTCGCCGCCCGGTCGGGCGGCTCCGTTCAGGCTGAGTCGCACGAGAGCGCCCCCGCCGGCCGCGTTCTCCGCCTCGACGGTTCCGCCGTGCGCCTCGGCGACCTCGCGGACGATTGCGAGCCCGAGCCCCGCACCCGGCATCGCGCGGGCCGCGGCCGAGCGGTAGAAGCGGTCGAAGACGAGCGGCCGGTCCTCCTCGGAGAAGCCGGGCCCGTGATCGCGCACCCGCAGCTCGCCTCGCGCGAGTGAGACCTCGACGGAGCCATCCTCGCCGCTCCACTTGCCCGCGTTCTCGAGCAGGTTCCAGACGGCGCGTTCCATCCGGTCGCGGTAGCCGTCGACGATCGTCGGCTCGAGGCCGTTGCTCTCCCACACGATCGCCGGGAACCGCGTGCGCGCGCGTTCGACACTGGCCTCCACGAGCTCGTCCAGCTGAAACTCCTCCTTCACCGTCTGGGCGTCGCCACGCGCCAGCTCCAGGAGGCCCCCGATCAGCGCGCGCATCTCCTGCGACTCCCGGTGCAGATCGTCGAGCAGACGTCGGCGCTGCTCCGGCTCGAGCTCGATGTCGCCGCGCAGGACATCGATGTTCGTCTGCAGGCTCGTGAGCGGAGTGCGCAACTCGTGAGACGCATCGGCGACGAAGCGCCGCTGCGTCTCGAGCGACTCTTCGAGCGACGCGAGCATCGTGTTGAAGGACGCGCCGAGGCTTGCGAGCTCATCACGCCCTCCCTCCGGAACGCGCTCGCTCGGCTCGCCTGTCTCGGCGATCCGCTCGGCCGCAGCAGTCAGCCGACGCACCGGCGCGAGTGTGGCGCCCGAGACAAGGGCGCCCGCTGCCGCCGCGATCAGGATCCCGCCGAACGAGACGAGGATCAGGATGAAACGCAGGCGGTCGAGGTCGTGGTCGATGTAGTCGATGTCGCGGGCGACCACGACGGCGCCACCGGTGATCGGGAGCACGCGCTCGCGGGCGCGGAGCACGATCTGGCGGCCCGTGCTGGTCTGAACCGCCTTGAGGGTCGTGTTGCGGAAGAACCCTCGCCGGTGACCGGCGGCGACGGCGCGAATCTGAGCGTCGATCGGCACCGGGTCGCTCTGCAACGAGCGCTGGCCGTTCGGCAGGACGATCGCGACGAAATCCTGCTGGAACGGGTTGAAGCCCTCGTAGTTCGTGGTCGGGTTGTGCGCGTGCTCGGTCAGCTGGGTGTCCACCTGCGAGTAGAGCTCGTGACGCATCACGAAGTACGTCGTGGCGCACGCCAACGCAACCACGAGCGCGACGACCCCGGCGGCGACGAGCGTCAGGCGAGCGCGAAGTGTCACGGCTCGCGCAGCACGTAGCCCGTGCCGCGAACGGTGTGGATCAGCCGCTCCTCGTTCTCGGCCTCCGTCTTCCTCCGGAGATAGCCGACGTAGACGTCGAGCGCGTTCGAGGAATGGCTGAAGTCGTAGCCCCAGACGCGCTCGTAGATGAGCGAGCGCGGGAGCACCTGGCGCGGGTTGCGCATGAACAGCTCGAGCAGGTGGGCCTCGGTCGTCGTCAGCTCGAAGCGACGGCCGCCGCGTCGCGCGTCCATCGAGCCGAGATCGAGCGTGAGGTCGGCGAAGCGGAGCAGCGCGCCCGGCTCTTCCGGCTTCGAGCGCCGCAGGAGCGCGCGGAGACGCGCGAGCAGCTCCTCGAGGTCGTACGGCTTCGGCAGGTAGTCGTCGGCGCCGGCGTCGAGGCCCTCCACCCGGTCGCCGACCGCGTCGCGGGCGGTGAGCAGGAGGATCGGCACCCGATTCCCCTGCCGGCGCAGGCGGCGCGTCACGTCGAGTCCGTCGAGCCCCGGCATCATCACGTCGAGCACGAGCGCATCCGGAGTGCGCGTCTCCACCGCCGAGAGCGCCGAGTCGCCGTCCGAGGCGAGCGCGACCTCGTAGCCGTGCAGCTGGAGCGCACGTTCGAGGGCCTCGCGCACCGCGCGGTCGTCGTCTGCCACGAGAACGAGCATTTCGGCTCTAAGTTTGCCGCGGGAAGTGAGAGACCGCTAAGCGGCGGGCAGATCGACGACGAAAGCCGCGCCTTCCCCGGGGCGGGAGCGGACGGTCAGCGAGCCGCCCATCCGGGTGACGAGCTCGCGCGAGATGAAGAGCCCGAGCCCGCTGCCGCCGACGCCGCGCGTGAGGGCGGGATCGAGCCGGTAGAACTTCTCGAAGATCCGCTCCTGCTCACCGGCCGGGACGCCGAGCCCTTGATCCCGCACGGTGAGCCGGACGCGACCGGCGCCCCCCGCGAGCTCGACCGCCACCTCCCCACCGTCGGGTGAGTACTTGATCGCGTTGTCGAGCAGGTTGACCAGTACCTGCCGGAGCTTGTCCTCGTCGGCGAGCGCGACCGGGCGGTCGCCGTTCTGCTCCACACGCAGCTCGATGTGCGCAGGCGTCCGCAGCCGGGTCGAGGCGAGAACGCTGTCGACGAGCGGCCTGAGATCGGTCGCCGTGGTGTCCACGTCCACCCGTCCTTCCCCGAGCTGGCCCGCGAGGAGGATCTGGGAGACGATCGCCGTCAGCCGCTCCGTCTCGCTCACGATGATGTCGAGGAATGCCTCCTGCTGCTCGGCAGGCAGTTCGATGTCCGTGCGCCGCAGGGTCCTTGCGGCGCCGTACACCGCGGCGAGCGGCGTACGCAGCTCGTGCGACGCGGTCGCGACGAAGTCGCTGCGGGCGCGCTCGAGCTCCTGCTCGTCGGTGACGTCACGGAGTGCGTAGACGACGCCCTCGTCGAACGCGACCCCGGTGACCGCCACCCACCGATCTCCCGCGGCTGTCTCGATCGGCACCGTCACCGAGCGGGCGCGTTGCGGCGCGTCGGCGTCGGCGAGCTCCGCAAGACGCACGAGCTCTCCCCAGGCCGGCAGCACCTCGATGGGCTGCCGCCCGAGCGCCTCAGCCTCGCGGATGCCGGTGATCGCCGCGACCGCAGCGTTCCAGAACCGCACGCGCCCGTCCTGGTCGAGCAGGACGACGCCGTCGACGACGTACGCGAGCGCGAGAGCTGCTTCGGCCCGGCGTTCGGCTTCGCGATAGAGCCGCGCATTCTCGACCGCGATCGCTGCGCGCGCGCCGAGCTCCTGCGCCAGATCGAAATCCGTGTCCTCGAGCTCTCTGGACTCGGAGACGAGCGTCAGCGCACCGAAAGTCTGTTCCCCGGACCGCAGCGGGACGGTGATCGCGCTGCGGATCGAGACCTCCCGCAGCGCCTCGGCAGCGTTGGGATCGCGGCGCGCCGCCTCGTCGAGCAGCTCCTGCGGCACTTCGCGGAGAAAGATCGGCTCGGCCGTGCGGATCACCCGGGCCGTGAGGTCGAACTCGTCGTCGATGTGGATCGTGCGCGAGTGGGAGCGCATCGTCTCCGCCCACCGCTTGCGCTCAGGATCCTGGTGGGCAACGACGCGCTGCTCGATCTCCCCGCTCTCCTCGAGCATCGAGATTGCGCACCAGTCGGCAAGCTGCGGAACCGCGAGCTCGGTGAGACGCTGCAGCGTTTGCTCGACCTCGAGCGAGGAGGTGAGCACTGCAGTCGCCTCGCCGAGAAAGGAGAGCCGCTCTCGCAGCGCCTGTTCCGCGACCGAGATCCGAACCCGCTCGAGTGCGAGCGCCGCCTGTCGCGCGAGCGCGAGCTTCAGCGCGCGGCGCTCCGGCGGAAACTCCTCGTCCGTCGAGAACGAGAAGACGAGCCCGCCGATCGGGCCGTGCAGGCCTATGAGCGGGAGACAGACCAGCCCATGGCCCGGCTGCGAGTGCCCGACGAGCTCGGGGTAGCGTCGGTCGCGCTCCGCCACCGAGCCGACGAAGACGCCCTCGCCGGTTCGCACCGCCTCCGAGAGCGGGTAGTCGCCGGCGACCGGAAAGCGGCGGAACGGATCGATGTACCTCGCGTCGTAGCCTCGCGATGCGATCACATCGAGCCATTCGCCGTCGGCGCTCAGCGTGGCGATGAGGCCGCCGCGGGCGTCGGCAGCATGCACGCCTTCGACGAGCACCGCGTTCAAGACCTCTTGCGGAGTCTGGGCAGAGACGAGCGCGTCGGCGACGAGGTGCAGGCGGAGCGCGGTGTCGAGCGCCTGCATCCGCGACGAGGCTTCTTCCTCCGCGCGCGTCCGCGCACCGCGCTGCCGAGCGAGCACCTCGCCGCCGAGCACTCCGGTGAGGACGAAGACCGCGAGCCCGACCGCACCCTCGGATTTGAGCGTCCAGGTGTGGTGCGGCACGAGGAAGAAGTAGTAGAACGGGACGATCGAGGCCGCCGCCGCGACGAGCCCCGGGCCGCGTCCTCCGAGCGACGTGGCGAAGAGCACGACGAGGACATAGAGGAGTGCCGGCAGGGCCTCGTGCGGCTTGCCGAAAGCGAGCAAGGTGACCGCGCCCGGCCCTGCCACCGCGACGAATCCCGCGAAGGCGGTGCGTTTCCCCGGCCGTTGCAGGCGCTCGGCCGCGCCTTCGAGCGCGACCACAGCGGTTCGGTCCGTCATCCCTCGCTCGAAAGGTCGCGGTTGAGCTGCTCGCGCTCCCCCCTGGCGACGCGCTCGAGCACGTTGCGAATGGTTCCCGCCAGCTCGAGCGGATCGAACGGCTTGACGACATAGCCCACCGCGCCGAGCTCCTGCGCACGCAGGCGATCCTCCGGCGCCGCGCGAGCCGAGAGGAATACGACCGGAATGTCTCGCGTGTGCGCGTCGGCAGCGAGCTGCTCCGCGACGTTCCAGCCGTCGACGCCCGGCATCATCACGTCGAGGAGCACGAGGGAGGGCCGCTGCCTCCGCACCTCCGCGAGAGCCTCGGCGCCGTCCCTTGCCTCGAGCACCGGAAGCCCGTCGCCTTCGAGGTTGACGCGGCAGATCGTGCGAATCGCCGGCTCGTCGTCGACCAGGAGTACGGGAGCCGGCGTCGCCTGAGTGCCGCCTCCGCCCACACCGCCACCCGGTTCCGGCCGATGCCGAACGCGGCTGCGCCAGGTGCCGTGCGCGAGCTGCGCCGGCCTGTGCGCGCGTGAGGCCGGGCGAGGATGCGACCTCTTCGACCTGATTCGCTGAACTGCTTCCACATTCCCCCCGACGGCTGACCTCTGGACGGGAGTGTGCCCGAAGGCGCTCGGGTGCGCTAGTCGCCGAGCCGACTGCCCGGGGCGTGCTCCCTGTTCCACTCCTCGGCGAGCTCGCGGAGACCGGGACCGCGGACGCGAATCGCGTCGCGGGCATGCAGCCGCATCCGGCCGGCGAAGTCGCGGTCTTGCGCCCTGAGGAGCGCCCGTGCCGCGTACTGGGCGCCGGTGAGGAACGCGGCGGCAGCGGCACCCGCCGCCGAGTGGTGCTTGCGCCAGTACCGGTGCCGGCCGCGCCACATCTCGTTGATCCGCCGCTCGGGGATTCCCGCGCTGAACTGCGACTCGTGATGCACGACCGTCACCTGCGGGAAGTACTGCGTCCGCCAGCCGGCCCGCCTGAGGCGGCGGGAGAGATCCGTCTCCTCGGAGTAGATGAAGAACTCCTCGTCGAAGAGACCTACCTCGTCGAGTGCCTCGCGGCGAACCATCAGCGCAGCCGCCATGGCCCAGTCCACGTCGCGGGTCACGCTCCCGCCCGACTGGAGGATTCCGGCGCGGCCGAGCGTGAGCAGCCCGAGCGCGGCGGTCGCCGGAGAGGGGAAACGCCACGCCGAGGACTGCAGTCGCCCGTCCGGATAGACGAGCCGCGGGCCGAGCGCTGCGACGCGCGGGTTCGCGTCGAGGTGCGCGACCATCCGCTCGAAACCCCAGTCCTCGCTCGTCGTGTCCTCGTTCAGCACGAAGACATAACGGCCGGTCGTGGCGCGGATCACCGTGTTGTGGTTCGCGCCGAAGCCTGCACGCCGGCGTTGCTCGATCACCCGGACTCCGGGGAAGCGCTCGCGGACAGCCGCAGCGGAGCCGTCCTCGGAAGCATTGTCGAGAACGGCGATCTCTACGTCGGTGCCCTCGAGCGACTCGAGGCACGCGAGCAGGAGCTCCCGTGAGTTCGTGTTGACGAGAGAGACCGAGACGTCGGGCACTAACTACGCGGTCTGCGTCAGGCCCGCTGCCCACGAGGGCGGCAGATTCCGCAGCACTTCGACGCTCTCGAAGCGAACCGGGTCTCGAACGCCGATCTCGCGCGCCCAGTCGGACATCCGGCGCAGACCTTCCTCGAGCGGCACCGTCTCCTCTTGGCCGAACACGCGGTGGAGCTTCGCGTGGTCGGAGAACGCGTGCACGACCTCCTCCCGCGCCGGCAGAAACTCGATCTCGGGGTCGCTCACGTCGAAGGCGCGCGCGACCGCGTGGGCGAGATCGAGCACCGTGTGCGGCGTGTCTGCGCCGACGTTGAAGACCTCGTTCGAAGCCCCGGGAACCTCGATCGAGCGGGCGATCACCGGTGCGACGTCGTCGATGTGCGTGAACGCCCGCGTTTGCAAGCCGTCGCCGAAGATGGTCAGGGGACGGTCGCTCAGCAACTGGTTGATGAAGATCCCGATCACGTTCCGGTACGGGTCGGCGACGTTCTGCTGCTCGCCGTAGACGTTGTGGGGCCGGAAGATCGTGTAGTCGAGCCCGAACATCCGCTGCGCGGCCCGCAGGTCGAGCTCGACCGCGTACTTCCCGATCCCGTAGGGATCCTCCGGCTCGGGAGTCACCTCCTCGGTCATCGGCGTCTGAGCCGCCCCGTAGACGGCGATCGAGCTCGTGAAGACGAAGCGCTCGACCGTCTCGGCACGAACCGCGGCGTTGAGGAGATTGACCGAGCCGAGAACATTGTTCGTGTAGTTGAAGCGGCGGATGAAGTGCGATAGCCCTTCGGCCGCATAGGCGGCGAGGTGGAACACGGCGGAGAACCCGTGGGTCTGGAACAGGTCTTCGACGAGCTCGGGATCGACGACCGAGCCGGCGACGAAGGTGGCGCCGGCGGGCACGTTCGCCTCGTAGCCGCCGCTGAGGTCGTCGAGCACGACGACGTCGTGGCCGGCACCGACGAGGTGTCGCGCGACGTGAGATCCGATGAAGCCCGCTCCGCCGGTGACAAGGACGCTCATGGCGGGCTGAGGCTAGCCGTTTCGATCGGAGGCCCGTCGGGTACCGCTGCTGGCAAGGGAAGCAAAGGGACGGCCCTGCGGGCGAGGGAATCACGGTTTCCTCGCCCGCACTACGCTCAGGGTCATGCGGCGTCCGAGCCGGGCTGTCCTCCGCAGCGCACTCGGCGTTGCGCTCATCGCAGGCGTGTTCGCAGCGGTCGTGCCACGGATCGCCAGCTACGGAACGGTGGCTCACCGCCTCGGAACGGTGTCGGCGCCGTGGCTGGCGGGACTCGCAGCGGCCGCGCTCGCAGACGTCGTGACGACCGCCCTCCCGTGGCGGGCCGTCCTGCCGCAGCTCTCGTGGCTCGGCGCACTCGGCTTCACGCAGGCATCGACGGCCATGACCATCGTCCTTCCGGGCGGTGCGCCGCTCGGGATGGCGCTGTCGTTCGGCTTCCTGCGCCGGCTGCGCATCACCGCAGGCGAGGCGGGCTTTGCGGTCGCGCTGACCGGCATCTGGAGCCAGGGGATGATCTTTCTCTATCCACTCGTCGGGGCCGTTCTCGTCTTCGCGTCGGGCCGCCTCTCGGGATCGACGGCCGCGATCGCCGGCGCGAGCGCGGCGGCGGGCGTCGTGCTCGCGGCAGCAGCCTTTGCGGTTCTGCGGAGCCCGGGAGCGGCGCGCCGCATCGGCGACACCGCGGGCCGGGTCGCCGCCCGGCTGGCGCGACTCTTCCGGCGAGAGCCACCCGCCTGGGACGGAGAGAAGCTCGTCAAGGTGCGGCAGGAGCGGCTCTCCCACCTCCGCCGGCGCTGGCTGTCGCTCACGCTGTCCACGCTCGGGAACCAGCTGACGGCCTACCTCATCTTCGAGCTCTCGCTCCGCGCAGTCGGGGTCTCGGTCGCAGAGCTTCCCCCCAGCGAGGCCTTCCTCGCGTGGGCGATCGGCCGCGTGATCAGCTCCCTGCCTCTCACCCCGGGCGGGATCGGAGTGGTGGAGCTCGGAATGATCGGCACGCTCGTCGGGTTCGGTGCTCCGCACGGCCACGTCGTCGCGGCGGTGCTCCTCTACCGCGCGCTCGTAATCCTCCCGACGCTCGTCGTCGGAGCCCTCGCTCTGCTCGACTTCCACCGGCGGCCGGCGGCGAAGACCAGTTAGGAGAGAGCTTCCGCGATCTCCTCGCGCGGCTCGTCGGATCCCAGCCGCTCCCGCACCGCGGTGACTATCCACTCGAGCCGGCGGAAGACGAGCGAGTCGCGCCGCTCGGCCTCGAGGCGGCGCCGCGTGCGAACGAAGCTGCGGTCGATGTAGCGAAGCGGTGCGAGTGGGGCGTCGGGGTAGAGCCGCCGCAGTGCGCCCTCCAGCGGATCATGGGCGAAGACCGCGTCCGCGTACTCGACGGTCTCACCCGGCAGCGCGTCGAGCACCGCCTCGGCACGAACGAGGCCCTCGACGAGGGCCCACCGGTGATTGTCGAAGACGCTCGCCGCCCGGGCGGGATAGAGCCACTGCCGCTTCAGCATCGTGTAGGCGACCTCGGCGACGTCCCGACGCACCTTGAGCACCTTGAAGTCCCGGAGGCCCTCCCAGCCGGAGACCACGAACGGCTGCACGACGTCCTTGTAGGCGAAGCCCCGGCGCAGTGCGCTGCGGTTGAGATAGCCGGCAATGTCCGCAAACGCATCGGGAGCCGCGCCGAGCAAGGTGAACCGCTCGTCCGCCGGCGCGAGGCTCTGCAACCGCCTGGGCACCCGGTCGCGGTTGAGGATCTCGCCGTCGCTCGTCCAGGTCGGCTCTCCGAGCCCGACCGCACGCGCCGCCGCGACATAGACAAGGCTCGAGAGCGACCGCGGCAGCGAGACGACGAAGAGTGAAGGGAGCTCCTCTGCGTGTGCCTGCTCAGTGCCCCGCTTGAGCAGTCGGAGCCCGTTCATCCAGGCAGCCTACGGACCGCCGAAGGGAGATTCATGTGAGCAAGATATGAATCGGGCGCGCCGCTTCGCGTCGCCTTCGCTGCAGCGCCCTAGCTCAGCGCGGGAACGCCGCCGAGCTCGAACGTCGGGCCGGTGCAATCGGGCGACTGCACACTCCGCCCCGTGCGCCTCAGGCTCGCGAACACTGCGGGCGGGAGCAGGACACGGTGGTCGCACTCGGAGCCGCACTCGCAGAGGAACTCGCCGGGAAGGTCCGGCTCGGCCGTCGAGAGCAGATCGTAGATTCGGTCGTTGACCTCGCGAAAGAGCCAGGAGCGTTGGGCGGGACTCATGCCGAGAGCATCTCCTGTGGGAGGATGCAGAGGAAGCGGAAGCACTCTGGGCTTACGGACGTTTTACGCAAGGTCATCGCCCGTTTGCGACGCGCTCGACCGGAGCGTTAGGGTCGCTCGAAAAGGAGGACACATGGGATTGAGGATCGGTGACACTGCGCCCGACTTCGAGGCGCAGACAACGGAGGGGTCGATCAGATTCCACGACTGGATCGGCGATTCATGGGCAGTGCTCTTCTCGCACCCCAAGGACTTCACGCCGGTGTGCACGACCGAGCTCGGCTACATGGCGTCGATCAAGCCGGAGTTCGACCGGCGCAACGTCAAGATCATCGGACTCTCGGTCGACCCGGTCGACAAGCACGAGGGCTGGGCGGACGACATCGAGGAGACGCAGGGCACCCGGCCGAACTATCCGATGATCGGCGACTCCGACTTCGCGATCTCGCAGGCGTACGGGATGCTCGGCGGCGACGTCTCCGGCGATCCGGCCGACCGCACGGCGGCCGACAACCAGACGGTGCGCAACGTGTTCGTGATCGGGCCGGACAAGAAGATCAAGCTCATCCTCGTCTATCCGATGACGACCGGCCGCAACTTCGACGAGGTTCTGCGCGTGATCGACTCGTTGCAGCTCACGGCGAACCACAAGGTGTCGACGCCTGCGCAGTGGAACGCGGGCGAGAACGTGATCATCGCCGGCTCCGTCTCGAACGACGAGGCCAAGGAGATCTTCGGAGGCTGGGAGGAGCCGAAGCCCTACATCCGGATCGTCCCGGACCCGTCCAAGGTGCCGGCGGGAGCCTGATCCGGCTCGTTTGACATCCGCGGGGACGCGGTAGGAGCGTGTCATACGGCACGAGGAGGCCGCCGTGTTGCACCTGCACCTACCGCACCCCCACGTCCATCCGGGGTTCGACGAACACCCGTGGCGGATGCTGCCGGTCACGCTGGGCACGATCGTCGTCCTCGCCGCGGTGCTGATCACCGTCTGCTTCGAGGTCGCGAAGGCGCTCACCGGACACGCGTACTAG